>NZ_CP109432.1:7631662-7946291 GCF_036227065.1 Spirillospora sp. NBC_01491
CGCCTCACCGACGATCCGGGGACCGGCCGGGTCAGGCTGGCCGAGCCGCCGATCGGGCGGGGCGAGGTGACCCGGGACGACGTCGCCGCGGTGATCGTCGCGCTGCTGGACGCGCCCGGCGCGCGGCACCGGACCCTGGACCTGATCAACGGCGGCACCCCGATCGCCGACGCCGTCGCCGTCCTCTAGGACCCGCACGGGCCGCGGCGGGCCGCCCCTCCGGACGGCGTCCCGCCGCGTCCCGCCGCGTCCCGCCGCGTCCTTCAGCGTCCCGCCGGGTCAGGAGTAGATCGCGTCGATCTCGTCGGCGAAGTCCTTCATGACGACGTGCCGGCGCACCTTGAGGCTCGGCGTCATGTGCCCGGCCTCCTCGGTGAAGTCCACGCCGAGGATCTCGTACTTCTTGATCGCCTCGGCGTGCGAGACCGACGCGTTGGCGCCGGCCACGGCCGCGTCGATCTCGGCGATCAGGGCGGGGTCGCGGCGCAGCTCGTCGACGGTCATCGCGTCCGGCCTGCCGTGCTGCCGCTTCCAGGGGCCGAGCGCCTCCTCGTCCAGCGTGATCAGCGCGCTGATGAACTTGCGGCCGTCGCCGACGACCAGGCACTGGCTGATCAGCGGGCTGGCCCGCAGCCGGTCCTCCAGCGGGGCGGGCGCCACGTTCTTGCCCGCCGCGGTGACCAGGATCTCCTTCTTCCGTCCGGTGATGGCCAGGTACCCGTCGGCGTCCAGCGAGCCGAGGTCGCCGGTGTGGAACCAGCCGTCGGCCAGGGACTCCTCGGTGGCGGACGGGTTGTTCCAGTACCCGCGCAGGATGTTGACGCCCTTGATCAGGACCTCGCCGTCGTCCGCGATCCGGACGGTGACGCCCGGGATCGGCCGCCCGACGGTGCCGATCCGGATCGCGGTGGGCCGGTTGACGCTGGCCGGGGCGGTGGTCTCGGTCAGCCCGTACCCCTCCAGGATCGTGATGCCCACGCCGCGGAAGAAGTGGCCGAGCCGCTCGCCGAGGGCGGCGCCGCCCGACACCGCGTACTGCACCCGCCCGCCGACGGCGGCGCGCAGCTTCCGGTACACCAGCACGTCGAAGACGCGGTGCCGGGCCTTGAGGGCGAGCCCGGGGCCGCCGGAGTCCAGGGCCTGGCTGTAGGCGATCGCGGTGTCGGCGGCGGCGCGGAAGATCTTGCCCTTGCCGTCGGCGGCGGCCTTCTGCTCGGCCCCGTTGTAGACCTTCTCGAAGACGCGCGGCACGGCCAGCAGGAAGGTCGGCCGGAAGGTGGCCAGGTCGGGCAGCAGGCCCGCGATGTCGCTGTGGCCGAGCACGATGCCGCCCTCGACGCAGGCGACCTCGATCAGCCGGGCGAACACGTGCGCGAGCGGCAGGAAGAGCAGCGTCGAGCTGCCGTCGACCGCGACCTCGGAGATCGCGCCCTGGATCGCGTTGCGGGCGGTCGACACCAGGTTCCCGTGGGTCAGCTCGCAGCCCTTAGGGCGGCCGGTGGTGCCCGAGGTGTAGACGAGCGTGGCGACGTCGCCGGCGGTGCGGGACCGGCGCCGCTCCTCGACCACCTCGTCGCCGAGCCCGGCGCCGAGGGCGGCCACGGCGTCGGCGCCGCCGTCGTCGATGCCCCAGAGGTGCGCGAGGTCCGGGAGCGCGTCCCGGACCCCCTCGATCGCGGCCCGGTGCGCGGCGGTCTCGGCGAACACCGCGCGGGCGCCCGAGTCGCCGACGATCCACTGGATCTGCTCGGCGGAGGAGGTCTCGTAGATCGGGACGGCGACGGCGCCCGCGGCCCAGATCGCGTAGTCCAGGACCGTCCACTCGTAGCGGGTCCGCGACATCAGCGCGACCCGGTCGCCCGGCTCGATCCCGGCGGCGACCAGGCCCTTGGCGACCCGCGTCACCTCCGCGGCGAAGTCGCGGGCGGTCACGGCCCGCCAGGCCGTGCCGGCCTCGTTCCGGCGGCGCAGCACGATCGTGCCGGGCCGTTCGGCGGCTCGGGCGAACGGTGCGTCGGTCAGGTTGGTGGCGTCGGAGACCTCCACCATCGGGGGGACGCTGAACTCGCGCACGGCCCACTCCTCGATTGATCTGTGCGGATGGCGGGGACGACGCTACAGGCTCCCCGCGACCCGATGATACCCGTGAGTAGCAAAGTCCGGCCGGTGCGCGCCGCCGGGCGCCGCCGGTCAAGGACGGGGCAAGTCTCCGCGTCCCCGCCGGGCGCGGGGAGCCCTGCGCCTACCCTTGACGGGCCGGGCTCGGGCAGGACTCCGGCGGCTCCGACCTGACCCGGGAGAACCCCCTTGGCACTGCTGGAAGTGATCGCACTGACGCCCGCCGACGCGCGGGCCGCCGAGGAGGGCGGCGCCGACCGGATCGAGGTCGCCGCCGACATGGCCGCCGACGGGCTGACCCCCGACCCCGAGGTGGTCGCCGGCATGAGGGAGGTCACCTCCCTGCCGATGCGGGTGATGCTGCGCGCCAACGCCGGGTTCGGCACCACCGCCGCCGAGCTGGACCGGCTGCGCCGCGCCGCCGCCGACCTCGCCGCGGCAGGCGCCGACGGATTCGTGCTCGGTTTCCTGAGCCCGTCGGGGCGGATCGACGCCGCCGCGACCGCCGGGCTCGCCGCGTCCGCCGCCCCGCTGCCATGGACGTTCCACCGGGCCCTGGACCACGCGTCCGACCCGGCCGCCGCCTGGCAGGCCGTCCGCGACCTGCCCGGCGCGCCCGGCACCGTCCTCACCGCCGGGTCGGCCAGGGGCGTCGGGGCGGGGCTGGAGGTGCTGGTCAGGCGGGCCGCCGAGAGCCCGGACGCGGCGGCCCTGATCATGGCGGGCGGCGGGTTGCGCCGCAAGCACGTCGCGGTGCTCGCCGCCGCGGGCGTCACCGCCTTCCACGTCGGCACCGCGGTCCGTCCGGACGGGGCCTGGGAGGCGCCGGTCGACGCCGCGCTCGTCGGCGAGTGGCGCGCCCTCGTCGCCGCCGCCGCGGGCGCGTCCCATTAGAGTCGGTTCATGCGGATCCATGTGGTGAGCGACGTCCACGGCCGCGCGGAGGACCTCAAGCGCGCGGGCGACGGGGCGGATGTTCTCATCTGCCTGGGCGACCTGATCCTGTTCATCGACTACTCCGACCACGCCCGCGGGATCTTCGCCGACCTGTTCGGCCAGAAGAACGCCGACCGGTTCATCGCGCTGCGCACGGCCAAGCGCTTCGAGGAGGCCCGCGAGTTCTCCCGCTCCCTGTGGGACTCGCTGGAGGGCGGCTCCTGGCCGCACATCGAGCGGGCCGTCGACCGGCAGTACGCCGAGCTGTTCGCGGCGATGCCGACCCCGGCCTACCTCACCTACGGCAACGTCGACATCCCGCGCATGTGGGGCGCGCACCTGCGCGAGGGCCACCATGTGCTGGACGGGCAGGTCGCCGAGCTGGGCGGGCTGCGCTTCGGGTTCGTCGGCGGCGGGCTGCGCACCGAGTACCGCACCCCCTACGAGCTGGACGAGGAGACCTACGCGGCCAAGGTCGCCGCCGTCGGCGAGGTCGACGTGCTGTGCTGCCACATCCCGCCCGCCGTCCCCGAACTGCTGTACGACACCGTGGCGCGCAGGTTCGAGCGGGGCAGCGAGGCGGTGCTGGAGGCCGTCCGCCGCACCCAGCCGAGGTACGTGCTGTTCGGCCACGTGCACCAGCCCCTCGCCCGGCGGATCCGCATCGGCCGTACCGAGTGCGTCAACGTCGGGCACTTCCGGGCCAGCGGGGTGCCCTTCACGCTGACGGTGTGAGAGATCCCTTCCCGACGACAGGAGCGCGACGATGGCCGACCGCACCAGTTCCACCATCACCATCGAGGCGGCGAAACCCGAGATCATGGCGGTGATCGCCGATCTGGCGGCCTATCCCGACTGGGCCGGCGGCATCCGCGAGTTCACCGTGCAGGAGACCGGCCCGGACGGCCGGGCCGCCCGGGGCCGGCTGACGTTCGACGGCGGCCCGTTCAGCGACACCGTCGGATTGGCCTACACCTGGGACGGCGACGACGCGGTCCACTGGGAGCTGGTCGAGAAGGGCACGGTGGTCACCGGGCTGCACGGCTCGTACACCCTGGCCGCGGCCGGCGGCGCGGCGGACGTGACCGAGGTGACCTACGAGCTGGCCGTGGACGTCCGGGTCCCGATGATCGGCATGGTCCGGCGCAAGGGCGAGAAGCGGATCACCGACTCGGCGCTCAAGGGCCTGAAACGACACGTCGAGGGCTGAGTGAAGCGCGGCGCGCCCGGCGGGCGGTACCGTTTCACGCCGACAACGGATGGAATTGTTCTCATGACCGAGCAGCCCGGCGACGTCCTCGGCGAGGCCGTCAAGCTCCTGGACGCCCTGTGCCGCCGCGTCGGCGGCGCGGCCGGCGCCTGGAGCGCTCCCGGCGGCCGGGGCGGCGACGTGTGGGCCCGGGCGACGGCCCCGGACGCGGACACCGGCCCGGCCGCGGACACCGGCCCGGACGCCGATCCGGATCCGGGCGCGGGCGGGGCCTGGGCCTCGGCCACCGGTGAGGATCCCGTCGGCATCGGGTAGGGCAACGGCGGGGTCCGGTGGGGCGCCGCGAGGAGGAGGAACCGTACATGGCCCTGACCATCGGCGTCGACGTGGGCGGCACGAAGGTGGCCGCGGGAGTCATCGACGACCGGGGCACGATCCTGGAGAAGGTGCGGCGACCCACGCCCTCCACCAATCCCGCGGAGACCGCCGAGGTCATCGCCGAGGTCGTCGACCTGCTCAAGGGCAAGTACGCGGACGTGGTCGCGGTCGGCCTCGGCTCGGCCGGCTTCGTCGACGAGACGCGCTCCACCGTGCTGTTCGCGCCCAACCTGGCCTGGCGCGACGAGCCGATCAAGAAGAAGGTCGAGGAGCGGGTCGGGCTGCCGGTGGTGGTCGAGAACGACGGCAACGCGACCGCCTGGGGCGAGGCGCGGTTCGGCGCCGGGCGGGGCGAGGACTTCATCGTCCTGATCGCCCTCGGCACCGGCATCGGCGGCGGCATCATCATCAACGGCGAGCTGTACCGGGGCCGGTTCGGCATCGGCGCCGAGTTCGGCCACTTCCGGGTCGTCCCGGACGGCCGCCGCTGCGGCTGCGGCAACCGCGGCTGCTGGGAGCAGTACGCCAGCGGCAACGCGCTCGTGCACGAGGCCCGCGACCTGGCCAGGGTGGCGCCCGCGATGGCCGGGCGGCTGCTGGAGCTCGGCGGGGGGCGGCCCGAGGGGATCAGCGGCCCGGAGGTCACCCAGGCGGCCCGCGAGGGCGACCCGGCGGCGCTGGAGTGCTTCCGGTCGGTGGCGCAGTGGGCGGGCCAGGGGCTGGCCGACCTGTCGGCGATCCTCGACCCGGGGGCGTTCATCATCGGCGGCGGGCTATCGGACGCGGGCGACCTGCTGCTCGACCCGATCCGGCAGGCGTTCGGGGCGGCGCTCACCGGGCGCGGGCACCGGCCGACCCCGCAGATCCGGATCGCCGAGCTCGGCTCCGACGCCGGCATCGTCGGCGCGGCCGACCTGGCCAGGATCTGACCCGATGGGGCCGCCGGTCCGGGTGCTCGGCTACAACATCCGGTCGCTGCGCGACGACCCGGCCGCGGTGGCCCGGGTCGTCCGCGCGCTCGCGCCGGACGTGGTGTGCCTCCAGGAGGTGCCGCGGTTCCGGGGCTGGCGCGGCAGGCGGCGCGCGCTGGCGCGGGACTGCGGGCTGCGGGTCGTGGCGGGCCGCCGGGCGGCGGGCCTCGCCGTCCTGGCGGCGCCGCGGGTCCGCGGCCTCGCCCGCGAGTTCCACCTCCTCAGCCGCGTCCCCGGCCTGCACCGGCGGGCGCTGGCGGTCGCCGTGCTGGAGATCCCGGAGCCGGACGGCCGGGACGGGCCGCCCGGCCGGCTGATCGCGGCCAGCACCCATCTCGACCTCGCCGACGGACCGCGCCGCGAGCACACCGGCCAGGTGATCGCGCTGCTCGACCGGGCGGGCCGCCGCCACGACGCGCCCGTGGTGCTCGCCGGCGACGTGAACGAGGAGCCGGGCGGCGCGTCGTGGACGCTGCTCACCGGCCGGTTCCAGGACGCCCGCGCCGTCGCGCCGGTGGGGCTTGAGGAGACGTTCTCGGCCCGCGATCCGCGCAGGCGCATCGACGGCGTGTTCCTCGATCCCGCGATCGGGGTGGTGGGCTGCGGCGTCCCGGACGACGCCGCGCTGCGCGCCGACTACCTGGCGGCGACCGACCACCGCCCCGTCGTGGCCGACCTGCGCCTGCCCTGACGGGGCCGGACGGGCCGGACGGGGTCGAACGGGGTCGAACGGGGTCAGACTACGGCGCCGTCGTCGGGATCGCGGGGCTCGTCGCCCATCCGCAGCACCAGCGTCACGAACCCGCCGATGAACGCCGCGACCGCCAGGAACGCGGCCCAGCCGGGCACGTCCCAGTCGAGGATGACGGTGATCAGCAGGTAGACCGGGCCGCCGACCAGCGCGATCCACGCGCCCTTGGTGAGCGGGTCGGCGGCCGGCAGCGGCGGGGGCGGCGGCGGGACGTAGTGGCCCTCGTCCTCGTCCGGCGGGAGCTCGGCGGGCTCGGCCGGCTTGATCACCCGGGCCCGCGGGATCCGGCCGGTGCGGTCGTCGCCCTCCTCGGGCGGCTTGGGCGGCTCGTGGATGTTCTCCTGGTCGGGCCAGGGGACGCGGTCGCCCTCGGGGACGCTGTCGTAGCCCGCGACGATCTCGGCCCAGATGGCGTCCTCGTCGCGCTCGGCGGTTCCGGTGGGGGAGTCGCCGGAGCCGGGCGGCGTGCCGTCGGCGTCGCGCGCGTCGAACGGGTCGAGCTGATCGAGCTGGTCGTCGCGCGGCGCGGGCTCGGCCAGGTCGCCGTCGGGCCGCTCGCCCTCGGACCCGCGTCCCCCGGCGTCGCGCAACCGGGCCAGGTGGGCCCGCAGGATGGACTCGGCGGCCGGCTTCATGTCGACGTCGACGTAGAGCCGGTCGAGCACGTCGCCGGTGGCGGCCTCACCGGTCAGGTCGACCAGCCCGTTGGGGGCGGTGGCGTACGCGGCGACCCCGGCGTCGCGCAGCGCGGCCAGCATGGCGTCGGCCAGATGCGGCGCCAGGTCGACCAGCGGGGCGTAGGTCTCCGCTGACAGTCCATTGCCACGGCGATTCACGGAGCCGGCTCCTTCGACGACTGCGGCGTGACCGACAGCACCGGCATGACGGCCTCCGCTCCCCCATTGACGTGTGCCCGGCGGCGCCGCCCGCGATGCGCGCGACGCTCCGGACACCCCGAAACGTGTGTCCCACGGTATTCGCTGCGCCGCCCGGGACAAGCCCCAGGGCGCACCCGATTGTGATTTCCCGCTCAGAGCCTACGTTCATCCCGGCCCTTCCGCGGCCCCGGGCCCGCCCGCCCCTTCGCGGGCTCCCGCGCGCGCCCGCGCCGGACGTGCCCGCGCGCCCGCGCCGGACGTGCCCGTCCGCGCCGGTGCGTGGCAGGCTGTGGGCAGGCCGTAGGCAGGCACGGCATGGGATGGAAAGATGTCCCATCATCTCCCGTCTGTCGGGGATCTCGAACGTGCTCGCCGCTGCACACGCGGCCGGAGGAAGGTGTCGCATGCTCTGGTTCTGGATCCTGCTCAGGATCGTCCTCTCGCCCGTCATGTACCTCGGATGGCGGCCGCGGAACTCGGGCATGGGCAACGTCCCCAAGAAGGGCCCGGCGCTGCTGGTCAGCAACCACCTGTCGTTCGCCGACCACTTCTTCGGGCCGCTGCCGCTGATGCGCCCGATCTTCTTCATCGGCAAGGGCGAGTACTTCACCGGCAAGGGGATCAAGGGCCTGATCAGCAAGGCCTTCTTCACCGGCGTCGGCGTCGTCCCGGTCGACCGGACCGGCGGGTCGGCGGCGGAGGCGGCGTTGCGGACCGGGCTGCGGATCCTGGACGAGGGCAAGCTGCTCGGCATCTACCCCGAGGGCACCCGCGCCCCCGACGAGCGGCTCTACCGGGGCAAGACCGGGGTGGCGCGGCTGGCGCTCCAGTCGCGGGTGCCGGTGGTGCCGATGGCGATGATCAACACCTTCGAGCTGATGCCGCCCGGCCGGTCGCTGCCGCGGTTCGGCATCCGTCCCGGAGTCCGGTTCGGCGCGCCCCTGGACTTCTCCCGGCACTACGGCCGGGAGGACGACCCGGAGGTGCTGCGCAAGATCACCGACGAGATCATGCAGGCCATCCGGGAGCTGTCCGGGCAGGAGTACGTCGACCGGTACGCCGCCGAGGTCAAGGCCGAGATGGCCGGCCGGCCGCCGCGGCCCGGCGACGAGGACGACTGAGCGCGGGGGCCGGGATGGGGCTGGAGGCGGCGCTGTGGCGCGCCGTCGCCGTCTACCGGTGGGCCGCGCTCGGCTACGCCGCCATCCTGATCGTCAAGAACTCCGGCGGCTACCGGCACCCGATGGGCGGCTGGGCCGTGCTCGCCGTGATGACGGCCTGGACGGCGTACGCCATGTTCGCCTTCGCCGTTCCGCGCCGCCGGGGATGGCCGCTGTTGGCCGCCGACATGGCGGTGACGGCCGGCTGCCTCATCGCGACCGCATGGGTGGAGACGTCCGGCAACCTGTCCGACGGCAACCCGACGCTGCCGGTCTCCTGGGTGGCCGCCGCGATCCTGTCCTGGGCGGTGTCCGGCGGCAAGCGCTACGGGATCGCCGCCGCGGGCGTGCTGGCCGCGGCGAACCTGCTGGTGCACGTCCTGGCCGGTTCGCACGGGGCGACGCCCACCACGATCAACGGCGTGGTGCTGCTGTTCCTGGCCGGGCTGGTGGTCGGGCACGTGGTCAAGCTCGCGCTCCAGGCCGAGGCGCGGCTGGCCCGCGCGGTCGAGCTGGAGTCGGCCACCCGCGAGCGCGAGCGGCTGGCCCGCCGCATCCACGACTCGGTGCTCCAGGTGCTGGCGATGGTCCAGCGGCGCGGCGGCGAGCTGGGCGGCGAGGCGGCCGAGCTGGGCCGCCTGGCGGGGGAGCAGGAGGCGGCGCTGCGCGCGCTGATCGGCGGCGCCCCCTCGGCCGTGCTCCCGCCGCCGTCCGGTCCCGGGGGCGGGCGCCCGGCCGACCTGTGCCCGCTGCTCACCCGGTACGCGTCCACGTCCGTCACGGTGTCGACGCCCGCCAGCGCCGTCGCGCTGCCCGAGGCGGCGGCGCGGGAGATCGAGGCCGCGGTGGCGGCGGCGCTCGACAACGTCCGCCGGCACGCCGGCGACGCCGCCCGCGCGTGGGTGCTGCTGGAGGACGGCGCGGGCGAGGTGACGGTGAGCGTCCGCGACGACGGCCCCGGGATGCCGCCGGGCCGCCTCGAGGAGGCCGCGGCCGACGGGCGGCTCGGCGTCGTCCAGTCGATCCGGGGCCGGATCCGCGACCTGGGCGGGACGGTCTCGATCGTGTCCGCGCCCGGCGAGGGCACCGAGATCGAGATGACCGTGCCCGGCGCCCGCGCCGATCGGCCGTAGGGTGGGCGGCGTGACTGACGTTCCCCTCAGGGTGATGGTCGTCGACGACCATCCGATGTGGCGCGAGGCGGTCGCCCGCGACCTGGCCGAGGCCGGGCACGACGTGGTGGCGACGGCCGGCGACGGGCGCACCGCGGTCCGCATCGCCGCCGCGGCCCGGCCGCGGGTCGCGGTCGTCGACCTCCAGCTTCCCGACATCAGCGGCGTCGAGGTGACCCGCCACCTGGTCGCGGCCGACCCGCCCGTCCGGGTCCTGGTGCTCTCGGCCAGCGGCGAGCAGCAGGACGTCCTGGAGGCGGTCAAGGCCGGCGCGACCGGCTACCTGCTCAAGTCCGCCGCGCGCGAGGAGTTCCTCGACGCGGTCCGGCGCACCGGCGACGGCGACGCGGTCTTCACCCCCGGCCTGGCCGGCCTCGTCCTCGGCGAGTACCGGCGCCTCGCCGCAGCCCCGCGCCGGGAGGAGGACGACGCGCCCCGCCTGACCGACCGCGAGACCGAGGTGCTCCGCCTCGTCGCCAAGGGCCTCACCTACAAGCAGATCGCGCAGCGCCTGGTGCTGTCCCATCGCACCGTCCAGAACCACGTCCAGAACACCCTCGGCAAGCTCCAGCTGCACAACCGGGTCGAGCTCGTCCGCTACGCCATCGAGAAGGGCCTCGACCAAGAGGACTAACCGAACCCGGCCCGCGATTCAGGGATCGGGTGGCGGCCCGAGATCTCGGGGTTCGTGAGCGCGCTTCCCGGTCTCGGCTTCGCCGAGGTGGTGGCCGAGTCGGTCCACCTCGACCACCCGCCGCGCGACCTGGTCGCCCTGCGCGAGCGCGGCGTGGCGGTCGTCCCGCACGGGGTGCGGCTGTCGCTGGGCGGTGCGGAGCCCGTCGAGGCCGGACGGGTCGCGCACCTGGCCGGATGCGCGCAGGCCCTCGGGGCGCCGCTGGTCAGCGAGCACGTCGCGTTCGTCCGGGCGGGCGGCGTCGAGGCCGGGCACCTGCTGCCCGTGCCGCGGACCCGGGCCGCGCTGGACGTGCTCACCGCCAACATCCGCCGGACGCGCGCCGAGCTGCCGGTGCCGCTGGCCGTCGAGCCCATCGCGGCGCTGTTCGACTGGCCGGACGCCGAGTACGAGGAGGGCGACTTCCTCACCGAGCTGCTCGAACGCACCGGCGCGCTGCTCCTGCTGGACGTCGCCAACGTGTACGCCAACGCCCGCAACCGAGGCGAGGACCCCCTCGCGCTGCTCGACCGGCTCCCGCTCGAGCGGGTCGCGTACTGCCACGTCGCCGGGGGCGTCCAGCAGGGCGGGCGGTATCACGACACCCACACCGCGCCGGTGCTGGCGGAGGTCCTCGACCTGATCGCGGAGCTGTGCGGACGGCATCGTCCACCGGGCTTCCTGCTCGAACGCGACGGCCGCTACCCGCCCGCCGGCGAGCTGCGCGCCGAGCTCGACGCCATCGCGGACGCCGCCGGGATGGCGGCGGTCACGTGACCGGCCCGGACGGCGCGGGGCCGGACGTCGCGGACCCGGACGGCGGGCCTCTCGACGCCGGGCTGGCCGCCGCGCAGGAGGCGCTCGTCCGCGCGATGACCGCTGGAGGGCCGCTGCCCGCCGGCTTCGATCCCGGCGATGTCGGGGCGGCGGCCCGGAGCATCCTGCGCAAGCGGGCCGGGGAGGTCGCCCGCGCGTGGCCCCTGCTGGCCGGCTCGTTCGGCGACGGCTGGGACGACGCGTTCGCCCGGTGGGCGGCCGAGCGGCCCACCAGCGGGTCCGTCCGCGACGCCTGGGACTTCGCCCGCGATCACCGCGCCGGGCTGTCGCCGTCCGCGGCGAGGGAGCTGGCCCTGACCGAGGCGCGCTGGGCCTACGACGGCGCGAGCGCGCCACGCCGCCGGCGCGCGGCCGTGCGGCGCGTCCCGGGCGGTCTCGCGGTCCAGGTCCTCGGACGCGTGCGCGTGCTCGCCCCGGCCCTGCCCCGTTGAGGAATCGGGGGCCGGACGGCCCCCGGCGCACTATGGTCTAGACCAATGCGGCACGCCGGGGTGATCACCGAATGCTCGGTGCGACCGACCCCCGGCTACTAGGCTGGCCGCACCAGTCGAGGGAGGAGCCCGGTGTCAGGAGAGGGAGAGGGCATGCGCGTCGGAGTGCTGACCGGAGGCGGGGACTGCCCCGGTCTGAACGCCGTCATCCGCGCCGTGGTGCGCAAGGGCGTGCAGGTCTTCGGGTACGAGTTCGTCGGCTTCCGGTCCGGCTGGCGCGGCCCGCTGGAGGGCGACACCGTGGCCCTCGACGTGCAGGCCGTGCGCGGCATCCTGCCCCGCGGCGGCACCATCCTCGGGTCGTCCCGGACGAACCCGATCAAGGTCGACGGCGGCGTCGAGCGGATCAAGGACAACCTGGCCGGGCTCGGGGTGGACGCGCTGATCGCCATCGGCGGCGAGGACACCCTCGGCGTCGCCGGCGAGCTGTACGCCAACGGCGTCAACGTGATCGGGGTCCCCAAGACCATCGACAACGACCTGAACGCCACCGACCTCACCTTCGGCTTCGACACCGCGGTCAACATCGCGATGGAGGCGATCGACCGGCTGCACACCACCGCCGAGAGCCACCACCGGGCGCTGATCTGCGAGGTGATGGGCCGGCACGCGGGCTGGATCGCGCTGCACGCCGGGATGGCCGCCGGCGCCAACGTGATCCTCATCCCCGAGCGGCCGTTCGACATCGGCAAGGTCGTGGAGTACGTGGAGAGCCGGTTCAAGACCCGCTACGCCCCGATCATCGTGGTGTCGGAGGGCGCGCACCCGATGGACGGCCAGATGGAGCTCCAGACCGGCGAGCGCGACGCGTTCGGCCACGTCCGGCTCGGCGGCATCGGCCAGGCCCTCGCCGACGAGATCGAGAAGCGCACCGGCAAGGAGGCCCGCGCGACCGTGCTCGGGCACATCCAGCGCGGCGGCACCCCCAGCGCGTTCGACCGCGTGCTGGCCACCCGCTTCGGCCTCCAGGCCATCGACGCGGTGCGCGACGGCGACTTCGGCAAGATGGTCGCCCTCCAGGGCACCGACATCGTCCGCGTCGGGCTCGACGAGGCCACCAAGGAGCTCAAGACCGTCCCGCCGGGACGCTACGCCGAGGCCGAGGTCTTCTTCGGCTGAGCACCCCGGCCGCGCCGCCGCCCACGTGACGCCGATCACGGAGGCGCCGGCCACGGAACACCGGCCACGGAACACCGGCCGCGGATGCCGACCACGGGGACGCCCCGGAGCCCGCACAGGGCCTCCGGGGCGTCCCCTTTCGCGCCTCCCCGTCCACCTCGGACGGGGAACAGCATGATGGGTCGCGGCGTTGCGAACTGTGGGCCACACTAGAGGCCGGCACCCCTCCGCGTCGCGGAGCGAGACCCACCCCCACCAGGAGGACCCCGCATGACCACGCTCGACGTCCCGGCCGCAGTCGTCCCGGAGCGGTCGCCGGTCGGCGGCGAGCCGTGCGTGCTGATCAAGCTGGGCGAGGTCGTCCTCAAGGGCAAGAACCGCGAGCTGTTCGAGCGGCGGCTCGCCGACAACGTGCGCGCGGCGGTCCGGTCGATCGCGCGGGTCGACGTCATCCGCCGCCACGGCGTGTTCATCGTCCGCACCAAGGACGCCGACGTCGTCACCGTCGACCGCCTCGCCCAGCGCATCACCGACGTCATGGGCATCGTGTGGGCGCACCGCGCCTGGCGGGTCGGCAAGGACGTGGAGAGCGTCGAGCGCGCCGCGCTGGAGCTGATGGAGGGGCGCTCGGGCACCTTCGCGGTGCGGTCCCGCCGGCGCGACAAGCGCTTCCCGCTGACCTCCACCGAGCTCGACCGGCTCGTCGGCGGCCGGATCGCCGACGCCTACGGGCTGCCGGTCCGGCTCAAGAACCCCGACCACACGCTGTCGATCGAGATCGACCGCGACGAGGCGTTCGTCTACTCCGGCGGACTGGCCGGCCAGGGCGGGCTGCCGGTCGGGATGAGCGGCCGGGCCCTGGTGCTGATGTCGGGCGGCATCGACTCGCCCGTGGCCGCCTACCGGATGATGCGGCGCGGCCTGCGGGTCGACTACCTGCACTTCTCCGGGATGCCGTTCACCGGGCCGGAATCGATCTACAAGGCGTACGCGCTGGTCCGCGAGCTCGACAAGTTCCAGGGCGGCTCGCGGCTGTTCGTGGTGCCCTTCGGCAAGGCCCAGCAGCAGATCAAGTCGTCGGGCGCGGACCGGCTCGCGGTCATCGCGCAGCGCCGGCTGATGCTGCGCACCGGCGAGGTGCTGGCCCGCCGGCTGCGCGGCTCCGCGCTGATCACCGGGGACGCGCTCGGCCAGGTCAGCAGCCAGACGCTGACCAACATCACCGCGCTGGACGACGCGGTCGAGCTGCCCATCCTGCGCCCGCTGGTCGGCATGGACAAGGTCGAGATCATGGACCAGGCGCGCCGGATCTCGACCCTGTCGATCTCCGAGCTGCCCGACGAGGACTGCTGCACCATGCTGGCCCCGCGGCGGGCCGAGACCAAGGCCAAGATCGACGACCTCCGCCAGATCGAGAAGCGGCTCGACGTGGGCGAGCTGGCCGACCGGCTCGCCGAGTCCGTGCAGGAGCACCGCCCGGTCTACGGCGACGACGCCGCCTCCTGACCCGGACCCTGCCCCTGCCCCTGGCACGGGTCCCGGCCGCCGATCCGGGAGAGCGGCCCCTGCCTCCGGGCCGCGCCCCGGACGCTAGCGGGCGTCGAAGTCGGTGGGACGGGGCGGCTCCGGTCCGTCCGGGCCCATCAGGGTGATCCGCTCGATCCGCACGACGCGGAACCGGCGGCCCGCGACCTCGATGCCGTTGCGGCGGCTCCCGTCGGACATCAGGCCGGCGGCCTCGGCGTAGCCGGCCAGGTCGGCGCCGTCCGGCCGCTCCACCGCGGGCACCACGTGCCGGAAGTAGGTGGCGAGCGCGTCGCGGGCCAGTCCCGGCGTGCCGTGCAGCCGGCCCACCGGCCGCCAGCGCCCCTCGTACCGTTCGGCGACGGTGAACGCGGGCGCGAGCGACAGCGGCGTCAGGAACGCTCCGGACGGCTCCGGCCCCACGCGGGCCGCGGCGTCCAGCACCTGGCACAGCAGCTCGGCCGTGGCGATCTCGGGCGCGTGCTGCTCGTCGGGCAGCAGGCCGTCGAGGCGTCCGAGCCCGCCGCCCATGCCGCCCGCGCCGCCCATGCCGCCCCGGCCGTCCGCGCCGGGGCGCGGGTCGAGATCGGTGGGACGGGGCGGCTCGGGGCCGTCCGGGCCGGTGCGGACGAGCTGCTCGATCCGCACCACGCGGAACCGCCGTCCGGCCGCGGTCACCTCGTCGCGCGCCTCGTCCTGCACCGCCCCGGCCATGGCCCGCAGCTCGCGCCCGGCCGCGCCGCCGGCCGGGGCCGCCAGGTCGTCCAGATGGAAGCCGAGCAGCTCCCGCGCGCCCTGCGGGACCGGATCGCAGTCGCACACGATCCGCCATCCGCCGGGGACCCGCTCGGCCGCGGTGAACAGCGCGCCCACCGCGACCAGGTCCGGGTAGGCGGCGATGGCGCGGCAGGCGTCGGCGAGGATCACCGCGGCCACCGGATCGACGCCGTCCAGGTCATCGGGGAACAGCCGGCCGCCGGCGTCCCCATCGCCCGTTGTCATGCCGGACATCATCCCCGCCGTGCCCGGCCCTGGCGAGTGGTTCAGACCAATTTCTCAGACGACCAGCACGACCAGGCTCGCGGCCAGCAGCGCGAGCCCGCCGGCGGCGAGCCCGCCCAGATCCTCGCCGAGCAGCGTCAGCCCGATGAGCGCCGCGACGGCGGGCTCGGCGAGCGTCAGCGTCGTCGCGGTGGCGGCCGGCGTGGTGCGCAGCCCCCGGGCGAACAGCGTGTACGCCAGGGCGATGGTGAGCACCCCGAGGTAGCAGGTGATCAGCAGCCCCGTCCCGGCCAGGATCCAGCCGGGGGCCAGCACGAACAGCGCGGGGGCCAGCAGCAGCGCCGCGCCCCCGAACAGCGCGCCGGTGACCGCCCGCGGCTCCTCGCCCCCGGCGATCAGCCGCGAGGTGATCGTGGTGTACACGGCGTAGACCAGCCCGCACAGCAGGGCGAGCAGCACGCCGACCGGGTCGGCGCCCGATCCGCCGCCCCCGCCCACGAGCAGCGCGCACCCGGCCACCGCGCCCACCGTGGACGCGAGCCAGCGGCGGGACAGGCCCGTCCGCGCGATCAGCCCGGTGAAGGCCGGCGCGCAGCCGAGCGCGACGACGGTCGCGACCGCGACCCCCGTCCGGGCGAGCGCCGCGTAGTAGGCGGTCTGGTAGAGCGCGGCGCAGACCGCGCCCACGGCGAGCATCGCCCTGGTGCGGCCGTCCCTGGCCAGCATCGCCCGCAGGCCGCGCCCGCGGGAGGTGAGGGCCGCGAGGGAGAACAGCAGCAGGCCGCCGACCACCATCCGGACGGACGAGACCCCGACGGTGGACGCCCCGCCCGGCGCCAGGGTGGAGACGGGGCCCGCGGTGCCCCACAGGAAGGCGGCGGCGAGGATCTCGGCGCTGCCGCCCGGACGGGCGCCGCCGGCGCGGCGGGTCGAAAGGGTGGTGCGTTGCTTGAGAGAAGTGCGCACGGACACGGAGTACCGCTCCTGAGGCTCGAATCGGAAGGAAGGATCATCCGGATTCGGGGCGCAGGAGAACACGGCCGGGGCGGATGCCCGCACCGGGCCGGGAGGAACTCAGGGAGTGGTGCCGCGCCCCGTCAGGAGCGGGGCGGCCCACAGTTCGCGGTCCAATACGTCATATTCCGGACCCTAGCAGCCGCCGTGACCGGACGGCCCGCGCGGGCGGGCGGTCACGGCGGCCGGACGGGGACGACCGCGCAGGCCGCCGCCGAGCGGGAGCGGGCGGGGCGGCGACGGCCGGGCGGGGACGACCGGGCGGGACGGTCGGAGCGGAGCGGTCAAACGGGCTCGGTCAGGCGGGGACGCCGTCGGGGGCCTCGGTGAGTGCGCGGCCGACGATGGGCGGCAGCTCGCGCACCAGCTTGGCCAGCTCGCGCAGGTCGCCGTCGACCAGGGCCTGGGGGCCGTCGCACAGCGCGGTCTCCGGGTGCGGGTGCACGTCGATGATCACGCCGTCCGCGCCGACCGCGATGCCCGCCCTGGTCAGCGGCAGCACCAGGTCGCGGCTGCCCCCCGAGTGCGACGGGTCGACGATCACCGGCAGGTGGGACAGCCGCTGCGCGACCGGCACCGCCGAGATGTCCAGGGTGTTGCGGGTGGCCCGCTCGAAGGTGCGGATGCCGCGCTCGCACAGCACGATGTCGAGGTTGCCGCGCTGCGCGATGTACTCGGCCGACATCAGCCATTCCTCGATGGTGCCGCTCATCCCGCGCTTCAGCATGACCGGCTTGCCGGCCTCGCCCGCCGCCTGGAGCAGCGCGAAGTTCTGCGTGTTGCGGGTGCCGATCTGCAACATGTCGGCGTAGGAGGCGACCAGCTCGACGTCGGCGGCGTTCACCACCTCGGTGACGATCGGCAGCCCGGTCTCGGCCCGCACGTCGGCGAGGATCCGCAGCCCGGCCTCGCCGAGCCCCTGGAAGGCGTACGGCGAGGTGCGCGGCTTGAACGCGCCGCCGCGCAGCAGCGTGGCGCCCGCGGCCTGCGCCATCTGCGCGGCCTGGAGGGTCTGCTCGGGGGTCTCCACCGCGCACGGCCCGGCGATCAGGGTCATCGTGCCGGGCCCGATCGGGACTCCGCCGACCCGCACCACCGAGCGCTCGCCGTGGTTCTCCCGGCTCACCAGCTTGTAGGGCGCCGAGATGCGGACCACGTCGCTGACCCCGCGCAGCCCGCGCAGGTTGAGCGAGCCGAACTGCTGGACGTCCCCGACCAGGCCGACGATGGTGCGCTCCACCCCGCGGCTGACGAAGGCGTCGCCCCCCGCCGTCTCGACCAGTGAGACGACGCCCTTGATATCTGCCTCGGTGGCCCCCGGGGCCATGACGACGACCATGTTGCTGCCTCTCCTCATCCTGCGGGCGTCCGGCGGACCCCCGTGAAGAACCCCTGAAACGACGAAAAGCCCCGGGCCATCGCGGCCCGGGGCTTCTCGCCTTGTGGTCTGTCAGCGCATCGTCTGGCAGACCAGCCTCCCGGGCCGGTCGTACCAAAAGAAATAAACGACGGTGCGCATGGAAGAGAGAGTAGCCGATCGGGCGACCACCTGGGGTGCCCGTCCCTGTTCCGTCCGAATGGCGGACATTGCGACGCCGCGGCGGCGCCCTCCGGCCCGCACCCCGAATATGGCTCAGCTCACGTCGGATGGCAGGATGGCCGCGTCATGTCCCACCCCGATCAGCCCTCATCAGAGCCAAGGGCGTTGCCGCCCGGTCAGTACGTTCCCCGCGGCTGGCCGGTGCTGCACTACGGCCCGGTCCCCAAGTTCCGCCCCAAGACCTGGGACTTCCGCGTCTTCGGCGCCACCGAGTCGGGCGGGCAGTACGCCTGGACGTGGGACGAGTTCGAGGCCCTGCCGCGGATCAAGGCCGTCGCCGACTTCCACTGCGTGACCAAGTTCACCATCCCGGGCAACGAGTGGGAGGGCGTGGCTGGCTCGGCGATCATCGAGCTGGCGCCGCCCGAGCCGGACGCCACGCACGTGATGGTGTGGGCGGAGTACGGCTACAGCGCCAACATCCGGATGGCCGACTTCCTGGCCGAGGGGACCATGTTCGCCACCCACCGCGACGGCGAGCGGCTCAGCCCCGACCACGGCTTCCCCATCCGCATCGTCGTGCCGCACCTGTACGCGTGGAAGAGCGTCAAGTGGGTCCGCGCGATCGAGTACCTGGTCAAGGACCGGCGCGGCTTCTGGGAGGAGCGCGGCTACCACAACGTGGCCGATCCGTGGCAGGAGCAGCGCTACTCCTATCAGGAGGACGACGGCGAGGCCCCGCCGCTGTGACACGCCTGTCCGGCAGCGCGAATCCACTGCGCCGGGACGGGGCGGCCATTACCGTGAGTCGTCATGGTCATACCGCCTGTTTCGGGGGTCGTGGCCGGCGCCGTGCTCTCGGGCGCCGTCGCGGGCTGCTGCGTTCTGCGCCGCTGGCTCCCGTCCCGCCGGCGCGGGTTCGGGACGCCGGCCGACGAGGCCACGTTCGCGACCCTGCACCTGATCTCGCGCGCGTCGCCGTCCCTGCGCGCCGGGCTGACCCAGGACTCCGCGCGCAAGGCCGCGCGGCACCTGCGGTCGCTGCTCGGCGCCGAGGCGGTCGCGCTGGTGAGCGCGGATCCCGCCGATCCGGCCGATCCCGCCGGCCTGCTGGTCTGGGACGGGGCGGGCGAGGCCCGGCACGCCGCGTCCGCGCTGATCCACGCACAGCAGGTGCTGGCCACCGGACGGCCCCGGGTGGTGAACCCCGACCTGCTCGCCTGCGATGACCCGCTGTGCCGGATCAAGGTCGCCACGGTCGCGCCGCTGGCGGTCGAGGGACGGGTCGAGGGGGTGCTCGCGGCGTACGGCCCCGGCATGTCCACCTCACGGGTGCGGGCCGTGGGGGAGGTGGCCAAGTGGGTGTCCAGCCAGCTCGAGCTCGCCGAGCTGGACTCCTCGCGGGCCCGGCTCGCCGAGGCCGAGATGCGGGCGCTGCGGGCGCAGATCTCGCCGCACTTCGTCTACAACTCGCTGACCACGATCGCCTCGTTCGTCCGCACCGACCCCGAGCGGGCCCGGGAGCTGCTGCTCGACTTCGCCGACTTCGCGCGCTACTCCTTCCGCAACCCGCGCGACTTCACCACCCTCGCCGACGAGCTGCGCTCCATCGACCGCTACCTACTGCTGGAACGGGCCCGTTTCGGCGAGCGGCTCCAGTTCAGCGTGGAGGTCGCTCCGGAGGTGCTGCCGGTCGCGGTGCCGTTCCTGTCGCTCCAGCCGCTGGTCGAGAACGCGATCCGGCACGGGATGGAGGGCGCGCGCACCCCGTTCCACATCAAGATCGTGGCCCGCGACTCCGGCGCAGAGGCGGCGATCAGCGTGGAGGACGACGGGGTGGGGATGGAGCCCGAGCGGCTGGCGGAGATCCTCTCGGCCGGGGGCGCGGGGCGCGACCGGCGCGGCGGCGCGGGCACCGGCGCCGGGGCGGGCATCGGGCTCGCGAACGTGGACGAGCGCATGCGGCAGGTGTACGGGGACGAGTACGGGCTGACCGTCGAGACCGCGCCGGGCGCGGGCGCCAAGGTGAGCCTGCGGGTGCCGAAGTACCGTCCGGGGGTCTTTCCGGACTGACACCTCCGCCCCGGCATTGTGCTCACATTGTGATTCTGATTGCGGACGGACGGTAATCGCGACAGGGTCCTCGTATGCTGCGCGTGCTGGCCGTCGACGATGAACTTCCCGCCCTCGAGGAGCTGTCCTTCCTGCTCAGGGAGGATCCGCGGATCGGGCAGGTCTCCGGCGCCCGGGAGGCCGCCGAGGCGCTGCGCGACCTGTCCCGGATGCTGGTCGCGGGCGAGCGGCTCGACGCGGTCTTCCTCGACATCCGCATGCCCGGCCTGGACGGCCTGGACTTCACCCGGCTGCTGACCGGGTTCGCGGCGCCGCCGCACGTGGTGTTCGTGACCGCGCACGACGACTGCGCCGTCGCCGCGTACGAGCTCGGGGCGCTGGACTACCTGCTCAAGCCGGTCCGCCGGGAGCGGCTCGCCGAAGCCGTCCGGCGGGTCGACGAGGCGGTGCACCGGCCCGCCCACGGGGGGGACGGCGCGGCGCCGGAGCGTCCGCCCGAGGACGAGACGATCCCGGTCGAGCTGGGCGGACGCACCCGGCTGGTGTCGCGCCGGGCGGTCTCGCACGTGGAGGCCCAGGGCGACTACGTGCGGTTGCACACGGCCGAGGGCAGCTACCTGGTCCGGATGCCGCTGGCCGCGCTCGCCCGGCGCTGGGAGGAGGCCGGGTTCATCCGGATCCACCGCAGCACGCTCGTCGCGTCCGCACACATCACCGAGCTCCGCTTCGACGGGGGCCGCGCCGCCGTCCAGATCGGGGACGAGTTGCTCCCGGTAAGCCGCCGCCACACGCGCGAGGTGCGCGACCTGCTCGTCCGCCGGTTCCGCCACAACGACCAGGGCGGCGACGAGCATCTCCGCGGCACGGGCCCCGGCACCGGCGAGCACACGGACGGCGACCGCGACCGCGAGCCCGACCGTGAGCGCGAGCCCGGCCGTGAGCGTGAGCGCGACGGGGGGCGGCGGCCCGGGGAGCACGGTGAATGAGGACCGGCGGGTCGCGGTGTCGAGCGTGCGCACCCACCGGGCGCGGTCGGTGGCCTCCGGGACCGTCCCGCCGCCCGGCGACGGCTGGAGCATCGCCGACGACCTGGACGAGCAGACCGAGCTCGGCGCCCTGTTCGCGCGGGCGCTCGTCCGCGCGCAGCTCCGCGCCGCCGCGGCCACCGTCGCGATCGTCGCCGGCGTGGTCGCGGGGCTGCCGCTGCTGCTGGACGTGACGCCCGCGCTCTGCCGGGCCCGGCTGCACGGTGTGCCGGTGTCCTGGCTCGTGCTGGCGCTCGGCATCCAGCCGGTCTGGGTGCTCACCGGGGCCCGGCACGTCCGGCGGGCCGAGCGGATCGAACGGGACTTCGTCCGGCTGGTCGGCCGGCCGTGATCGTGATGGCGGTGGCGGCCTCGCTCATCGCGCTGGTCGCCGTGCTCGGCATGATGACCGTCCTCGGCTCGTACGGGCGGCGCACCACCCAGACCACCTCCGACTTCCTGGTGGCCTCCCGCGGCGTCACCCCGCTGTGGAACGCCACGGCGATCGGCGGCGAGTACATCTCGGCCGCCGCGTTCCTCGGCAGCGCCGGGCTGGTGCTGGCCTACGGCGCGGACATGCTGTGGCTGCCGATCGGCGCGACCGCCGGGTACGTCCTGCTGCTCGCCCTGGTCACCGCGCCGCTGCGCCGCTCGGGCGCCTACACCATCTCCGACTTCGCCGAATGGCGGCTCGGCTCGCGCGCGGTGCGCTGGATCGTCACCGCGTGCGTCTGCTTCATCGGCTGGTTCTACCTGCTGCCGCAGTTCCGGGGCGCGGGCATCACGCTGCGGGTGCTGACCGGCGCGCCGGTCTGGATCGGCTGGGCGCTGGTGGTCGGCGTGTCCGCCGCCCTGGTGACGTCGGGCGGCATGCGCAACGTCACCGCGGTCCAGGCCGTGCAGTTCTGGGTGAAGCTGGTCGCGATGGCGGTGCCCGCGGTGGCGCTGCTGTCGCTGTGGCACCTGGACGGCGCCGCCGACCCGACCGGCGACCGGCTGCCCGGATTCGGCCGCGCCACCACCGTCCGGGTCGAGACCGGGGTGGCGGTGCGGATGCCCGCGGCCGTCCTGGTGGCGGCGCGGGGCGTGGTGGACGGCGCGGCCTACGACGGCGACCGGGTGGCGCTGGACCCGGGCCGGCACTCGCTGAGCGCGGGCACCGAGCTCGCCTTCCCCGCGGGCGCGACGGTGCCGCACGTCGAACGGCTGCCCGCGCAGGACGGCGACACCTGGGCCATGCCGTTCGGACGCGGCGAGGACCACGGGCTGTATGCGACGTACTCGGCGCTGCTGGCCGTCCTCCTCGGGACCATGGGGCTGCCCCACATCCTGATGCGCTTCTACACCAACTCCTGCGGACGGGCCGCGCGCCGGACCGCCGCGATGGTGCCGGCGCTGCTGTCGCTGTTCTACGTGTTCCCGATCCTGTACGGGGCGCTCGGCCGCCTCTACACGCCCGAGCTGCTCATGACCGGCGACACCGATGCGACGATCCTCATGCTGCCGCAGCGCCTCGCGCCGGGCGCCGTGGGCGCGATGCTGACCGGGCTGATCGCAGCGGGCGCGTTCGCCGCGTTCATCTCCACCTCCTGCGGGCTGGTGGTGGCGATCGCCGGCACCGCCTCGCAGTGCCTGAACGGGCGCGGCGGCATCACCGCCTTCCGCCTGGGGGTGGTGTTCGCGCTCGCGGTCCCGCTGACCATGGTCTCCCGGGTCGGCCAGGAGAGCGCGGGCGCGCTGGTCGCGCTGGCGCTGGGCATCTCGGCGTGCTCGCTGTGCCCGCTGCTGGTGCTGGGCATCTGGTGGCGCGGCCTGACCCCGGCCGGGGCCGGGGCCGGGCTGGTCCTGGGCGGCGGCCTGGCCGTCGTGGCGGGCCTGGCGCGGCTGCTCGGCCGGACCCTGCACGGCTGGCCGGCGATGGTGCTGGCGCAGCCGGCGATGGTCGTCGCGCCGCTGTCGTTCGCGGTGATGGTCGCGGTGTCGCTGCTGACGCGGCGGCGGATCCCGCGCCGCGCCGACCGCGCGATGGCGCGGCTGCACCTTCCCGAGGACGTGGTGACCCGATGACGGACCGTACGCGGCCGGGGCCGGAGTCTGTGGACCGTTCCCGTGGCGGGCCGGCGACCGCTCGTCCCGCCGGACCGACCGCTCACCGTACGACTACGCAACGTACAGCGCTGACTACGCACCGTTGGTCGAGGGTGGCGTTTCCACCCCCCGGAGGCGGTGGCATGACCTCTAGTGTTCTCAGTGGCACCACACGCACCACCGCTTCGGGGGAGCGGGCGGCGGCAGGGCGGATCGACGCCCGCCGGCGCGAAGACCCCGACAAGAGCACATCTGGAGATCCGGCGCACGCGAGTCGTCCGCCGGGTCGTAAGTCGCCGGATCCCGTACCGGGGGGGTGGGATCCGGCGACCAGCAGCTCGGGCGCTGCTGGACAGTCGGGGGGTTGTCCAGCAGCGTCCGAGCTCTTTTTTACGCATGACACCGCCGCGGCCCGTCCGAGAGGGACGGGCCGCGGCGGGCGTACG
Organism: Spirillospora sp. NBC_01491; assembly: GCF_036227065.1. GTDB lineage: Bacteria > Actinomycetota > Actinomycetes > Streptosporangiales > Streptosporangiaceae > Spirillospora > Spirillospora xylanilytica. The sequence continues at coordinate 7,655,069 of NZ_CP109432.1, forward strand.
AGAGGCCCCGGGCCTGGGGGTGGGAGAGCCCGGCCCCGGGCCTCAGCCGTCGCGGAGGCGCTTGAGGGCGTCGATGTCGGCGCGGTGCGGCTCGGCGCTCCGTCCGGGCGTCTCGATCACGAACGGCACGCCCGCCACCGCGGGGTGCCGGAACAGCGCGGCGAACGGCTTCTCGCCGATCTGCCCGGCGCCGATGTTCTCGTGCCGGTCCTTGGCCGAGCCGCAGGCGTCCTTGGAGTCGTTGGCGTGGATCAGCTTGAGCCGCCCCTCGCCGACGGTGGCGGTGAGCGCGTCCATGGTCTCCTGGACGCCGTCCGGCGCGGCCAGGTCGTGCCCGGCGGCGAAGGCGTGGCAGGTGTCGAAGCACACCCCGAGCTTGGGGTGGTGCTCCAGCCGTTCGAAGAACGGGCCGAGGTCCTGCACCTTGGCGCACAGCATGGCGCCCTGCCCGGCCATCGGCTCCAGCAGCAGGTCGGGCCCGTCGTCCGGGATCTCCTCCAGGAGCGGCAGCACGTGCTCGTGCACCTGCGCCATGGCCTCGTCGTAGGTCTGGCTGACCGCCGACCCGGTGTGCACGACGACGCCGCGGGCGCCGATGGCGTGGCCGCGCAGCAGCGAGTGCCGGACGGTCCGCAGCGACTTGGCGAGGGTCTCCTCGCTGGGCGAGCCGAAGTTGACCAGGTACGGGGCGTGCACGTAGACGGGGACGTCGTCGCGCTCGCGGAGCCTGGCGTCCTCGGCGGGCTTGCCCTCGGGCAGGGCCCAGCCGCGCGGGTTGGACACGAACACCTGGATCGTCTCGGCGCCGATCTCGGCGGCGTACTTCAGGCCGCCCGTGGCGATGCCCCCGGCCACCGGGACGTGGCCCCCCACGGGGCTGTGCGTTGAGGTCATAGTCGGCACAGCCTAGCCGCCCGCCCCGACAGGATCGGACAGGTCAGGGGCCCCGGACGAGGGTGACGGTGGAGCCGCGCGGGGCCTCGCCGCCCCCCGGCGTCTGCAACCGCACGGTGTTGCCGCCGAACCCGGTGACGTTGACCTGGAAGCCGGAGCTCTCCAGCGCCTTGCGGGCCTCCTGGACCTTCTGCCCGACCGTGTTGGGCACCGGCACGGCGGCGGCGCCCCCGCCGTCGTCGTCGCAGCCGAGCTGGATCGGGCCCGCGTCGAAGGCGCAGTTGCGCTTGCTGACCACCAGGGTGACCTTGTCGCCGCGGGACACCCCCGTGCCCGGCTGCGGGTCCTGGCTCAGCACCACGTTGGGCGGCTTGCCGCCGCCGTCGCGTTTGTCGACCTTGACGTCCAGGCCCATCGAGCGCAGCCGGTTGGCCGCCTCGTCGCCGTTGGTGTCGATCAGGCCGGGCATCGACATGCCGGTGCTGACCACCAGGTCGACCGGCTCGTCGGGCGACTGCTGCTCGCCGGCCGGGGGATCGGTGCGGACGACCAGGTCCTTGCCGACGGTCTGCGAGGCCGCGGTGCTGGTGCGGCCGACGGTGAAGCCCTCCTTCTCGAGGGCCCGCCTGGCGTCGTCGGCCGACTTGCCGCCGACGTCGGGCACGTCCTTCGGGGCGCGGCCCTTGGACGGGGTCAGCGTGACGGTCTGCCCCTTGGCGACCCGCGCCCCGGCCGGGGGATCGGACTTGACGACCTCGCCCTTGCGGACCCGGTCGCTGAAGACCTTGCCGGCGACCCGCACCTCGAGGCCGCCGCCCTCGAGCTGCTCGCGGGCGTCGGCCAGCCGCATCCCGACGATCTGCTCGGGGACGTGGTCGTACTGGCCGGAGGTCTGGTACCAGATCGCCCAGCCGAGGATGACCGCCGCGATCGCGCCGATGGCGATGAGCACGTACTTGCCGGTGGCCGCGCCGAGCATCCGGTCGCCGGTGCCGCGCGGCGGTGGCGGCGCGGTCCCGCCCGGCGGGCCGTACGCGGCCGACGGGGCGTACGCGGCCGACGGGTCGAACACCGCGGTGCGGGCCCCGCCGCCGGCCAGGGTCGGGGCCGGGGCCTCCAGCACCGCGGTCGCGTTGTGGGACGCCTCCTCGAGGCGCTGGTCGAGGTCGGGCGCCAGCCCGCCGTGCACCTCGGCCACCTCGGCGAGGAACTGGTTGGCGTCCTGGGGACGGTGCGCGGGGTCCTTCGCCGTCGCGCGGGTGACCAGCGCGTCGACCTGCGGCGGCAGCCCCGGGACGGCCGTGGACGGCGCCGGGACGACCTCGTTGACGTGCTTGAAGGCCACCGACAGGGGGCTCTCGCCCCGGTGCGGCAGGTAGCCGGTGAGCAGCTCGAAGAGCAGCACCCCGGCCGCGTAGACGTCGGACCGCACGTCGGCGTTGCCCGAGGTCACCTGCTCGGGCGACAGGTAGCCGACGGTGCCGATGATCAGCCCGGTCTTGGTCATCTTGCTCGCCGACTCGGCCCGCGCCAGCCCGAAGTCGGCCACCTTGACCTGGCCGTCCCGGGTGATCAGCACGTTCTCCGGCTTGACGTCGCGGTGCACCAGGCCGCCGCGGTGGGCGGCGCCGAGCGCGGCCAGTACCGGCTGCATGACCTCCAGCGCGGCGCGCGGGCCGAGCCGGCCCCGCTCGGCGAGCAGGTCGCGCAGCGTGCGGCCCGGGACGTACTCCATCACCAGGAAGACGTGCTCGCCGTCGGTGCGCTGGTCGTAGACCGCGACCACGTTGGGATGGGAGAGCGCCGCCGCGGCCTTGGCCTCGCCGATGAAGCGGGCGACGAAGTCGTCGTCGGAGGCGAGCCCCGGATGCATCACCTTGATGGCGACGACCCGGTCGAGCCTGATGTCGCGGGCCACGTACACGGTGGCCATGCCGCCGCGGGCGATCCGGGACTCAATGCGGTAGCGCCCGTCGAGCACCCGCCCGACGAGTGGATCAGCAACCGTCGTGTCCATCAGAGCGAGTTTAAAGGTGAATCCAACCGGATCTCATCAGCCGGGAGTATGAGCATCGGCGAGTCTCGGTATTTCCGGTACCGCGCGCGTGACCTGGCGACTCCCGAGTGTCACCGGACCGTTCCCGTTCTCCCCGGGGCCGGGGCGGTCCCCGAGGGCGTGCCGCTCCGCCGGGCGGCGCCGGGGTCCGGGGAAGGGACGGTCTCCACGTGCGGGACGGGCTCCGGCGCGGCGGCGCGGCGGCGGGAGCCGCGGGAGACCGCGACTCCGGCCAGGCAGAGCAGGCCGCCCGCGAGCGTGACCGTGCCGGGGATCTCGCCGAGCGCCGCCCACGACATCAGCACCACCAGGGCCGGGACGGCGTAGGTGGTGGCGCCCATCCGTCCGGCCGAGGTGCGCGCCAGCGCGTACGCCCAGGTGGTGAACGCCAGCGCGGTCGGGAAGACGCCCAGGTAGACCATGTTGAGCGTTGCGCCCGCCGGGGCGTCCGCGAGCTCGGTCACCAGCCGTCCGGAGAACGGGAGGCAGGCGACGGCGCCGACCGCGCAGCCGAACGTGGTGACCTGGAGCGCCGAGGCGTGCCGCAGCGCGGGCTTCTGCGCGACCACCCCGGTCGCGTAGGACACGGCGGCGGCCACGCACAGCAGCACGCCCATGATCGACGAGCTGCCCGACCCGGACATCGACAGGCCGACCACCACCGCGCCGCCGAACGACACCGCCATCCCGGCGAGCAGGCGGCGCGGGAAGCCCTCGCGCAGGAGCCACCCGCCGAGCAGCGCGACCAGCAGGGGGCCGATGTTGACGACCATGGCGGCGGTGCCCGCGTCCACCTGCTGCTCGCCCCAGTTCAGCACGACCATGTAGACGCCGAACCAGACCAGGCCCGACACCAGGATGCCCGGCCACGCGGCGCGCGGCGGCAGGCCCTCGCGGCGCACCGCGCAGATGAGGCCGAGGACGGCCGTGCCCGCCAGCAGCCGCCCGAGGGCGAGCGGGCCCGGCCCGAACTCGGCCCCGGCGCTGCGGATCGACACGAACGCCGACGCCCACAGCACCACGGTCACCGCCGCCGCGGCGACGGCCCGCCGGTCCAGCCCCGGCCTGCCCGCACCGGGTTCGTCCAGGTGGGGTGCGGCGGTGCGGGACCCGGCGGCGGGCCCCTCCGCGACCGGACTCCCGGCCTTGATCGGCTTCATGGTCACGCACCTTAGGACGGGGTCATTTCGATGAAGGTCGAAGCGAGCACCGCGGCGGCGAGGGCGTGCGGTGGTGGGCGTGCGGTTCAGTGTGCCGCCGCCCACCGTTCAGGTCCAGCGAGTACTTCTTCAGTGGAAACTTTAGTTCTGCTTCACTGTCGGGTGGACGGTCAGCCCCCTGTGCCGATCCCCTCGAACGGCGACGACGCCTGGGCGTAGCGGCGCATCGGGATGCGCCCGGCGAGCCGGGCCAGCCGTCCGCCCTCGACGGCGTGCCGCATGGCGGCGGCCATCCGGGCGGGGGACTGGGCGCGGGTGACCGCCGTCGCCAGCAGCACCGCGTCGCAGCCCAGCTCCATCGCCAGGGCGGCGTCGCTGGCGGTGCCGAGACCGGCGTCCAGGATGACCGGCACCCCGGCGCCCTCCACGATCAGCTCGATGTTGTGCGGGTTGCGGATGCCGAGCCCGGAGCCGATCGGGGACCCGAGCGGCATCACCGCGGCGCAGCCGATCTGCTCCAGCCGGCGGGCCAGCACCGGGTCGTCGCTGGTGTAGGGCAGCACCGTGAAGCCGTCGCCGACGAGCTGCTCGGCCGCCTCCACCAGCTCGATCGGGTCGGGCAGCAGGGTGCGCTCGTCGGCGATCACCTCCAGCTTGACCCAGGAGGTGCCGAGCGCCTCGCGGGCGAGCTTGGCGGTCAGCACGGCCTCCCCGGCGGTGAAGCACCCCGCGGTGTTGGGCAGCACCCGGATGCCGCACTCGCGCAGCACGTCGAGCACCGAGCCGCGCGCGGACGGGTCGACGCGGCGCATCGCGACCGTGGTGAGCCCGGTCCCGGACGCGATCAGCGCCTCGCGCAGCACCGCCATGCTCGGCGCGCCCCCGGTCCCCATGATCAGCCGTGAGCCGAGCTCCTCGCCCGCGATGACCAGCCGTCCGCCGTCCGCCGTGTCCGCCTGGTTCGCGGTGTCGTTCACGCTGTCCACGCTCATCCTCCCTGCACGGCGGTCAGCACTTCGAGCCGATCCGCCTCGTTCAGCGTCGTCGCGTCCCATGCCGAGCGCCGCACGACCTCGTCGTTGAGCGCCGCGGCGATACCGGCCCCGGGCTGAGCGGCGCCGGTGACGGCCGCGACCGCCTCGGCCACGCTGCTGCCCGCGGGCAGCTCGCGCGGCTCGCCGTTGACCATGATCCTCATGCCCCGCTCCTCGCGCCCGCGCCGTCGAACCGGCCGGGGGCGAACGGCCGGGCCAGCTCCGGGACGGTCCCGTCCACGAGCATCTCGGCCAGCAGGTCGGCGCTGACCGGGGTCAGCAGGATCCCGTTGCGGAAGTGCCCGGTGCCGAGATGGAGGCCGGGAAGCGCGGTCGGCCCGAGCAGTGGCGCGTTGTCGGGCGAGCCGGGCCGCAGCCCGGCGGAGACCTCGGCGAACTCCAGCTCGGTGACGCCGGGCAGCAGCTCGCGGGCGTCGCGCAGCAGCTCCCAGAGCCCGCCGGCGGTGACCCGGGTGTCGAAGCCCAGCTCCTCCTGGGTCGCGCCGATCACGATCTCGCCGTCCGTGCGCGGCACCAGGTAGACGGACGAGCCCCGCACCAGCCCGCGGGTGGCGCGGCGCAGGAACGGGACCGCGGTGCGGAGCCGGATGACCTGGCCCTTGACCGGGCGGACCGGTGGGACGACCCCGGGCGGCAGCCCCCCGATGTCGCCCGACCACGGCCCGGCCGCCAGCAGCACCCGGTCGGCGCGCAGCTCGGTACCGTCGTCCAGGCGCACGCCGGTGGCGGCGTCGCCCTCGACGATCACCGAGGCGGCGCGGCGGCGGACCGGCCGCACCCCCAGCCGCTCGCCGGCGGCCAGCAGCGCCGGGGCCAGCCGGCGCGGGTCGATCGAGCCGTCCGCGGGGGCGAGCAGCCCGCCGCGCACCCCCGGGGCCAGCATCGGCTCGGCCCGGCGGCACTCGCGGCCGGTGAGCGCCTCGGCGGGGATGCCGAGCGACTCCTGGAACCGGCGCAGCTCGTCCAGGTGCTTGAGGTCGTCGGCGTCGAAGGCGACCTCGAGGATGCCGTCGGCGCGGTAGCCGGTGCCGAGGCCGCTCGCCTCCTCCAGTTCGGCCGCGAACGCGGCGTAGCGGTCGCGGGAGGCCAGGCCGAGGCGGAGCAGCGGCTCCTCGCCGTAGGTCAGCTCGCTGACCGGGGTGAGCATCCCTGCCGCGACCGAGGAGGCCCCGCTCGCCGGGGCCGGGTCGACCAGCGTCACGCCGGCCCCCCGGGCGGCGGCCCGCCACGCCGTGGCCAGGCCGATGACCCCGGCACCAATGATCACGATGTCCATCGCGCTCCCTTCGCCGGCATGATCCGGATCAGGTCCTGCGGTCGGCGGCCCGTGTGGCGCCCCGCCCTCCGGCGGGACGGCCGGTAGCCGCCCTCTCAGCCCGGTCGTGCCGGACTCCCGCGCTTTGTCGGACTCCACCCTACGGCCGCCGCGGCGTGGCCAGTTGTCTGGACACCCGTCTGGTTACGCTCCGGCCGGGCCGGTTAGGGTGACCGTCATGGACAGGGTGATCATTGTGGGCGGCGGGCTGGCCGGCGTGCGCGCCGCGGAGGCTCTGCGGAGCAAGGGCCACGAGGGCGGGCTGACCCTCGTCGCGGCCGAACCGCACCGTCCCTACGACCGGCCGCCGCTGTCGAAGGCGGTGCTGGCGGGCGACCGCGACGACACCACGATCGACACCGGCTGGTCGGCGTCCGGCGGCGACCTGCTGCTCGGCGAGCGCGCCACCGCGCTCCGGCTGGACGCCCCGGGCGCGGGCGGGACGGTCGCGACCACCGCCGGCGACCTGCCGTTCGACGGGCTGGTCATCGCGACCGGCGCCGTCCCGGTCACGCTGCCGGGCGAGGGCCGCCAGCACGTGCTGCGGACCATCGAGGACGCCCGCGACCTGCGCGAACGCCTTGTCCCCGGCGCCCGGATCGTGATCGTCGGGGCCGGCTGGATCGGCGCCGAGGTCGCCACCGCCGCCGCCCGCCGGGGCTGCTCGGTGATCGTGGCCGAGGCCGCCGACACCCCGCTGGCCAACGCGATCGGCCCGGAGGTGGGCGCGCTCACCGCCCCCTGGTACGCCGAGGCGGGGGTCGAGCTGCGGACCGGGGTCAAGGTCGCCGCGGTCGACGGCGGCGGCCTCGCGCTCGCGGGCGGCGGCCGGATCGACGCCGACGAGGTCGTGGTCGGCGTCGGCGTCCGGCCGGACCTCGGCTGGCTGGAGGGCTCCGGCCTGCTGATCGAACGCGGCGTCGTCACCGACGCGTCCTTCCGCACGTTCACCGCGTCCGGCGGCGGCACCCCCGACGAGGGGCCGGGCACCGTCCGTCCCGACGTCGTCGCGGTCGGCGACTGCGCCGCCTGGTGGTCGCGGCGGTACGGGCGGCGGCTGCTCGTCGAGCACTGGGACGCCGCGCTGAACGCCCCCGAGGTGGCCGCCGCGACCCTCCTCGGCCAGGACGCCACCTACGACACCGCCCCCTACTTCTGGTCCGAGCAGTTCGGCCGCATGGTGCAGTACGCCGGGAACCACGCCGGATCCGAGCGGCTCGTGCGGCGCGGCGACCCGGCGGGCCCGAGGTGGGCGGTCGCGTGGATCACCGGCGACCGGCTCGACGCCGTCCTCACCGTTGATCGTCCCCGTGACCTCGTGCAGGCCAGGCGCGTGATCGCCGCGGGGACCCCGATCGACCCCGTGCTGCTCGCCGATCCGGAGGTACCGGTGCGCCAGGCGGTGCGGCCGTGATGGTTTGAGTGCTCCGGCGGCGTGGTAGCAAGGGGGCGTGACGACGCACGCAACCGTGGACAGCGCCCTCGACCCCCGCACCGACGCCATGGCCGGCGAATGGCTCGCTCTGGAGGAGGCCGCGAGGCGCCTCGAGACCACGCCCAACAGGACCAAGCAGCTCATCAGCGAGCGCAAGCTCCTCGCGATCCGCCGGGATGGGAACCCGATGGTGCCCGCCGCGTTCATCAAGGACGGGCAGGTGATCAAGGGGCTGTCCGGCACGCTGACGCTGCTGTCGGACGCCGGCTTCGACGAGGGCGAGACGGTGCGCTGGCTGTTCACCGCCGACGACACCCTCCCGGGCACCCCGGTCGAGGCGCTCGCCGAGAATCGGGGCACCGAGGTCCGCCGCCGCGCCCAGGCCATGGCCTTCTGACGCCGGACCCGCCGGCACCGCACCGAAAGCGCACGTGACAGGATCGCGGGGTCACGCGCGACGGGCTCGTCCCGCCGTGTGGCCCCGCTTTTCCGTGCTTGCCCTGGAAAGGAACCGGTCCCCATCGTGTCCAGGCACCTGGTCTCCGATCGCGCCGTCGCGCTCCGCGCCCGGCTCAGCCGAGCCCGCCTCTACCTCTGCACCGACGCCCGGGAGCGGCAGGGCGACCTGCCCGCCTTCCTGGACGCGGCCCTGTCGGGCGGGGTCGACCTCGTCCAGCTCCGGCAGAAGGGCCTGGAGGCGCGGCAGGAGATGGAGTACCTGGAGGTCTTCCGCGAGGCGTGCGCGCGGCACGGTGCGCTGCTGGCCGTGAACGACCGGGCCGACATCGCGCACGTCGTGCAGGCCGACGTCCTGCACCTGGGCCAGGACGACCTGCCGGTCCAGGACGCCCGCGCCATCGTGGGCGAGGACGTGCTGATCGGCCGCTCCACCCATTCCGCCGAGCAGGCGGACGCCGCCGAGGCCGAGCCGGGCGCCGACTACTTCTGCGTGGGCCCGGTGTGGCCGACCCCGACCAAGCCGGGCCGCGCCGCCCCCGGCCCCGGGCTGCTGGAGCACGTGGCCGCCCACCGCGAGCTGCGCCCCTGGTTCGCCATCGGCGGCATCGACCTCGGCAACCTCGACCGCGTCCTCGCGGCGGGCGCCCGCCGCGTCGTGGTCGTCCGCGCGATCACCGAGGCGGACGACCCGGCCGCCGCCGCGGCCGAGTTCGCCCGCCGCCTCGCCGCCGCCTGACCCCGTCCCGCGCGCCCGGCCCCTGGATGGCCGGGGCGCCGCCGCCATGGCCGACAATGGACTCATGAGCGTGGGACCCGACGACGACCGGCCGGTGGATCTCGGCGATGACCTGGAGATCCTCCCGGACCAGACCTCCGACGACACCGACTCCGGCTGGGGCGAGTGGCGAGGCGGCGAGGACGACGACGCCCGGTTGATCAACGAGAGACCGCCGCACTGGTGAGCGAATGCGTCCCCAGGTGAGTGCTGGTGAGTCAGATGAGGACGCCGAGGGCGAAGCCCAGGGCGACGACGCCTACCAGGGCGAGCATCATTCGCCAGCGGTAACCGGGGATGCGGGTGGGGCGGGGCTGGGGGGCGGGGCCGTGGCCTTCGCGGAGGGCCCGGACGAGCTGGCGGGCCGTGGGGCGCGCGGCGGGGTTCTTGTCGAGGCAGCGGGCGGTCAGGTCGCGCAGGGGGCCCTCCATGTCGCCGAGGTCGGGGCGGCGTGAGGTGACCCGGCGCATGACGGCGGTGGCCGATCCGGTGCCGAAGGGCGGGTGGCCGGTGGCGGCGAACACCATCGTGGCGCCCCAGGCGAAGACGTCGGCGGGCGGCCCGACGGGTTCGTCCTCGATCTGCTCGGGCGCCATGTAGGCGGGCGGGCCGGTCGGGGCGGCGTGGGTGGTGCCCGCGGCGCCGAAGTCGACGACCTTGGCGCCGTCGGGGGCCAGCAGCACGCTGCCGGGGTTGAAGGCGCGGTGGACGATGCCGGCCCGGTGGATCGCGGCGAGCGCCCCGGCGGTGCGGAGCGCGACCTTGCGCATCTGCGGCCCGCCGAGGGGGCCGTGGTCGTCCACGGTGTCGTGGAGGGAGGGGCCCTCGACGTACTCGCTGACGATGTAGGGGTGGTCGCCGGTCATGTCGGCGTCCAGGACGCGGGCGGTGTTGCGGCCGGCGACCTGGAGGGCGGCGTCGGCCTCCCGGGCCAGTCCGGTGCGGGCGCGGGGGCCCTCGGTGCCGTCGGGCAGGAGCTTGACGGTCACCAGCTCGCCGTCCTGGGCGCGGCCGAGGTACACCGAGTCGCGGGTGCCGTCGCCGAGCCGTCCGAGCAGGGAGTAGTCGCCCACGTGGTGCGGGTCGTCGGGGCCGAGCGGCCGTTCGGGGCCGAGCGGCTGTTCGGGACGCCGCCCGGCGCGGGCGGGCGCCGCGTGGGCCGGGCCCGTCCGGGCGGTGCCGGGACGGGCCGTGCCGGTACGGGACGGCGCGGAGTGCGGTGGACGGGGGGTCGTCCTCCCGCGGGAGGGATCGTGCGGCACTGGGGGCTCCGACTCGGCGGGGGACGGACGAAGATTGCCTCATTTGTACCGTGTACTAGCGCTGATCGGCAGCGGAACCACCGATCTTAGCCGCAGGGGGCGCCCCCGCGCGAGAGGGTGCCGGTCTTCGCGATCTCGCGGGAGGAGCCGCCGACCATGATCTTGTAGCAGCCCGGGGCGACCTTCCAGGCGTCCGCGCCGGTGTCCCAGTAGGCCAGGGAGCGCGCCGTCAGCGGGAAGGTGATCCGGCTGCTCCGCCCTGGTGCCAGGGTGACCTTGGCGTGTCCCTTGAGCTGTTTGGGCGGCTGCGGCACACCGGCTCCCGGTGACGGCAGCCCGAGGTAGAGCTGCGGGACCGCGACGCCCGTCCGCGCGCCGGTGTTGGTGACCGTGACCTCCACGCTTCCGGACCGTACGGACAGGTTGCTGTATCCGAACCGCGTGTAGGACAGCCCGTGCCCGAACGGGAAGCGCGGCGCGATGCCCTTGGCGTCGTAGTGCCGGTAGCCGACCAGCGGGCCCTCGGAGAACGTCACCGTCTTGCCGACGCCCGGGTACTGCGCCGGGTTCCCGGCGGCGGGCGCGTCGTTCTCGGCGGCGGGGAAGGTCACCGGGAGCCTGCCGCCCGGGTCCACGTCCCCGTACAGCACGCGGGCGAGGGCGTTCCCGGCCTGCTGGCCCGGGTACCACGCCTCGACGATCGCGCGGACGCGCCCGGCCCACGGGGTCAGCACCGGCCCGCCCGTCTCCAGCACCACGATCGTGTCGGGGTTGGCGCCGGCGACCTCGGAGATCAGCGCGTCCTGGTCGCCGCGGAGCGGGTCGCCGCACTGGAGTGTCAGGCACGACTTGTCGAAGAACTCGCCCTGGGCGTCGGTGGCGAAGACGATCGCGACCTCGGCCTTGCGGGCCGCCGCGACCGCCGCGCCCCGGTCGCCGCCGTCGGTGTGGGTGATCGTCGTCCCGGCCCCGGCCCGGCGGGTGATGCCGTCGCGGGGCGTGACCGCGCTGAACGGCTCGACCTTGGCCGACCCCGTCCCGGTCGGGTTCGCCTGCGCGGCCCGGCCGATCAGCGCGATCGACTTCGGCGCCTTCAGCGGCAGCGCGCCGCCGTCGTTCTTCAGCAGCGTGATGCCGCCCTCGGCGAGCTCCCGGGCGGCGGTCTCGCTCGCGGTGCGGTCGATCCGGGTGAGGTCGTTCGGGTACTCGGGACGGTCGAACACCCCGAACGCGAACATCGTCCGCAGCACGTTGCGGACGTGCCCCTCGATCGTCGCGCGCGTCACCTTCTTCTGCGCGACCGCCAGCTTGAGCAGGAACGCGTTGTACTTCATCCCGATCGGCAGCTCCATGTCGAGCCCGCCGTTGGCCGCCTCGGCGGGGTCCTGCGCGGCCGTGTGGTCGGACGGGACGAAGCCGGTGAAGCCCCACTCCCGGCGCAGGATCCGGTCCAGGACGGTGCCGTCCTGGCAGGCCCAGCGCCCGTTCAGCCTGCCGAACCCGCACATCACGGTGGCCGCTCTGCCGCTCTTGACGGCGGCCTCGAACGGCGGGAGGTAGATCTCGCGGAGGGTGCGCTCGTCGACCCGCATGTCGAGCGCCATCCGGTCGGTCTCCTGGGTGTAGACGGCCAGGTGCTTCACCGAGGCCATCACGCCCTGCGCCTGCGCGCCGCCGATCCAGGACGCGCCGAGGCCCGCCGACAGGTAGGGGTCCTCGCCGAAGCCCTCGAACGTCCGGCCGGCGCGCGGGGTGCGCAGCACGTCCACGGTCGGGCCGAAGACCACGTCGTTGCCGCGGTGCCTGGCCTCCCAGCCGACCGTCCCGCCGTAGCGGCGCGCGGCGTCGTCGTCGAACCCGGCGGCCAGCGCGATCGGTGCGGGCAGCGCGGTGGCCTTGCCCTGGCGGACGCCGGCGGGGCCGTCGGCCATGAAGAGCGGCGGGACGCCGAGGCGCGGGATCCCGTTGCCGGTGTCGGCGTGGGCGGTCTCGAAGAAGCCGCCGAGCGGGCCGCCCAGCGGGTCGTCGGCGGCCAGGAGCGAGATCTTCTCGTCGTCGGTCAGCGCGGCCATGAGCAGCGCCGTCCGCTGGTCGGGGCTCAGCGCGGTCCTGCACCACGGTCGCTGCGCGGGCTCGCCGCAGCGCTCGGGGGAGGGGGCCCGGCCGCCCGTGAGGGCCTGGACGGCCGTGAGGCCCCGCGCGGACGTGTCCTGGACGGGCGCGGCCCCCGTGGGCGTCGCCAGGGCGGTCAGCGGCAGGACGGCCAGCACCGCGGCGGCCGTCAGGTTCCGCATCGCCGATGCCCGGCGTCCGGCGCGGGCCATCAGCCCTCCTCCGCTTCGGGCTGCACGCGCAGGGCGTTCAGCGTGAAGGCGACCATGTGGTAGTGGCCGATCAGCATCACCAGCTCGATCAGCTCCCGCTCGCCGAAGTGCCCGGCCAGGTCCGCCCAGGCGGCGTCGCCGAGGGTGCCGCGCGTGTGCAGCTCGTCGGCGGCGGCCAGGACCGCGCGGTCCACCGCGTCCCAGGGGTGCCCGTCCAGGCCGGTCCGCAGCGCGGCGATCTCGGCCTCGGTGAGGCCCGCGGCCAGCCCGAGCCCGTGGTGGTGGCTCCACTCGTAGTCGCAGGACCGGTGGTGCGCGGTGCGCAGGATCGCCAGCTCGCGGGCCCGCCCGCTCAGCGTGCCCCTCATCAGCAGCGTCGACCCGAAGCCGATCCAGGACCGGAACAGGTCGGGGTGGCGGCCGAGGGTGGTGAAGAGGTTGAGCGGCCCGGTGGAGGCGACCACCGCCCTCAGCGTGTCGTCCCACTCGGCCTCGGGAAGCGGGGGGACGCGCGGCGTGCGCGCGGCGTGGTCGCCGGGCGTCGCGGTGTTCTCGGCGGGCATGGCGACATTTCTGCCACCAAATGGTGGGACAGTTCTACCCCGGGTGGGGCATTTGGCCACATCGTGCCACTTGTGTCACACCGGTGAACCCGCAGGCGGGGTCCGGTGTCAGGAGAGGCGGGCGGTGGCGGCGACCGCGAGGTCGGCCAGCGCCGCGCGGGCGTCCGGGGCGATCGGCGCGGACTCCAGGGCCGCCGCGGCTTCGGCCGTGTAGCGCTCGATCATGGCCTCGCAGGCCGCCAGTCCGCCGGTCTCCTCGATGATCTGGCGGAGCGCGTCGACGCCGGCGAGGTCCAGCCGGGGGTCGCCGAGCCGCCGCTCCAGCGCCGCCGCCTGCACCCGGTCCGCGCGCTCGGCGGTCAGCGCGACCAGCACCGTCCGCTTGCCCTCGCGCAGGTCGTCCCCGGCGGGCTTGCCGGTCTCGGCGGGATCGCCGAACACGCCGAGGACGTCGTCGCGGAGCTGGAAGGCGATGCCGAGCGGCAGCCCGTACCCGCTCAGCGCGACCGGGACCTCCGGGGTGGCCCCGGCGAGCGCGGCGCCGAGGTGCAGGGGCCGCTCGATGGTGTACTTGGCGCTCTTGTACTCCACCACGCGCAGGGCCGTCTCGACGCTGCCGGGGCCGCGGGTGCCCTCCAGCATGTCGAGGTACTGGCCGCACATCACCTCGGTGCGCATCAGCTCGTACACCGTGCGGGCGGCGCCGAGCCGGTCGGCGTCCAGGCCGCTCGACTCGAACATCTCGCCGGACCACGCCAGGCACAGGTCGCCGAGCAGGATCGCGGTGCCCTCGCCGAACCGGCCGGCGGCGCCGGGCCAGTCGTTCTCCCGGTGCATGGCCTCGAACCTGCGGTGCACGGACGGCCGGCCGCGGCGGGTGTCGCTGGAGTCCATCACGTCGTCGTGGATCAGGGCGCTCGCCTGGAGCAGCTCCAGGGACGCCGCCGCGGTCGCGATGCCGGGGTCGGCGCCGCCTCCGGCGCCGCGCCATCCCCAGTAGCAGAACAGCGGGCGCAGCCGCTTGCCCCCGCTCAGCAGCTCGTCGAGAGCCGTGACCAGCGGACTCAGGTCCGGGCTGATGGCCAGCAGCCCGGGGCGCTGCCGGTCGACGAAGGCCAGCAGGGCTTCGTTGATCTCCTTGCGGACACGGCTCGTCGACATGCCGTGATCGTATCCGTGCGGCGGGAGCGAAAATGCCCCAGATGGTTCCGGATTATCAGGAGATTTACAGACAAATCGGCGCGGGTGGTTTGGGATGGTTGCGTCCGTGATCGGATGAACCGCAGGCCAGGGGGCTTCTGTAGTCTTGGAGGATGCGACGCCTGCGCCCCGAACGAGCCCCCACCATCCGTGAGCTTCTCGCGTCCGGGGGCAGGTCCTTCTCCTTCGAGTTCTTCCCGCCCAAGACCGAGAAGGGCGTCCGCAACCTCTGGCGGGCCATCCGCGAGCTGGAGTCGCTCCAGCCGACGTTCGTGTCGGTGACCTACGGCGCCGGCGGTGGCACCCGCGACAAGACCGTCGACCTCGTCGAGCGGATCGCGACCGACACCACGCTCACCCCGGTCGCGCACTTCACCGCGGTCGAGCACTCCCAGGCCGAGCTGCGGCACCTGATCGGCCGGTTCGCCTCGGTGGGCGTCCGCAACATCCTCGCGGTGCGCGGCGACCCGCCCGGCGACCCGATGGGGGAGTGGACCAAGCACCCCGACGGGGTCGAGTACGCCGCCGACCTGGTCCGGATGATCCGCTCGCACGGCGACTTCTGCGTCGGCGTGGCGGCCTTCCCCTACAAGCACCCGCGCTCGGCCGACATCGAGAGCGACACCCGCCACTTCGTGGACAAGTGCCGGGCCGGCGCCGACTACGCGATCACCCAGATGTTCTTCCGCGCCGAGGACTACTTCCGGCTGCGCGACCGGGTCGCCGCGGCCGGCTGCGACGTGCCGATCATCCCGGGCATCATGCCGGTCACCCAGATGAGCATCATCGAGCGGTCCGAGCAGCTGTCCGGCGCGCCGTTCCCGGCCGAGGTGCGGGCCCGCTTCGAGGCCGTCGCCGACGACCCGGAGGCGGTCCGCCGGCTCGGCGTCGAGCATGCCGCCGAGGTCTGCCGGGAGCTGCTCGACCAGGACGCGCCCGGCATCCACTTCATCACCTTCAACAAGTCGACCGCGACCCGCGAGGTCTACGGGCTGCTCGCCGGGGCCGCGGTGAGCGGCAGCGCCCCGCCCATGATCGCGTAGCGCGGCCCGCCGCCGGGGAAGGCGAAGCCGGTGATCAGGTCGACCATGCCGACCGACCGGTAGAGCCGGCGGGCGGGGGAGTCGGGCCGCAGGTCGAGCGTCGACAGCACCACGGTCCGCTCGGTCCGGCCCGCGCACAGCGCGCCGAGGAGGCCGCGGCCGAGCCCCTGGCCCTGCGCGTCCGGGTGCACGTGCAGCTCGGCGACCTCGAACGGGTCGTCCAGCCAGGCCGCGGCGTGCTCCTCGCCCCCCAGGTCCGCCAGCGCGCCGCGCACCACGTCGTGCCACCACTGCCCGCTCGTCCCGTGGAACCCGTACGCGAAGCCCCGGACGGTGCCGCCCAGCCCCGGCAGCGGGCGCGGGCGCTCGGCCACCCAGGCCCGGAACCGCGGGTACGCGGTGTGCCGCTCCATGATCGTGTGCCGGCCCGGCAACTGCTCCGGCGGCGGCCGCATCGCCGCCTCGTACACCCCGAGGATCGGGGTGAGACGGCGCAGGAAGGCGCGTTCGTCGACCTCGCGCAGCTTCGGCTCCCTCACCCGCCAGAGACTAGACCGTTCCGGGACCGCCCCGCGGGCCGCCCCGCGCGGCCCGTCCGGCCGATCGGACCCCTCAAACCCGGGAGACGCTCCGGCGGGTCGCGCTGAGGCGGTCGTAGATGTCCCACAGGATCCGGTCTGCGGCCTTCTGAAGCGCGCCGCGGCTGGTGTCGAGCTGCCCGCCCCAATCCCGCGCCTCCGGGCCGAGCCACGCGTCGGTCCCGCCGAGGGTCCGGACGGACGGGTCGAGCGCCCGCCGCAGCTTGTCGATGCTGCCGTAGGCGTCGACGTACGCCTGGTAGAGCTGCCGGTAGTCGGGGTTGGGGCGCTCGGTCGGCGACAGCTCGGCCGCCGCGGCGGAGTCGAGCGGCGGCGGCAGGGCGCCGGGGGGAGGTGGAGCGGCCATCGCGACCTCTCATCCGGTGGGCGCGGACGCGGCCGGCCGCGACTGGGGATCGTCCTTGAGCAGGGGCACCTGGTGCGGCCGGTCCCCGGCCCCGGTACCGGCCTCGGCGGCGTGCGGGGACGCCGAGCCGAGGTCGAGCCCGCCGAGCGCCTCGCGGGTGCGCCGGCTCATGTCGGCGCCGGTGAGGACCTGCACGGCCACCGGGCGGACCCCGGCCCGCCCGGCCTCGGCGAGGAACGCGCGCAGCCATCTGGTGTCCATGGTCAGGTGGTGGCTGGCGGTGCCGAGCGACTCCTCGATCACCGCGAGCCGGGCCCGGTCGCCTTCGGCCGACCGCAGCAGCCCGGCGGTGGCGGCCGGGCCGAGGCCCTCATAGAGCTTCTCGGTGTAGTCGGGATCGCCGGCGTTGGCCTTCAGGTGCGTCCAGACCGAGCCGGGGACCCGCACCCCGCCCCCAGCCGCGGCGGCGACGGCGAGCGCGTCGGCCTTGGCGGCCTTGGCCGCGGCCCGCCGGTCGGGGAAGGCGCCGAGGTCGCCCGCGCCGTTCGGCGTGGGCTGCCGGGGGGACGGCCCGGTCTTCGGCGGGGTGACCGGCGTGAACGTCCCGCCGCCCGAACCGGGGCCGCCGGACCCACCGGACCCGCCGCCCGAACCGGACCCGGACTCGGGCGAGCCGCCCACCCCGGGGCCGCCGCCGGTTTCGCCGCCGCCGGACGGTCCCGGGCCGGGAGCCGGGGACGGGGGCGTGGGCGCCTGGACGCCGTCGCCCTTGTCGGGGTGCGTGACGGCGAAGTTGTAGCGGCGGGTCAGCATGCCGAGCTGGTCGGCCGCCCACCGGGCGACCTCGTCGGCCTGCCGGTAGCCGGCGGCGGACACGCCGGGCGGGGGACGGTGCCCGTTCAGCCAGCCCCGGATCGCGGACTCGGCGTCCTGGAGCTGCCTGATCACCTGGTTGAGCGCGGGCGGGTCGATCCCCCGGAACGAGGGATCGCGCGCGGCCGGGCCCGTGCGCATCTGCGCGGTCATCGCCCCTCCGTTGGGTCTCGTACGCCTGTCTCGCACGCCGCACCGAGAGCCGTGGCTCGACTCCCCACAATCACACTCGCATCACTCGCTGTCGAGAGCGCGCCGTACCGATTCGGCATCGCGGGCGACCACGGCCTGCCCGTCGCCGGTCACCACGATCGGCCGCTGGATCAGCACCGGGTGGGCCGCCATCAGCGCGATCCAGCGGGCGCGGTCGTGTTCGAGGTCCTTGAGGCCGAGCTCCTTGGCGACGGGCTCGTTCAGCCGGGCCACCTCCCACGGCTCGGCGCCGATCCCGACGAGCACCGCGTCGAGCTCCTCGGCCGAGGGCGGGTCGTCCAGGTAGCGGCGCTCGGTGTAGGCGACGCCCGCCTCGTCCAGCGCGGACTTGGCGGCGCGGCTCTTCGAGCAGCGCGGGTTGTGCCAGATCTCCATCAGTCCCCCACTTCGGCGGGCGTGCCGCCGGTGACGCGCAGCAGTTCCTTGTACGAGGTCGGGAAGACGGTGTGCACGATGCCGCCCGCCGCCCAGACCTCGTCGTAACGATCGAGCCAGACGTCCACGAGCGTACGGATCGGCGCGGGGTGCCCCACGGGGGCGACGCCGCCGATCGTCTGGCCGGTCGCCGCGCGGACGAAGTCCGGGGTGGCCCGCTTGACCTTCGCGGCGCCGACCAGGGCGGCGACCCTGGCGGTGTCGACCCGGTGCGCCCCGCTGGTCAGCACCAGCAGCGGCGCGCCGTCGGCATCGAAGACCAGGCTGTTGGCGATCGCGCCGACCTCGCAGCCGACCTGCTCCGCCGCGGCCTGCGCGGTGGGGGCGGGCTCGGGCAGCTCCACGATCTCCACGGCGGCGCCGGCGTCCCTCAGCACCTTCGTCACACGTTCGACATTGGCATGCATGGGAAGCAACTTTATGGTGTTCGGAACTCGGATGGACGCGGAGCTTCGGGGCGGACGCGAGGGAGATCGATGAGCGTACGGGTGTGGACGGGCGCGCTGCTGGTGATCCCCGCCGTGCTGGCGGCGGGCTGCGACCGGGGGATGCCGGCGGAGGGGGCCGGGGCGGGCGGGCCGGCGCCGTCGTCGCCGGGCGCGCGCTCCTCGGCGCGGGCCCCGGCGCCGCCGCCGGCGCGGCGCAGGCTCAAGCCCGGGTCGAAGGGCCGGGACGTCAAGGACCTCCAGCGCAGGCTGAAGGCCCTGCACTACGACCCGGGCAAGGCCGACGGCACGTTCGGGACGTCCACTCAGCTCGCGGTGTGGGCGTTCCAGGCGGTCAACCGGACCAAGATGACCGGCAGGACCGACAAGGCGTTCTGGGCGGCCCTGGACGCGCCCAGGAGTCCGCGGCCGGTGGCGAAGCGGCGCGAGGCCGACCGGGTGGACGTCGACCTGCGCCGCCAGTTCCTGGTGGTCTACAAGGGCGGGAGGCCCGCGCTGATCACGCACGTGTCGTCCGGCTCGGGGGAGCACTACTGCGCCAAGGACCGCGGCGCGACGGTCGCCCGGTGCCGGTACGCGAGCACGGGCACCGGCGACTTCCGCACCGGGCGGCGGGCGTCCGGCTGGGAGGTCTCGCCGCTCGGACGGCTCTACAACCCGGTCTACTTCAACGGCGGCATCGCCTTCCACGGCGCGCTGGACGTGCCGAGGTACCCGGCCTCGCACGGGTGCGTGCGGATGCCGATGCACGTCGCGGAGTACTTTCCCGGGCTGGTGCGGACGGACGTGCCGGTGCACGTCCGCCGTCCCAGCTGACCCCGCCGCCCCCAGTGGCCCCGTCGTCCGGGCCGGCCGCGCCGCGGCGAGGCCGGGTCAGGCCGCGGCGATGTGGGGCGTGTGGGCGACGACCTCGTCCACGAAGCCGTAGGCCCTGGCCTCCTCGGCGGTGAACCAGCGGTCGCGGTCGGAGTCGGCCTCGATCCGCTGGACGGTCTGCCCGGTGTGCTCGGCGATCAGCGCCTGCATGGTGCGCTTGGTGGCGAGCATGTTCTCCGCCTGGATCTTGATGTCGGAGGCCGAGCCGCCGATGCCGCCGGACGGCTGGTGCATCAGGATCCGCGCGTGCGGCAGGGCGTAGCGCTTGCCGGGCGTCCCCGCCGAGAGCAGGAACTGCCCCATCGAGGCGGTGAAGCCGAGCGACAGCGTCGCGACGTCGTTCGGGACGAACCGCATGATGTCGTAGATGGCCATCCCGGCGGTGACCGAGCCGCCGGGCGAGTTGATGTACAGGTGGATGTCGCGGGCGCGGTCCTCGGCCGACAGCAGCAGCATCTCGCCGCAGATCCGGTTGGCGATGGCGTCGTCGACCTCCTGGCCGAGGAAGATGATCCGCTCGCGCAGGAGCCGCTCGAACACCGGCTCGCCGCCGGGGCGGGGGGCCTCGGCGGCGCGGGACGTCGGAAGGTGGGTCGAAGTCATGACCCCAGCAAATCCGCAGCTCACCACGGGCGTCAAACAAGTGTTCGGGCCGAATTGACAACCGCGGGCTGTCAATCGAGGCTGACTCCATGGACGTCGACCTGCCGGGTGTGCGCGCCTTCGTCGCGGCCGTCGAGGAGATGCACTTCGGCCGCGCGGCCCAGCGGCTGTTCCTCACCCAGCAGGCCCTGTCCAAGCGCGTGCGCAGGCTGGAGCAGGCGCTCGGGACGCCGCTGTTCGAGCGCACCACGCGCCGGGTCTCGCTCACCGCGGCCGGACGGCGCTTCCTGCCGCTCGCGCAGGAGGCGGTCACCGCGTTCGACACCGCGGTCGCGGCCGTCCGCACGGCCGGAGGGCAGGACGGCGGGCGGCTGCGCGTCGACATCTACGACGAGCGGTTCAGCCCGATGCGGATCGTCCGGGGGCTGATCGACCGCGACCCGGGGCTGCGGTTCGAGCCCAGCATGCGGCAGGGGCTCGCGCTCGCGCTGCCCGCCCTGCTGAACGGCGAGATCGACGCGGCGTTCGGGCAGGCGCGCGACCTGCCGGGGCCCTGGCCGCCCGAGCTCGCGCGCCGGCTCGTCCACGTCGAGCACATGCACGCCTTCGTCGGCGCGGGCCATCCGCTCGCCTCCCGGGAGACCCTGCGCCCGGCCGAGCTGCGCGAGGCCGGGATCGCGATGCCCGATCCCTCCGGGGCGGTCGAGGCGCGCGCCTACCTGTCCTCGCTCGCGCGCCGCTTCGGCGCGCCGCTGCGCTTCGGCGAGCCCGCCGTGGGCTATTGGCATTACGGGGAGCTGGTCCGCCGCGAGCGGACCGCCGTCGCACTGGGGGAGGCGTGCATCGAGGTCCCGCCGGGGTTCGGCCTGCACCGCATCCGGCTGGTCGATCCCGTCCCGCTCGTCCCGTGGTGCGTGGTCTGGCGCAAGGGCGACCGCGGGCCCGGCCTCCGCAGGATGCTCGGGCTGCTGCCCGTGCCGGACCTGCCGGGCGAGGGGCACTGGCTCCCGGACGCCTACCGCGAGCAGTCTTCCTGACGGCGGCTCGCCGGCCCTTCCGGCGCCGTCCGGCCGCCCGGCGGCGGGAGGCTGACCTGGGTGATCGCCCCGTGATCGCTGAGTGTGCCGACACGTGTTCGAACACATTGACGAATCGGCGTCAGGAGGGTTTACTGTGCATACCTCGAACTTATGTTCGAGGTGGTGCGGGGCTCGCGGCCCGTGCCAGGGCGACGTCCCCGCCGCGGCCGTGCGCGCGGCGGCGGCGGGGACACACGGCCGGGCGGAGTGAGGGGAAGCTCTCCGCCCGGCCGGCCCCAGCCCCGGAAGGAGGCAGTCATGTCCGCAACGACGAGCCAGCGCGGAGCCCACTCCGCCGTCCACCCCGCAGCACTGCCGGGCCCGCGCCCCAGGCCGCTCCCGCCGCCCCGTCCGGTCCACACGGCCGTCGGGCAGCTGCACGCGGCCCGGACGGGCCTCGCCGAGGCCGCCGAGGCCACCTCCCCCGCCGTCCGCTACGTGTGCGCCCACCTGGCGGCACTGCGCGCGGCGGCGGCGGTCCTGGCGTCCAAGGAGCCGCTGGAGACGCACCGCCGCGGCCGTCCGCGCAGCGTCTGGGTGCTGCTGCCCGAGGCCGAGCCCGCCCTGCGGGAATGGGCCGCCTTCTTCGCCGCCGGAGCCGACAAGCGCGCCGCCGCCGAGGCCGGCCTGCCCCGCGCGGTCACCGGGCCCGAGGCCGACGAGCTGCTGCGCGACGCCGAGGTCTTCGTCACCCTGGTCGAGGACACCCTGGGCGTCATCGGCCAGCCCACCCTGCCCGTCCCGGACGTCCGCGCGGGGTGATCGTGGCGGACGCGCACCGGTGACCGTGCCGGGCGACCGTCCTCCCGCCTGTGAGATCGTTAGGCAGGCGAACTAAGGAGGGCGGGGACGGTGGCGGCGCGCGGCGGTCGGGGTCTGGTGCCGTTGCTGGCCTTCCTCGGGGTGATGGCCTACTCGCTGTCGATGGCGGTGGTCACGCCCGCGCTCCCGCTGCTCCAGCGCGGGCTGCACACCACGCCCTCGGGCGCCGCCTGGGCGCTGACCGCGATGACGCTGTCGGCGGCGGTGGCGACGCCGGTGGTCGGACGGCTCGGCGACCTGTACGGGCCGCGCCGGGTGCTCCTGGTCGTCCTGGCCGTCGCGACCGCGGGCATGGTGGTCGCGGCGGTGGCCGGCTCGCTGCCGGTCATGCTGGCCGGACGGGCCCTGGGCGGCATCGGCGGCGGCGTGTTCCCGCTCGCGTACACGATCATCCGGGACGTGTTCCCGCCCGAGCGGACGGCCTCGGCGATCGGGCTGATGTCGTCCATGCTCGGGCTCGGCGGGGCGGTGTCGTGGTGCCTGGCCGGGCCGATCATCGACCTGCTCGGCTGGCGGTGGCTGCTGTGGGTGCCGGTGATCGGGCTGCTGCCGGGGCTGCCGGCCGCCTGGTGGCTCGTCCCGGCGTCGCCGCCGCGCGCCGCCGCCCGGGTCGACTGGTGGGGCGCGGCACTGTTCGCGGCCTGGCTGGTGGCGGCGCTGACCGCGCTCACCCAGGGGATGGACTGGGGCTGGACGTCCCCGGGGGTGCTCGGCCTGCTGCTCCTGGCCGCCGCGCTGGCCTGCGTCTGGCTGCGGGTGGAGTCCCGCGTCCGCGAGCCGCTGGTCGACCTGCGGCTGATGCGGCGGCGGGGCGTGTGGACCGCGAACGCCGCGTCCCTGCTGTCGGGGTACGCGCTGATGGCGGGCGGGCTGCTGTTCCCGCTCCTCGTCCAGCTCCCCGAGCGGGGCGGGTTCGGCTTCGGCGGGACGGCGACCGAGGCCGCGCTCCTCCAGCTTCCCGCGAGCGCCGGGATGACGGCGGCGGGCCTGTCCGCCGGGCTGCTGCACCGGTGGATCGGGTCCCGCGCGGTGCTCGGCGCGGGCGCCGTCCTGACCGGCGCCGGGTACGCGTTCGTGGCCGTCCAGAGCGAGGCCATGTGGCAGCTCTACGCCGGCGGGCTCGCCCGGGGCGTCGGGCTCGGGCTGGCCTACGCGGCGGTCGCGAACCTGGTGGTGCTGGAGGTGCCGGCGGGGGAGACGGGCGTGGCGACCGGCATCAACACCCTCGTCCGGACGGTCGGCGCGTCCCTCGGCACCCAGGTGAGCGCGGTCATCGTGGCGGCCTCGGTGACCGCGGGGCAGCCGACCCGGCCCGGCTTCGCCGCCGGGTTCGCGGTGAGCTCGGCGGTCATGGCCGGCGTCGCCGTCCTGGCCCTCCTCGCGCCGCGCCGCCCGGCGCGGCGCACCGGGACCCGCGCCGAGAGGGAGCCCGCTCAGGCCGTGCGCTGACGCGCCCGGTTCTTATGCTGGGGCGATGGACGCCCTGCCCCGCCCCCTTCGCCCGTGGTCCCGGCGGCTCACCTGGGACGAGGCACCCACCGTTCGCCGTGGCCTCAGCCGCCCGCCGGGACGGGGCGGGTGAGCCGGTCGGCGGTGGCGGGGAGCCAGTCCGTGCGGGCGTTGCCGAGCAGGTGGTCGCCGTGGGGGACCAGGAGGTACTCGCCCTGCGGGGCCGTCCGGGCGAGCGGCGCGCCGTTCACCGCCCCCGGGATGACGTCCTGGCCGCCGTCGACCACGAGGAGCGGGCCGGTGATCCGCCCGGCGGCCCCGGTCAGGTCGATCGCGCGGACGAACTCGCGGGCGGGCTCGACGCCGCCCGAGCGCTGGGCCAGCGTCTCGGTGACGAACGGGGCCAGCCCGTCCCAGTCGAGCCGGTACGGCCCGCTGACCGTCGCGGTCGTGCGGACCCGCGGCTCGTACGCGGCGCTCTCGGCGGCGTAGAAGCCGCCCAGGCTCAGGCCGATCACCGCGACCTCCGGGACGCCCAGCGCGTCGATCACGCGCCCCAGCACCCGGTGGTAGGCGGCCTCGGGGGCCGACGTGACGGCGAGCACGCCCTGCCCGGGACCGTCCATCGCGAACACCGCGGCGCCCCGGGACAGCAGCGCCTCGACGACGCCATGGAACTCCTCTTTGCTGGAGTCGAGCCCCGGAACGACCACGACCGTGGGGACGTCCCCGTCCTCGGGCCCGTCCGCGGCGGGCCGCCGCAGCCATCCCGCGAACCCCGGCCCTTCCACGCGGCGGGCGCCCGGGTCGAGGATCTCCAGCGCGCGCGCCATCGCCCGGTCGGACTCCTGGGCGGCCTCGCAGGCGGCGTCGCGGTCGGGGTGCGGAAGCAGCACGGCGAAGTGGAACCACCGGGCCGCGTCCCGGTAGTGCTCTCCGGCGGACCGGCCGGACGCGGCGTTCCCGGCGCGGGCCAGATGTTCCCGGCCCATCTGCCGGAAGGCGTCCGGCCAGTCGTGCAGCGACGCGAGCCCGGAGGTGACGCGGTCGTACCCGTACGGGTCGAGCCCGGCGCCCGCGGCGCGCGACCGGTTGCCCTCGACGAAGGCCGGGACGATGCCGGGCAGGTCCAGGAACGAGGTCATCGGGAGCCTCCAGTGGCCAGGGTGAGGACGGTCTTGCCGCGGACGCGGCGTTCCCGCAGGTCGACGAGCGCGCCGGCGGTGGCGGACCAGTCGTTGACGGCGCCGATCTCCGGGTGCAGCCGGCCCGCCGCGACGAGCCGCACCAGCGTGGCCAGGTCCCGGCCGTACGGCGTGCCGGAGTCGGTGTAGTGGAAGTGCCGGATCACGGCGGACTCGGGGCCCTTGAAGAAGTCGAAGAAGTCCAGCGTGACCGGGACGCGCCCGGCCTGGCCGAACCAGATCAGCGTGCCGCGCCGGGCCAGCGCGGCCAGCGCGGCGGCGAGCACGGGCCCGCCGGTCGACTCCAGCACCAGGTCGAACGGGCCGTCCGCCCCGGCCACGTCCCGCACGACGTGCACGGCGCCCAGCTCGGCGAGCCGCGCGCCGCGTCCGGCCGACGCGGTCACGGCGGTGATCTCGGCGCCGGCCGCCGCGGCGAGCTCGACGAAGTAGTGGCCGACGCCGCCGGAGGCGCCGGTCAGCAGGACGCGCCGGCCCGCGATCGCGCCCGCCGCGCGCAGCAGCCGGAGCGCGGTCAGCCCCGCGAGCGGGAGCGCCGCGGCCTGGACGGAGGTGATGGAGCCGGGCAGCCCGGCGAGCGAGTGGGTGGGGACGGCGACGTACTCGGCCCAGCCCCCGGAGGGCGGGTGCCCCACGACGCGGGTGCCGACCGCCGGGCCCGAGCCGTCGGCGGCGGGCTGCACGACGAGCCCGGCGACGTCCTTGCCGGGCAGCAGGCCGGGACGCGGGTCCTCGAGCAGGAACGTCTCGCCCCGGTTCAGCGAGAACGCCTCGACCTTGACCAGCGCCTCGCCGGGGGCCGGCACCGGCTGCTCGGCCTCGGCGGGCGTGACGGGACGGGCTGGGTCGCCCGTCGGGATCAGTCTCCTCATGCGCCCAGCGAACCGCCGCGCCCGCCGCCCGGTCCAACAACCGCCGAGCAGGCCCGACAACCGGCGGTTGTCGCCTAGGATGATGATCATGGACCTCGACCTCGCCCAGGTCCGCGCGTTCGCCGTCACCGTGGAGGAGGCGCACTTCGGTCGCGCCGCCGAGCGGCTGGGGATCAGCCAGCAGGCGCTGTCCAAGCGGATCGTCCGGCTGGAGGCCGCCCTCGGCGCGCGGCTGCTCGACCGCGGCCCGCGCGGCGCGGGCCCGACCGCGGCCGGACGGCGCTTCCTGGAGCCGGCCCGGCGGGCGCTCGCGGCCTCGGCCGAGGCCGCCGCCGCCGTGCGCGGCGCCCACCGGCCGCTGCGGATCGACGTGTGGGGGCATCTCTACACCCCGATGCGGACGGTCGCCAGCGTCGCGACGCGGATCCCCGACCTCGCCCTGGAGCCGGGTCCGGCCCGCGACCTGCCCTCGGTAGCCGCGGCGCTGGCCTCGGGGGGAACCGACGTCGGCTTCGGCCGCGTCCACCCGCTGCCCGGACGGTGGGACGCCGGGCTGACCCACCGGCTGGTCCGGCTCGAACCCGTCGACGCGGTCGTCGGCGCCGGGCACCCGCTCGCCGCCGAGACCGTGCTGCGGCCGGAGCGGCTGCGCGGCAGCGTCCTGCGCGCCCCGAGCGCGCTGGAGCGGCTCGATTTCCTCGCGCGCTTCGCGGGCCACTTCGGGATCGACGCGCGCGGCGGCGGCGCCAACCTGGGGTCGGAGCACTTCCTGCAACAGATCAGGGACGATCCCGGCTGCTTCTCGCTCTTCCCCGCGGACAGCCCGCTGCCGGACGTTCCCGGCATCAGGTCGATCCCGCTCGCCGACCCGACCCCGCTGTACGCGTGGTCGCTGCTGTGGCGGACCGGGGCCGGGCATCCCCTGCTGGACACGCTCGTGGCGGGGTTCGCCGAGGAGGGCGACAAGAGCCGCTGGCTGGAGTACGTCCCCGGACGCGACTGGCTGCCCGAGGGCGAACGCCTCCGGACATGACCCGGCCCGCGTCCGTGGCGGATGCCAGGGGACGCGGGCCGGAGCGCGGACCGGGCGGCGGTGGTCGCCGCCGGGCCCGCACGGTGTCAGGAGTCGAGACGCCGGGGGGACGCCTCAGCCTCGGCCGGGATCAGAACGCCTCGACGGCGCGGCGCGCCTCGGGGTCGAGCACTCCCCAGGTGATGAGCTCCTCGGTGAGCTCGGTCGGGGACTTGTCGTAGATGACCGCGAGTGAACGCAGGTCTTCCTGGCGGATGGACAGGACCTTTCCGTTGTAGTCGCCCCGCTGGCTTTGGATCGTCGCGGCGTAACGGGCGAGTGGACCGGCCTTGTCTTTCGGAAGCTGCTGCAACCGCTCGAGGTCGATCACGAGCTTGGGTGTAGGCCCGAGCGGGCTCGGCGCGGCTCCGCCGGGCAGCAACTCGGATACCGGCACGCCATAGAAATCGGCGAGCTCGGCCAGCTTCTGAACGGTGACGGCGCGGTCGCCCCGCTCATAGGAGCCCACGACGACGGCCTTCCAGCGGCCTCGGGACTTCTCCTCCACTCCGTGCAGGGACAGGCCCTGCTGGGTGCGGATGGCGCGCAGGCGCGCGCCGAGAGCCTTAGCGTATTCAGACGGCATTTCGCGGCCCCCCAGGCTCACTTTCGTCGTCGCTGTCGGATCCCGGTCGGTCGACCGGGCGGGGACAGTTCCTTGGACCGGATGGACTCAAGGCTCTGTCTCCAGGGATGGTTACGGACAGTGACGGTAAAACGGTGACGGCCCCAGGTCAAGCCGATTGGAAAAAAGCGGTCGAATCCGCAGGTCTCGATCCGGGTCGTCCGGATCGCCGGGAAGCCCCTCGGACCGGGCGCCGGGCCCTTGCCGCACGGGCTTCCCGGCCTCCCGCGCGACTCCGAGTGTGACCCCTCTCACCAGGTAAGACGCGCCAATGCCGGGTTCGGCCCGGCGTGTCGGGGCTGCTACGGTGAGGGGGACAAGGCGTCCTTTAAGACCCGTCCAGTGAGGCGGGAAAGGAGGTTACGGTGGTGAATGCTGCCTTCAGGCCCGACGATCCGGGCGGGCCACGCGTGGCAGACGGTGACTCCCGGCCCAAGGCCGTTCTGGAGAGCCCCGACATCCGGCGCGCCCTCACCCGCATCACGCACGAGATCCTCGAACGCACCAAGGGCGGCCACGACGTCGTCCTGCTCGGCATCCAGACCCGCGGCGTGACGCTCGCCGAGCGGCTGGCCGACCTGCTGCGCGAGGTCGAGGGACGGCCGGTGCCCTGGGGCTCGCTCGACGTCACGATGTACCGCGACGACCTGCGGATGAAGCCCGCCCGCGCGCTCGGCCGCACCGAGCTGCCGCCGGGGGGCGTCGACGACCGCGTCGTGGTCCTCGTCGACGACGTGCTGTTCTCCGGCCGCACCGTGCGGGCCGCGCTGGACGCGCTGAACGATCTCGGCCGGCCGCGCGCCGTCCAGCTCGCCGTCCTGGTCGACCGCGGCCACCGCGAGCTGCCGATCCGCGCCGACTACGTGGGCAAGAACCTGCCCACCTCGATGCGCGAGACGGTCAAGGTCCTGCTGGCCGAGAACGACGCCCGCGACGCCGTCCTGCTGAGCGAGCGGGGTGAGGCGGAGTGAAGCGCCATCTGGTCTCGGCGGCCGACCTGACCAAGGACGACGCGCTGCTCATCCTCGACACCGCCGAGGAGCTCGCGCAGGTCTCCGGCCGCTCGTCCATCAAGAAGCTGCCCACGCTGCGCGGCCGGACGGTGGTGAACCTGTTCTTCGAGGACTCCACCCGCACCCGCATCTCGTTCGAGGCCGCCGCCAAGCGGCTGTCGGCCGACGTCATCAACTTCTCCGCCAAGGGCTCCAGCGTCTCCAAGGGCGAGAGCCTGAAGGACACCGCGCTCACCCTCGAGGCGATGGGCGCCGACGGCGTGGTCATCCGGCACCCCGCCTCGGGCGCCCCGCACCGCCTCGCCGGATGGGTGCGGGGCAGCGTGGTGAACGCCGGCGACGGCACCCACGAGCACCCGACGCAGGCGCTGCTCGACGCGTTCACGATGCGCCGCCGCCTCGGCGACCTGGAGGGCCGCAAGGTCACCATCGTCGGCGACGTCCTGCACAGCCGGGTGGCGCGTTCCAACGTGCTGCTGCTGCACACTCTCGGCGCCGACGTCACCGTGGTCGCCCCGCCGACGCTGCTGCCGGTCGCGATCGGCACCTGGCCGTGCCAGGTCTCCTACGACCTCGACGCGGTGCTGCCCAAGAGCGACGTGGTCATGATGCTGCGGGTCCAGCAGGAGCGGATGAACGCCGCGTACTTTCCGAGCGTGCGCGAGTACAGCCGCCGCTACGGGCTCGACACCGAGCGGTTCGCGCGCATGTCGGACGACGCGATCGTGATGCACCCCGGCCCGATGAACCGCGGCGTCGAGATCGCCGCCGAGGTGGCCGACTCGGTCCGCTCCACCATCGTCGAGCAGGTCGCCAACGGCGTCAGCGCCAGGATGGCCGTGCTCTACCTGCTGCTCGGCGGTTCCGAGCCCGCCATCGGCAAGGAGGTCTCCGAGTGAGCGGAGAGAACGGCATGAACGGCACCACCCCCGCGATCCTCATCAAGGGCGCCCGGATCCTGGGCGGCGAGCCCGCCGACATCCTGGTCCGCGACGGCGTGATCGCCGCGGTCGGCCCCGGCCTGGACGCCGGCGGCGCCCAGGTGGTCGAGGCGGGCGGCCTGGTCGCGCTGCCCGGCCTGGTCGACCTGCACACCCACCTGCGCGAGCCCGGCCGGGAGGACGCCGAGACCGTCGGGTCCGGCACCAGGGCCGCCGCGATGGGCGGCTTCACCGCCGTGCACGCGATGGCCAACACCGACCCGGTCGCCGACACCGCGGGCGTGGTCGAGCAGGTCTGGCGGCTCGGCCGCGAGGCCGGGTACTGCGACGTCCAGCCGGTCGGCGCCGTCACCCGCTCCATCGCCGGCGAGCAGCTCGCCGAGCTCGGCGCGATGGCCGAGTCCGCGGCGCAGGTCCGGGTGTTCTCCGACGACGGGCACTGCGTGTCCGACGCGGTGATCATGCGGCGGGCGCTGGAGTACGTCAAGGCGTTCGACGGCGTCGTCGCCCAGCACGCGCAGGAGCCGCGGCTCACCGAGGGCGCCCAGATGAACGAGGGCGAGATGTCGGCCGCGCTCGGGCTGCGCGGCTGGCCCGCGGTGGCCGAGGAGGCGATCATCGCCCGGGACGTGCTGCTGACCCAGCACGTCGGGTCGCGGCTGCACGTCTGCCACGTCTCCACGGCCGGATCGGTGGAGCTGATCCGCTGGGCCAAGGGCAAGGGCTGCCGGGTCACCGCCGAGGTCACCCCGCACCACCTGCTGCTGGACGACGGCCGCGCCGAGTCCTACGACCCGATCTTCAAGGTCAACCCGCCGCTGCGCACCGCCGAGGACGTGACCGCGCTGCGGCACGCGCTCGCCGACGGCACCATCGACTGCGTCGCGACCGACCACGCCCCCCACCCGGTCGAGGACAAGGAGACCGAGTGGGCGGTGGCCGCGATGGGCATGATCGGCCTGGAGACCGCGCTCCCGGTGGTCCAGGAGGCCATGGTCGACACCGGCCTGCTCGACTGGGCCGGCGTCGCCGACCGGATGTCGTTCCGCCCCGCCCGCATCGGGCGGCTGTCCGGCCAGGGCCGCCCGCTCGAGGCCGGCTCGCCCGCCAACATCACGCTGTACGACCCGGCGCCGCGCCGCGTCGTCGACCCGACCGCGATGACGTCCAAGAGCCGCAACACCCCGTTCGCGGGGCTGGACCTGCCCGGCCGGGTCGTCGCCACGTTCCTGCGCGGCAGGCCGACCGTCCTTGAAGGGAAGCTCCAGTGAGTCCTAGTCCTGCGATCCTGATCCTCGAGGACGGCAGGGTCTTTCACGGGGCCGGGTACGGCGCCGAGGGCGAGACCTTCGGCGAGATGGTCTTCAACACCGGCATGACCGGCTACCAGGAGACCCTCACCGACCCCTCCTACGCCCGGCAGATCGTGGCGATGACCGCTCCGCACATCGGCAACACCGGCGTCAACGACGAGGACCCCGAGTCCGGCCGGATCCAGGTCGCCGGGTACGTGGTGCGCGAACCGGCGCGCGTGGCGTCCAACTGGCGGGCCACCGGCTCGCTCGGGTCGGCGCTGCGCGACCAGGGCGTGGTGGGCATCGCGATGCCCGGCACCCGGGCGCTCACCCGGCACCTGCGCGAGCGCGGCGCGATGCGCGCCGCGATCTTCAGCGGGGAGGCGGCGCTGGAGCCGGGGGAGCGGGCGCTGCTCGAGCGGGTGCTGGAGACCGCGCCGATGGCGGGCGCCGACCTGGCCCGCGAGGTGTCCACGGCCGACCCCTACGTCGTCCCGGCGCTCGGCGCCAAGCGGTTCACCGTCGCCGCCGTCGACCTCGGCATCAAGGCGATGACGCCGCACCGGATGGCCGAGCGCGGCTGCGAGGTGCACGTGCTGCCCGCGTCCAGCACCGCCGCGGAGATCCTGGCGGTCGCGCCCGACGGGGTGTTCTTCTCGAACGGCCCCGGCGACCCGGCCGCCGCCGGCTACGCGGTGGAGGCGCTGAAGGGCGTCCTCGACGCGGGGACGCCGTTCTTCGGCATCTGCTTCGGCAACCAGATCTTCGGCCGGGCCCTCGGGCTCGGCACGTACAAGATGCGGTTCGGGCACCGCGGCGTCAACCAGCCCGTGCAGGACCGCGCCACCGGCAAGGTCGACGTGTCGGCGCACAACCACGGGTTCGCGGTGGACGCGCCGACGGACGCGCCGTTCGACACCCCGTACGGGCGTGCCGAGGTGTCGCACGTCAACCTCAACGACGGCTGCGTCGAGGGGCTGCGGCTGCTCGACCGGCCCGCGTTCAGCGTCCAGTACCACCCGGAGGCGGCGGCGGGACCGCACGACGCCACCGGGCTCTTCGACCGGTTCTGCGAGATCATGGAAGGGTCGAGGTAATGCCGCGGCGCGAAGACCTGAAGTCCGTCCTGGTGATCGGCTCCGGGCCGATCGTGATCGGCCAGGCGTGCGAGTTCGACTACTCCGGCACCCAGGCGTGCCGGGTGCTCCGGGACGAGGGCCTGCGGGTCACCCTGGTCAACAGCAACCCAGCGACGATCATGACCGACCCGGAGTTCGCCGACGCCACCTACGTCGAGCCGATCACCCCCGAGGTGGTCGAGAAGATCATCGCCAAGGAGCGGCCGGACGCGCTGCTGCCCACGCTGGGCGGCCAGACCGCGCTCAACACCGCGATCGCGCTCTTCGAGGCCGGCGTGCTGGAGCGCTACGGCGTCGAGCTGATCGGCGCCGACGTCGACGCGATCCAGGCCGGCGAGAACCGCGAGCGGTTCAAGGGGGTCGTCGCCAAGGTCGCCCGCGAGCAGGGCCTCAACGCCGAGTCGGCCCGGTCGGCCGTCTGCCACACGATGGACGAGTGCGTGGCCGCCGCCGGCGACCTCGGCTACCCGCTGGTCGTGCGGCCCTCCTTCACCATGGGCGGCGCCGGGTCCGGCTTCGCCCACGACGAGGACGGCCTGCGCCGCATCGCCGGCGCCGGGCTCGACGCGTCCCCGACCAGCGAGGTGCTCCTGGAGGAGTCGATCCTCGGCTGGAAGGAGTACGAGCTGGAGGTCATGCGCGACCGGGCCGACAACGTGGTGATCGTGTGCTCGATCGAGAACCTCGACCCGATGGGCGTGCACACCGGCGACTCCATCACCGTCGCGCCCGCGATGACGCTGACCGACCGCGAGTACCAGAACATGCGGGACGTGGCGATCGCGGTGATCCGCGAGGTCGGCGTCGACACCGGCGGCTGCAACATCCAGTTCGCCGTGCACCCGGCCACCGGCCGCATGATCGTCATCGAGATGAACCCGCGGGTGTCGCGCTCGTCGGCGCTGGCGTCCAAGGCCACCGGCTTCCCGATCGCCAAGATCGCGGCGAAGCTGGCCATCGGCTACACCCTCGACGAGATCTCCAACGACATCACCAAGGAGACCCCGGCCTCGTTCGAGCCGACGCTCGACTACGTCGTGGTCAAGGTGCCGCGGTTCGCGTTCGAGAAGTTCCCCGGCGCCGACAGCACCCTCACCACCCACATGAAGTCGGTCGGCGAGGCGATGGCCATCGGCCGCTGCTTCACCGAGGCCCTCCAGAAGGCGCTGCGGTCGCTGGAGCAGAAGGGCTCCTCGTTCTCCTGGACGGGCGAGCCCGGCGACGCCGAGGAGCTCGTCCAGCGGGCGAGCCGTCCCCACGACGGCCGCCTGGGCGACGTGCAGCGCGCCCTGTGGGCCGGCGCGACCGTCCAGCGGCTGTACGAGGCGACCGGCATCGACCCCTGGTTCCTCGACCAGATCGCGGCCGTCAACGAGATCGCCGAAGAGGTCCGCACCGCCGACGACGCGCTCACCAGGGACAAGCTCGTGCACGCCAAGCGGCACGGCTTCTCCGACGCGCAGATCGCCGGGCTGCGGGGCATCTCCGAGGACGTCGTCCGCGAGCTGCGGCACGCCCTCGGCGTGCGGCCCGTCTACCTCACCGTCGACACGTGCGCGGCCGAGTTCGAGGCGCAGACGCCCTACCTCTACTCCGCCTACGACGAGGAGACCGAGGTCCCGCCGGGCGCCAAGCCGAAGGTGCTGATCCTCGGCAGCGGCCCCAACCGGATCGGGCAGGGCGTCGAGTTCGACTACTCCTGCGTGCACGCCTCGTTCACGCTGGCCGAGGCCGGCTACGAGACCGTGATGGTCAACTGCAACCCCGAGACGGTCTCCACCGACTACGACACCTCCGACCGGCTCTACTTCGAGCCGCTCACCCTGGAGGACGTCCTGGAGGTGGTGCACGCCGAGCAGCAGTCGGGCACCGTCGCCGGCGTCATCGTCCAGCTCGGCGGGCAGACGCCGCTCGGCCTCGCGCAGAAGCTCAAGGACGCGGGCGTCCCCATCGTCGGCACCTCGCCCGAGAGCATCCACCTCGCCGAGGAGCGCGGCGCGTTCGGGCGGGTCCTGCACCGCGCCGGGCTGCTCGCGCCCAAGCACGGCACCGCCGCCTCCTACGAGGAGGCCCTGGAGATCGCCACCGAGATCGGCTACCCGGTCCTGGTGCGGCCCTCGTACGTGCTGGGCGGGCGCGGCATGGAGATCGTGTACGACGACGCCACGCTGGAGTCGTACATGGCGCTGCACGCCCAGGGGCACCTGCTGGAGCACCCGGTGCTGATCGACCGGTTCCTCGACGAGGCCATCGAGATCGACGTGGACGCCCTCTACGACGGCGAGGAGCTCTACCTCGGCGGCGTCATGGAGCACATCGAGGAGGCCGGCATCCACTCCGGCGACTCGGCCTGCGCACTTCCGCCGATCACCCTCGGCCACGAGGACGTGCGGCGCATCCGCGAGTCCACCGAGGCGCTCGCCGAGGGCATCGGCGTGCTCGGGCTGATGAACGTGCAGTACGCGCTGTCCGCGGGCGTCCTGTACGTGCTGGAGGCCAACCCGCGCGCGTCCCGCACTGTCCCGTTCGTCTCCAAGGCGACGGCGGTGCCGCTCGCCAAGGCCGCGGCCCGGGTGATGATGGGCGCGAAGATCGCCGAGCTGCGCGCCGAGGGGCTGCTGCCCGAGACCGGCGACGGCGGCTCGCTGCCGCTGGACGCGCCGATCGCGGTCAAGGAGGCCGTCCTGCCCTTCGACCGGTTCCGCAACGCCGAGGGCCAGGGCGTCGACATCGTCCTCAGCCCGGAGATGCGCTCGACCGGCGAGGTGATGGGCATCGACGAGGTGTTCGGCACCGCCTACGCCAAGTCGCAGCAGGCCGCCTACGGCTCGCTGCCGACCAAGGGCCGCGCGTTCGTGTCGGTCGCCAACCGGGACAAGCGGCACATGATCTTCCCGGTGAAGCGGCTGGCCGATCTCGGCTTCGAGATCCTGGCCACCGCCGGGACCGCCGAGGTACTGCGGCGCAACGGGGTGCGTGCCAAGATCGTGCGCAAGCAGAGCGAAGGCCCCGGATCCGACGGCGAGCCCACCATCGTGCGGCGCGTCCTCGACGGCGAGGTGGACCTCATCGTCAATACTCCCTTCGGTAGCCCCGGTCAGTCGGGGCCGCGCCTGGACGGCTACGAGATCCGCACCGCGGCCGTCCTGCGCGGCGTACCGTGCGTGACCACCGTGCAGGGCCTCGCCGCGGCCGTGCAGGGCATCGAGGCCATCGCGGGCAACCTGGTCGGCGTCCGCTCCCTCCAGGAGCACGCCGAGCGGATGCGCGGCGCGCACGGCCGGACCGCCCCGTCCGGCGGTGCGGAGGCGGTGCCCGGGTAGACAGCGCCGGGCCGGGGCCGCCGGGCGGCGCGACCGCCCGGCGGCCCCGGCCGGGCCCACGACGACGAGAGGGAGACGGGTGTCCGACACACCGGTGCAGACGTCGGCGACGGTTCTGACGGTCCGCCAGGTGCAGGACTACCACGCGCTGACGCTGGTGGCGCCCGCCGTCGCCGAGCGGTTCAGGCCGGGCCAGTTCGTGGCGCTCGCCGTGGGCGGCGAGCACACCGGGCGGCTGCTGCGCCGCTGCTTCGGGGTGTACGAGGTGAAGTCCGACTACGGCGGCACCGTCGAGCTGGTGTTCGCCGACACCGAACCCGGAACCGCCTGGCTCGCGGGCCGCCGCTCGCGCGACCAGCTCGACCTCGTCGGCCCGCTCGGCCGCCCCTTCCGCCTCCCCAGGGACCCGGTGAGCTGCCTGCTCGTCGGCGGCGGGCCGGGCGGCGCGTCGCTGTTCGCCCTGGCCGACACGCTGCTGCGCCGGGGCTGCCAGGTGCACTTCGTGCTCGGCGGGACGTCCGGCCGGCAGGTGTTCGGCTCCCGCATCGCCCAGCGCATCGGCGACTCCTTCACGGTCGCCACCGAGGACGGCTCGATGGGCGAGGCGGGCACCGTGCGCGAGGTGATGCCCCGCGTCATCCAGGAGACCGGCGCCGACGTCGTCTACGGCTGCGGCCCCACCGCCCTGCTGCGCACCGTCACCCAGGTGGCGGGCGACTTCGGCCTCCCGTCGCAGGTGTCGGTGGAGGAGTTCCTCCAGCAGACCGGCGCGTGCGGCATCGGCGTCTGCATGACCTGCATGCTGCCGATCCACGGGGAGGACGGCGTGACCCGCATGGTGCGGGCCTGCGCCGACGGCCCCGTCCTGCGCGGTGACCGCGTCCGCTGGGGCGACCTCGGCACGATCCCGTTCGACGCGCTCGGCGCCCCGCACGTCCTCAACCTCTCGGAAAGGGCTCCCAGGTGACTGCGCGAACGGCCACGACGCTCGGCGCACTGGAGCTGCCCAACCCGGTCATGACGGCGTCCGGATGCGGCGGGTCGGGCCGCGAGCTCGCCCCGTTCTTCGACCTGTCCCGGCTCGGCGCGTTCGTCACCACCTCGGTGATGCCGCAGCCGCGCGCGGGCCGCCCGACCCCGCGGGTCGCCGAGTCGCCCAGCGGCCTGCTCACGGCCATGGGGCTGCCGGGGCCGGGGATCGAGTCCTTCCTCGAGGCCGACCTGCCGTGGCTGATCGAGCAGGACGTGCGGATCATCGTGTCGATCGCGGGCAACAGCGTCGAGGAGTACGCCGACCTCGCCCGCCGGCTGCGCGGCGTGTCCGGCATCGCCGCGATCGAGGTCAACGTGGCCTGCCCCAACGTCGAGGACCGCGGCCGCATGTTCGGCCGGCACCCCGGCGCCGCGGGCGCGGTCGTCCGGGCCGTGCGCGGCCAGGCCAGGCCCGGCGTGCCGGTCTTCGTCAAGCTCGCCCCCGACGTCACCGACATCGTCACGATCGCGCTCGCCTGCGTCGACGCCGGCGCCGAGGGGCTCACCCTGATCAACACCATGGAGGGCATGGCGATCGACGCCAGTACCCTCCGGCCCGCCCTCACGGGCGTGTCGGGGGGCCTGTCGGGTCCCGCGATCCGTCCCGTCGCCGTCCGCTGCGTCTACCAGGTCCACGCCGCGCTCCCCAGCACGCCGATCATCGGCGCCGGCGGGGTGGCCACCGGGCTGGACGCGCTGGAGTTCGTCCTGGCGGGCGCGTCGGCCGTGGCCGTGGGCACCGCGATGTTCCACGACCCGTCCGCCGCGCCCCGCATCCTGCGCGAGCTGGAGGAGGCCCTGGCCGCCCGTCGGATCGGGCGCCTGGCCGACGCCGTCGGGCTCGCCCACAAACCCGCCGGGTACGTACCGCCGCAGGTGCGTCCGGAACCGCCGGCCCCCGAGCAGGCCCAGGCCGGCGAAGTGAAGGAGAGACTGTGACCACACCCCCCGCCCCGGCCCCCATCGCCGTCGCCCTCGACGCCCCCGACCTGGAGACGGCGGCGCGCTGGGCGACGCTGGTCACGCCGCACGTCAGCACCGTCAAGGTCGGCCTGGAGCTGTACCTGCGCTACGGCCCCGACGTCGTCGCCAGCGTCCGCGGCGCGAGCCGGGTGCAGGTCTTCCTCGACCTGAAGCTGCACGACATCCCGGCCACGGTCGCGGGCGCGGCCCGCGCGGTGGCCCGGCTCAAGCCCGGCTACCTGACCGTGCACGCCGCGGGCGGCCCGGCCATGATCCGTGCCGCCGTCGAGGCCGCTCCCGACACCAGGATCGCCGCGGTGACGGTGCTCACGTCGCTGGACGACGGCGACCTCGGCGGGATCGGCCTCGCCGGACCGGCCTCAGACGCCGTACGGCGGCTCGCGGCGCTCTCGGTCGGGGCAGGGGCGCAGGCACTGGTCTGCTCCCCGCAGGAGGCCGCTGCGGTCCGCGCGGAGGTCGGCCCGGGCATCGCCCTCATCACGCCGGGCGTCCGGCCGGCCGGAGCCGACACCCAGGACCAGGCCCGCGTCGCCACGCCCGAGGAGGCCCTCGCGGCCGGCGCGGACCTGCTCGTGATCGGCCGCCCGATCACCGGCGCCCCGGACCCCGGCGCCGCCGCGGCCGGCATCGCCGCCGCGCTCCGCAGGACGGCCACGGGCGGCTAGTTCTTTTGGAGTCCCCGCCCACGGCACACTCGCCTGGCGGCTCGTGCCTTACCGGGCCTTTGGCGAGCGCTGCACCGCTTCGCGATCTGCTCGGCGCTGCTCGCCTTCGGCTTCGCCTCACCGAGCGGTCAACGCGCTCGCGCGGCGGCCGAGGGAGTGCGGGAAAGGGGCGAGGGCGCCTCGTCGGCGGGGCTGAGGCGGCGGACGGTGCGGGAACAGGAAAGTGATCTTGATCTCCGCGCCTCGAGGATCGCAGCCGCGGGCGGTGCGCGTGGGGCGGACGGGAGAGGCGTGACGAGCGTCACTGACCGGCCGCTCGGGGTGTGATGGGGATCACGTTTCGTCGGGTGACGCGTTCGGCGGGGGTGCCGTCGGCGCCGCCGGGAGGTTGCGGGACCATGGTGGGACGGGCGGACGCGGCAGTGGACTGCCTGGCGAGGGGGGTGGCGAGTGACACAATCGGGCCCTCCGAGGGGGTTTTTTGACGATCATGTGAAAGTCCCAGCAAGGCAGGGGGATCGCCGTCCTAGGGGGCAGACTTGGGTACACTCTGTATTCAGGACACTCCGAGGAGTGATTTTCGTGATTTTGTGGCGGGCCAAACGGCACTTCACGTTGCCTTATGGGGCGTGAACTCGCTAGTTTCCCAACCCGTCCGACTCCGTCGAGTGGAAACCTGAGGTGACCCGGCGTGGCTCTTCCGCCCCTAACCCCCGAACAGCGCGCCGCAGCCCTGGAGAAGGCTGCCAAGGCACGCAAGGAGCGGGCCGAGGTTAAGAACCTGCTCAAGCACGGGGGAACCTCGCTCGCCGAGGTTCTCAAGCAGGGTCAGACCGACGACGTCGTCGGGAAGATGAAGGTGTCTGCCCTCCTTGAATCGCTGCCCGGTGTGGGCAAGGTCCGTGCGAAGCAGATCATGGAGCGCCTGGGTATCGCCGAGTCCCGCCGCGTGCGGGGCCTCGGTGCGAACCAGCGCGCCTCCCTGGAGCGTGAGTTCGGCGGAAGTGCAAACCGCTGACGCACGACTCACGGGCGGGCGCGACGGCGAGGCCGTCGCGGCCGGCTCGGGTGTCCCCGAATCCGGCTCCATCCCGTCCAGCCCCGGCGCACCCATGACTGCGCCGGGGGACCCCGGGCTGCATGGCCCGCTCGTCCGGCGGCTGACGGTCCTCTCCGGTCCGTCAGGCGTCGGCAAGAGCACGGTCGTCGCCGAGATCCGGCGTGCGCACCCCCAGGTGTGGCTGTCGGTCTCGGTGACCACCCGGTCCCCCCGACCGGGTGAGACCCACGGCGTGCAGTACTTCTTCGTCGACGACGCCGGTTTCGACCGGCTCGTCGCCGAAGGGGAGCTGCTGGAGTGGGCCGAGTTCGCGGGCAACCGCTACGGCACCCCGCGCGGGCCGGTCGAGGAGCGCCTCGGCCGGGGCGAGCTCGTCCTGCTGGAGATCGACCTCCAGGGCGCGCGGCAGGTCCGCGGGTCGATGCCCGGGGCGCGGCTGGTGTTCCTGGCCCCGCCGTCCTGGGAGGAGCTGGTGCGCCGGCTCACCGGGCGCGGCACCGAGCCGCCCGAGGTGATCGAGCGCCGCCTCGACGCCGCCCGCATCGAGCTGGCCGCCGAGAAGGAGTTCGACGTCACGCTGGTGAACACGTCGGTCCAGGACGTGTGCGATGAGCTGCTAGCCTTGCTGGCTGTCCCTTAGCACACTTCTAGTGGAAGGCCACACAGTGGCAGCCAGCAGCGAAGGCATCACCAATCCGTCGATCGACGAGCTCCTGGAGGTCGTCGAGACCAAGTACGGCCTCGTGAGCATCGCGGCCAAGCGCGCCCGGCAGATCAACGCCTACTACGCCCAGCTCGGCGAGGGCCTGCTGGAGTACGTGGGCCCGCTCGTCGAGACCCAGGTCCAGGAGAAGCCCCTGTCGATCGCGTTGCGCGAGACGCGCGAGGGCCTGCTGAACGCCGAGCCCACCGAGGGCTGAGCCCCGCACCGGTGCACCCGAACCCGCCGGACCGGCGCCCAGCCACGCCCCCCGATGCCGCCGGCGTCGCCGTGCGCGCGGCCGGCCGCCCCCCGGGAAGGTGGTCCGCATGACCTCCCGTAAGCCCCGCGTCGTCCTCGGCGTCAGCGCTGGCATCGCCGCCTACAAGGCGTGCGAGCTGCTGCGGCGGCTCACCGAGTCGGGGCACGACGTGCGCGTCGTCCCGACCGCCGACGCGCTCCGCTTCGTCGGCGAGCCCACCTGGGCGGCACTGTCGGGCCACCCCGTCTCCACCGAGGTGTGGGACGACGTCGCCGAGGTGCCGCACGTCCGGCTCGGCCAGGGCGCCGACCTGGTGCTGGTCGCGCCCGCCACCGCCGACCTGCTGGCCAGGGCGGCGCACGGGCTGGCCGACGACCTGCTCACCAACACGCTCCTCACCGCGCGCTGCCCGGTGGTGTTCGCGCCCGCGATGCACACCGAGATGTGGCTGCACCCGGCGACCCGGGCCAACGTCGAGACGCTGCGGTCCCGCGGCGCGCTGGTGATCGAGCCGGCCTCGGGGCGGCTCACCGGCGCCGACACCGGTCCCGGCCGGCTGCCCGACCCGGCCGAGCTGTTCGACGTCGCCCGGCACGTCCTGGCCCGCACCGCCCGCGCCGAGCCCGGCGAGGGCGGGACCGGCGGCTCCGCGGACGGCTCCGGGCCCGCGACCGCGGCGGAGGCCGCCGCTGCCTGGCACGACCTGGCCGGACGGCACGTGGTGATCTCGGCCGGCGGCACCCGCGAGGCCATCGACCCGGTGCGGTACCTCGGCAACCGGTCGTCGGGCCTCCAGGGGTACGCGCTGGCCCGCACCGCCGTCGCGCGCGGGGCCCGGGTGACGCTGGTCGCGGCCAACGTCGCCCTGCCCGACCCGGCGGGCGCCGAGATCGTTCCCGCCGGTTCGGCCGAGGAGATGCGCAAGGCCGTCCTGGAGGCCGCCGGCACGGCCGACGCGGTCGTGATGGCCGCCGCGGTCGCCGACTTCCGGCCGGCCGACTACCGGGACTTGAAGATCAAGAAGACCCCGGGCACCGAGCCCGAGCCGATCCGCCTGGTCAAGACCGCCGACATCCTGGCCGAGCTCGGCGAGCGCAGGCCCGCCGGGCAGGTCGTCGTCGGGTTCGCCGCCGAGACCGACGACGTGCTGGAGAACGGCCGCACCAAGCTCGCCCGCAAGCGCAGCGACCTGCTCGTGGTCAACCAGGTCGGCGTCGACCTCGCCTTCGGGCGGCCCGACAACGCCGCCGTGGTGCTCGGCGCCGACGGCAGCCGGACCGACGTGCCGCGCGGGCCCAAGGAGGCGCTCGCCGAGATCGTCTGGGACCTGGTCGCCGCCCGCCTCGAGTCCCGCCCCCCGGACTGACCCGGGCCGGTGTGCCCCCGCCGCCCGGGGCCCTCATCTTTACCCGGCCACATTCCCGATACACTTCGGGGGAATACCGTGGGCAACCTCGGGCCGGGGGCGGCGTCCCCCGCCGAAGTGATGACCAATCCGTCCTGCGACGTCAGTCAGCAGCCGCTGCAAGGAGTGCACGTACGTGTCTCGCCGCCTGTTCACCTCCGAGTCCGTCACCGAAGGACACCCGGACAAGATCGCGGACCAGATCAGCGACGCGATCCTCGACTCGATGCTCAAGGACGACCCGAAGAGCCGGGTCGCCGTCGAGACCATGATCACGACCGGTCAGGTGCATGTGGCCGGTGAGGTCACCACCGAGACCTACGTGGACATCCCGGGCGTGATCCGGGAGAAGATCCTCGAGATCGGCTACGACTCGTCCAAGAAGGGCTTCGACGGCCACTCCTGCGGCGTGTCGGTGTCCATCGGCGCCCAGTCGGCCGACATCGCCCAGGGAGTCGACGACGCCTACGAGACCCGCGAGGGCGAGGGCGTCGACGACCTCGACCGGCAGGGCGCCGGCGACCAGGGGCTGATGTTCGGGTACGCCACCAATGAGACGCCCGAGCTGATGCCGCTGCCGATCATCATCGCGCACCGGCTCGCCCAGCGGCTGTCCGAGGTCCGCAAGACCGGCGTGGTGCCCTACCTGCGTCCCGACGGCAAGACCCAGGTCACCATCGAGTACGACGGCGACCGCGGCGTCCGCCTCGACACCGTCGTGGTGTCCAGCCAGCACGCTCCCGACATCGACCTCAAGGAGCTGCTGACCCCCGACGTCAAGGAGCACGTGGTCGACCCGGTGCTGGCCGGCTTCGACCTCGACACCGCCGGCTACCGGCTGCTGGTCAACCCCACCGGGCGGTTCGAGATCGGCGGCCCGATGGGCGACGCCGGGCTGACCGGCCGCAAGATCATTGTCGACACCTACGGCGGCATGGCCCGGCACGGCGGCGGCGCGTTCTCCGGCAAGGACCCGTCCAAGGTCGACCGGTCCGCCGCGTACGCGATGCGCTGGGTCGCCAAGAACATCGTCGCCGCGCAGCTCGCCGACCGCGCCGAGGTGCAGGTCGCCTACGCGATCGGCAAGGCCCACCCGGTCGGCGTGTTCGTCGAGACCTTCGGCACCGAGAAGGTCTCGGTCGCCAGGATCCAGGAGGCGGTGCAGACGGTCTTCGACCTGCGCCCCGCCGCGATCGTCCGCGACCTCGACCTGCTGCGCCCGATCTACTCCCAGACCGCCGCCTACGGCCACTTCGGCCGCCAGGAGCCCGACTTCTCCTGGGAGTCCACCGACCGCGCCGGGGCGCTGGCCTCGGCCGCCGGCCTGTAACCCTCCGCCGCCGGACCGTACGGCCCGGCGGGCGCACGTCCGACGCCAGGGCCCCGGGAGATCCTCCCGGGGCCCTGGCGTCGTCTCAGGCCCTTTGGGGGCAGGGCTGGGCGGGGCCCGCGGGGCCGGTCAGTCCTTGCAGGGAGTGCCGCGCGGAAGCTCGTACCGGCCGCCGATGTGGTACCGGCCGGGGGCGGGCACGTGCATCCGGACGAAGTCGCCCTCGGCGGCGATGCAGCCCGTCCGCCGGCCCTCGTCGTCGCGGACGCTGAGCCACGGCGACCAGCTGATCCGCACCAGCGCGGTGCCGCGGGCGGTCATGTCGAGGACCACCTCGTCGGACCGGATCCGCTGGACGACGGCGGGCCGGTCGGCCAGCGGGGTGGGGGAGGCGACCCGGTACAGCCGCCAGTACCGGTCCTTCCACACCTCCTGGAGCCACGGCTGGCCCTGCCGGACGAGGTCGGCCTCGTCCTCGGCGGCCCAGTCGTTCTCCTGCTCGGGGAGCACCACGTACTGCACCGCCCACTTGTGCAGCCAGTCGCGGTAGGAGGCGGGGGTGAGCGCGCCCTCCTTGTAGAAGAGCTCGTTGCGCTCGGCGTCGACCTGGCGGCTCCAGCCGCGCGCGAGGACGAAGTCGCGGCTGAGGCCGGACGACTCCCAGTGCGACCGGAGCGGGACGACCTCGACGCGGC
The DNA here is from genome assembly GCF_036227065.1 of Spirillospora sp. NBC_01491. Lineage (GTDB taxonomy): Bacteria > Actinomycetota > Actinomycetes > Streptosporangiales > Streptosporangiaceae > Spirillospora > Spirillospora xylanilytica. The sequence goes on from NZ_CP109432.1 coordinate 7,697,969, forward strand.
CCTGGGCGGCGCCGAGCGCGTCGAGTTCGGCGACCAGGCCGCGGGCGTGTCGGGACGCGGACGCCGCGGGCTCGGTGTGGATCAGGTCGTCGACCGGCTTGACCACCTGCCAGACCGCGGTGACGACGAACGCCAGGCTCAGCACGCCGACCCGGAGCCTGCCGGGGGCGCGGGCGACCGCGATCAGCAGCAGCATCCCGCCGAACAGCAGCGCGAGGCGCTCGACGTTGCTGCCGATGGGCGTCGGGATCGTCCAGGTCAGCAGGATCCCGACCAGGTAGACGCCCGCGCCGACCCGGATCAGGTGCCACTGCCGCGGCGCGCAGAGCATGATCGCGATGACGCTGGTGATCGACGGCGCCACGATCGCGGCGAACGAGATCGGCTGCTCGCCGCTGAACGGGAACACCACGGTCGTCGCGCCCACCACCAGCGGCGGGCCGAGCGCGAGGGCGATGCCGGCGCGCCGCCGCCCGGTCAGGATCAGCGCCGCGGCCAGGACCATCAGGAACAGTCCGGCGACCGGGCTGGAGATGGTGGCCAGTATGCCGAGCAGGCCCATCCCCGCGCCGCGCAGGAGCGGGGTGCCGCGCCGAGTGAAGGCCACCACGGTGGCGAGCAGCGCGAACAGCAGACCCAGCCCGAACGTCACCCGCCCGGACGCGGCGTTGCAGGTCAGGGCGAACGCGACCCACACCCCGGCGGGCAGTGCCGCGGGGGCGCGGAACCGCACCAGCAGGTGGGCGGTCAGCATGGCCGTCAGCGTCCCGGCGACCATGGCGACCGCGCGGATGCCGAACACCGACATCAGGTAGGGCGACACGATGCTGTAGGAGGCGGGGTGCATCCCGCCGTACCAGGCCAGGCTGTAGGCGGAGGAGGGATGGTCCCAGGCGAAGTTCGTCCACGCCGTCTGCGCGGCCAGGTCGCCGCCCTCGTTGGCCAGGAACAGCGCCCACACCAGGTGCAGCACGGCGGCGGTGATCGTGGTCACCAGCACCGGGTGCTTGGGGTGCAGCCACCGCCACCAGCGCGAGGGGGACGGCGCGGCCGGGCCGTCCGGGACCGCGACGCCCGTCCGCCGTGGGGTGTGCGCCGTCGTCACGGCGACCGCGCGGGCCGGCGGGACGGAAGGGGCGTGGGAGACACCGAGCAATGATCCAACGAAACGAGCCCCCAGTTCAAACCGATCACACCCTACCCGGCCGCGGTCCGCCCCGGCCCGTCCGGCGCGGCTGTCGTACCACTCTGGTCTGGTAGGACGGTGAGCGTGACGAACGACGGCGGGGGAGCCGAGCTGATCCCGGGGCTGGACGACCTGCCCCGGGCTCCCGCGGCCAAGAACGCGAAGGGGCCCGCGGAGAAGAGGCCCGCCGGGAAGGGGGCCAAGGGCGGGCGGAAGAAGGGGGCCCGGGAGCCCGCCGAGCGGCTGCCGGTCGCCCGGATCGCGGTCGACATCCCGCTGCCGCACCTCGACCGCCCGTTCGACTACCTGGTGCCGGCCGAGCTCGACGCCAAGGCGGTCCCGGGGTGCCGGGTCCGGGTCAGGTTCGCCGGGCAGCTCGTCGACGGGCTGCTGCTGCACCGGGTCGCCGAGAGCGAGCACACCGGCCGGCTCTCCTACCTCGAACGGGTGACGTCCTCCGAGCCGGTTCTGGCACCCGAGGTGGCCGGTCTCGCGCGCGAGGTCGCCGACCGGTACGCGGGCACCTTCGCCGACGTGCTGCGCCTGGCGATCCCGCCCCGGCACGCGCGGGTCGAGGGGGAGCCCCGGCCGCCCGCCGCCGGGGAGGAGCCCGAAGACGAGCACGAGGAGGAGGAGCCGGAGAGCGACGGGGAGGCGCCGGCGGCCTCGGGCGTCCCGCCGTCCCCCGGAGCCTGGGGCGACTACCCGGCCGGGGCCTCGTTCCTTGCGGCGCTTGGCGACGGCCGCGCGCCGCGCGCGGTCTGGACGGCGCTGCCGGGCCCCGGCTGGACGGCGGCGATCGCGCGCGCGGTGGCCGTCACGCTGGAGGGCGGGCGCGGCGCGCTGGTGGTGATGGCCGACGGGCGGGACGTGGCGCGGGTGGACGCGGCGCTGGCCGAGGAGCTCGGCGCCGGACGGCACGTCGCACTGACCGCCGACCTCGGCCCCACCGAGCGCTACCGGCGCTGGCTCGCGGTGCTGCGCGGCACGGCGCCGGCGGTGGTCGGCACGCGGGCGGCGATGTTCGCGCCCGTCGAGCGCCTCGGGCTGGTGGTGCTGTGGGACGACGGCGACGACGTGCACGCCGAGCCGCACGCCCCGTACCCGCATCCGCGCGAGGTGCTGGCCCTGCGCGCGCACCGGACGGGCGCGGGCGCGCTGATCGGCGGGTTCACCCGCACGACCGACGGCACCCAGCTCGTGGAGTCCGGGTGGGCGCACGCGCTGATGGCGGACCGGACGCGGATCCGCGCGGCGATGCCCCGGGTACGTCCCGCCGGGGACGACGCCGAGCTGGCGCGTGACCCGGCGGCCCGCACGGCGCGGCTGTCCGGCCTGGCGTTCCAGACCGCGCGGCAGGCCCTGGCGGAGGGGCCGGTGCTGGTGCAGGTGCCCCGGCGCGGCTATGTGCCCGGCCTGGCGTGCGGACGGTGCCGGAGCCCGGCGCGGTGCGGCGAGTGCCAGGGGCCGCTGGCTCTCCAGTCGTCCCACGCCGCCCCGTACTGCCGCTGGTGCGGCCGTATCGCGGGCGACTGGCACTGCCCCGAGTGCGGCCATTTCCAGATGCGCGCGGTGGTGGTGGGCGCCAAGCGCACGGCGGAGGAGCTGGGCAGGGCGTTCCCCGGCGTCCCGGTGCGGACGTCCGGCAGGGACGCGGTCCTGACCGAGGTGGGGGCGGAGCGCGCCCTGGTGGTGTCCACCCCGGGGGCCGAGCCGCCGGCGGAGGGCGGTTACGCCGCCGCGCTGCTGCTCGACGGGTGGGTGCTGCTCGGCCGCGCCGACCTGCGCGCCGGTGAGGAGACCCTGCGGCGCTGGATGAACGCGGCGGCGCTGGTCCGGCCGTCCGGCCCCATCGTGGTCAACTCGGACGGCTCGCTGCCGCCCGTCCAGGCGCTGATCCGGTGGGACCCGGTCACCTATGCCGAGCGGGAGCTGGCCGAACGGCGCGAGGTGGGGTTCCCGCCCGCGGCGCGGATGGCGTCGCTCACCGGCACCCCGGCGGCGATCCGGGAGCTGCTGGCCGACGCGCGGCTGCCCGCGGACGCCGAGGTGCTCGGGCCCGTGCCGGTGCCCGGAGCGCCCGGAGCGCCCGGAGCGCCCGGAGCGGAGGCCAGGGAGCGGGAGCGCGCGCTCGTCCGGGTGCCGCGCAGCGGGGGGCCCGCGCTGGCGCTCGCGCTGAAGGCGGCGCAGGGAGTGCGGAGCGCGCGGAAGGCGACCGAGGTCGTCCGGATCCAGATCGACCCCCTGGAGCTGATCTGAGGGCTAGGGTTCACGGGTGGCCGACAATTGGGCGGAGACCACCGCCGGCGACCTGCGGCGGTGGGCGGAAGAACGCGGCGAGAAAGTCGACGCGCAAGGGGCGATGCTCCTACTGGAACTCGCGCAGGCGGAGGTGGGGCTGACCGCCCCCGCCGACCTGACGCCCGAGGGGCTCGGGGAACTGCTCCTGGAGGTCTTCCCCGAGACGGTGGTGGCGGGGGCCGACGAGGTGCCCGTGGTGCTGGAGACCGTCAGGCTGCTGGTGGACTTCCTCGGCGCGACCGGGGTCGTCCCGCCGGAGACGGCCGCCGCGCTCGCCGCCGAGGCCGACCGGATCGCCCCCGAGTTCGCGAAGGTCGTCGCCGAGGCCGACACCGAGGAGCGGCAGACCGCCGCCGAGGTGATCAGCGGGCTGATGGCGGCCGACGGGGTGGCGCTGGACGACCAGGACGCGGTCGACCGGTGGGTGACCGACTTCGAGGCGCTGCCCGAGGACGAGCGCTACGCCCGCACCGAGGAGTACCTGCGGCGCGCCGGCGAGCTCGCCGTCCCGCCCGTGGTGCTGGTGCCGGAGGCCGAGCTGGCCGCGGCGGCGCGCGGGTCCGGGCTGGCCCGGGAGGTCCTCGCGCTGGCCGCCTGGACGGGCGTCCGCCCGCTCACCGAGCACGACGAGCTGACCGCCGCCGACGCGGAGGCCGCCGTGGCGGCCCTGTCCCTGCCGGTCCCGCGCCGGTCCGGCGAGGTCGAGGACCAGACCGACCTGCCCGAGCTCGACCGGCTCTGGTGGGCCGCGGCCGAGGCCAAGGTGATCATCGCCGCGGACGGCGCCGCGGCGCCGGGCCCCGCGCTGGCCGACCTGGAGGCCGGGACGGACGCGGCGCTGCGGGCGGTGTGGCTGCGGCTGTTCGAGGCCGTCGCGGTGCCCGACCACGACCCTGACGACGGCCTGGACGCGATCGAGCTGGTGCAGAACGAGCTCACCGGCGTGCTCATCCACCTCTACGAGCAGGAGGAGCCGACGTCGGCGGAGACGCTGTCGGCGGTGCTGCTCGAGCACGTCACCGAGGCGTACGAGATCTCCGACGGGGAGGCGCTGGCCGCCGCCGTCCAGGAGGCCCTCGCCCTGGAGCTGGACGACCTGACCCGCTGGGGGATCGTCGAGGCCGTCCCGGCCGCCGATGGCGGGGATGGGCGGGCGCTGACGCCGCTGGGCGTGTGGGCGGTGCGCGAGCTGCTGCTCGCCGACGGGTTCGCCGCCCCGGTCGTGGGCGACCTCGCCGGAGCGAGCGCCGCCGAGCTGGTCGCCGGGCTCACCTGGCACCGGCCCGGCACCGCCGACGCCGAGATCGCCGGCTGGATCGCCGCGCGCGACGTCAAGGACGCCGCCGCCGACCTCCTGGACGTGATGCGGACCGGCGGCCCCGGCGCCCGCAACCTCGCCGCGGCGGTGCTGCACCGGCTCGGCCCGGACGCCGCTCCGGTGGTGCGGGCGGGCAAGGGCCATCCGCTGGTGTCGCCGTACGCGGCGCTCTGGCTCAGCGCCAACGGGCAGCCCTCGCGCGAGCTGACCCGCGAGGAGTACGTCTGGGTGTTCGCCGACACCGTCGCGGGGATGCTGGAGACCGCCGAGCCCGACGAGGCCGTCGCCGCGGCCCTCGCCGACGTCCCGGCCGGGGCGGGGCTGGAGGACATGCTCGACGAGCTGTGGCGCGCCGATCATCCCGGCGTCGTCGAGGTGCTGGAGGCGCTCGGCGAGCACCATCCCGACCGGGCGACCGCTAAGGCGGCCCGCACGGCCGCCTACAAGGCCCGCTCGATGGGGGGCAAGGACTGAAACCTTCGTAGACTGGTGGCCCACACACGTTCCCGGTCACCGGTCCGCGGGTCCCGCCGGCCCGCCCGGACCGCGCGATCCGCGGCAGCCCATCCGCACGAAACGGAGCCCCCGTTGGCCGTCAAGCCCATCCGACTGTTCGGCGACCCCGTGCTGCGCACCGCGGCCGATCCGGTGAAGGACTTCGACAAGGAGCTGCGCCAGCTCGTCAAGGACCTCACCGACACCATGATCGACGCTCCGGGGGCGGGGCTGGCCGCGCCGCAGCTCGGCGTCGGGCTGCGGGTGTTCACCTACTACGTCGACGACCGCCTCGGGCACGTCGTCAACCCGACCCTGGACCTGTCGGACGAGCAGGAGACCGGCGACGAGGGCTGCCTGTCGCTGCCGGGCCTGACCTTCCCCACGCCGCGCGCGGTGTCGGCGGTCGCCAAGGGCTTCAACATGCACGGCGAGCCGATCACGCTGGAGGGCACGCACCTGCTGGCCCGCTGCGTCCAGCACGAGACCGACCACCTCGACGGCGTCATCTTCATCGACCGGATGGACGCCGAGCAGCGCAAGGCCGCGATGAAGACGATCCGCGAGGCCGAGTGGTTCGGCGACCAGGCCCCCGTGGTGAAGGACTCGCCGCACCGCACCTTCGGGAAGGCGCTCTAGTGCGGCTCGTCTTCGCCGGCACCCCCGAGACCGCCGTCCCGGCGCTGGAGGCGCTGCTGGCCTCGCCGCACGAGGTCGCCGCCGTGGTGACCCGGCCCGACGCGCCGTCCGGACGGGGCCGCAGGCTCGTCGCGAGCCCGGTCGCCGAGCGCGCCGCCGAGGCGGGCGTGGAGGTCCTGCGCCCCGCCAAGGTCCGCGACCCCGAGTTCCTCGGCCGGCTCCGCGAGATCGCGCCCGACTGCTGCCCGGTCGTGGCGTACGGGGCGCTGCTGCCCCCCGTGGCGCTGGAGATCCCCGCCCGCGGCTGGGTCAACCTGCACTTCTCGCTGCTGCCCGCCTGGCGCGGCGCGGCGCCGGTGCAGCGCGCGATCCTGCACGGCGACGAGTTCACCGGCGCGGCCACGTTCCAGATCGAGGAGGGACTGGACACCGGCCCGGTCTACGGCGTGCTGACCGAGCCGATCCTGCCCGCCGACACGACGGGCGTGCTGCTCGGCCGGCTCGCGGTCGCGGGCGCGACGCTGCTGGTCGAGACCATGAACGGCATCGAGGCCGGGGCGCTGGAGCCGCGCCCGCAGCCCGCCGACGGCGTCTCGCACGCCGCCAAGCTCACGCCGGGCGACGCCCGCGTCGACTGGACCTCCCCGGCCCTGCACGTCGACCGGCTGATCCGCGCCTGCACGCCCGCGCCCGGCCCGTGGACCATGTTCCGCGACGCCCGGGTCAAGCTCGGCCCGGTCCGGCCGGTGCCCGAGGCGGGCGGCTCTGGCCCGTCCGGCTCCGAGGCGGCGGGCGGCGCGCGGCTGGCCCCCGGCGAGCTGCGCGCCGGCAAAGACCAGGTGCTGGTCGGCACCGCCACCCACCCGGTCGCCCTCGGCGACGTCCAGCCGCAGGGCAAGCGCCGGATGGCCGCCGCCGACTGGGTCCGCGGCGTCAACCTCATTGGTAAGGACGGGTTCCACTGATGCCGCCCACCCGCAGCCGTCGCGGTGACCGCGATCACAACCGCAGGCCGGGAGGGCCGCGCGCCACCGGCCGCCCCCAGGACCTCGTCCGGCGCACCGCGTTCGACGTGATCCGCGCCGTGGAGACCCGCGACGCCTACGCCAACCTGCTGCTACCCGCCCGGCTCCGCGACCGCGGGCTCACCGGGCGCGACGCCGCCCTCGCCACCGAGCTGACCTACGGCACGCTGCGCGGGCGCGGCACCTACGACGCGGTCCTCGCGCTGTGCAGCGACCGCGAGCTGCGCCGCGTCGACGGGCCGCTGCTCGACGTGCTGCGGCTCGGCGCGCACCAGATCCTCGCCACCCGGATCCCGCCGCACGCCGCCGTCGGCACCATGGTCGAGCTGGCCCGCTCGGTCAGCGGTCCCGGCCAGGCCAAGTTCGCCAACGCGGTGCTGCGCAAGGTCGCCGCCCGCGACCTCGACGGCTGGCTCGCGATCATCGCGCCGGACACCGCCGACGCGACCACCCGGCTGTCGGTCGCGCACAGCCATCCCAAGTGGATCGTGTCCGCGCTGCGCGACGCCCTCGGGTCCGACCGGGACGAGATCGAGGAGCTGCTCGCCGCCGACAACGCCCGTCCCCGCGTCACCCTCGTCGCCCGGCCCGGCCGGGCCACCGCGCGGGAGCTGCGCGACGCGGGCGCCGAGCCCGCCCCCTACTCGCCGTACGCCGCCGTCCTGCCCGAGGGCGACCCGGCCGCCATCGACGCCGTCCGCGACGGCCGCGCCGCCGTCCAGGACGAGGCCAGCCAGCTCGTCGCGCTCGCCCTCGCCGCCGCGCCGCTCGACGGGACTGACGCCCGCTGGGCCGACCTGTGCGCCGGACCCGGCGGCAAGGCCGGCCTGCTGTCGGCCGTCGCCACCGAGCGCGGCGCGCGGCTGCTGGCCGCCGACTCCCAGCCGCACCGGGCCGGGCTGGTCGGACGCGCGGTCGACGACCGCGCGGGGGTGATCGTCGCCGACGTCACCGTCCCCGCGTGGCGGCCCGGCGCGTTCGACCGGATCCTGCTCGACGTCCCCTGCACCGGCCTCGGCGCGCTGCGGCGCCGTCCCGAGGCGCGCTGGCGCCGCGGCCCGCAGTCGGTCGCCGAGCTGGGGCCGTTGCAGCGATCGCTGCTGGCGTCGGCGCTGGAGTCGGTCCGGCCGGGCGGCGTGGTGGCGTACGTCACGTGCTCGCCGCACATGGCCGAGACCCGCGTGGTGGTCGACGACGTGCTGCGCGGCCGTGCGGACGTCGAACGCCTCGACGCCCCGGCCGTGCTCGGTGCCGTCGCGCCCACGCTGACCGGTGTCGGCGACGGCCCGTACGCGCAGTTCTGGCCGCACCGGCACGGCACCGACGCGATGTTCCTGGCCCTGCTGCGGCGCCGCTGAGCCCGGCCTCCGCCGCGGTCTCCCGCGGTTCCCGCCGGTGCCCTCCCGCCGTGGCCCCGGCCGAGGCAGGGAACCTTTACGTGTTGCGCGGACGTCCCCCGAGTGTTCCCTCGTAGCCTCGAGGGTCTCGCGGAGGACCGACACGTCTGGGGAGACTCGTGCTTACCGGCTTCATGCACCTGATGTCGTTCCTCGGCAGCGCCGCGTTCAACGCGCCGCTGCTGATGATCGTCTACTGGTGCGTGAGCCCTCGCGCGGGCGCGCGGATCGCCGTGGTGCTGTCCCTCGGGTCGGTGCTCAACACCATGCTGAAGCTGGTGTTCCATGCGCCCCGGCCGTACTGGACCGACCCGTCGGTCATCGGGCGGGAGCCGATCGACTCGTTCGGGATGCCGTCCGGGCACGCGCAGAACTCGGTGGTGGCCTGGGGAATGGCCGCCGCGCGGGTCCGGCGGCGGCCGGTGTGGGCGGGCGCCGCGGCCGTCGTGGTGCTGATCGGGGCGTCGCGGGTCTACCTCGGCGTCCACTCGCCGGGGCAGGTCCTGGCCGGCTGGGCGATCGGCGCGGCGCTGCTGGCCGCCGCGCTGGTGCTGGAGCCGCTCCTGGTGCCCTGGTGGGCGCGGCGTCCGATCGGGGTCCAGCTCGCGCTCGCCCTCGCCGTCTCGACCGGCTTCCTGGCGGGCGCGCAGGCGGCGCTGGAGGCGCTGCGCGACTGGACGTGGCCCGCCGCGTGGGAGCGCGCGATCGCCGCAGCGGGCGGCGGCGTCCACCCCCTCACGCTCGACGAGTGCGCGGCGGCGTCCGGCGGGCTGTTCGGCCTTCTCGCGGGGCTGTCGCTGCTGGCCCGGCGCGGCTGGTTCCGTCCGGCGGACGGGTGGTGGCGGCGGCCGGCCGCGCTCGCCGCGGGCCTGGCGGGCGCGCTGGCGATCTACACCCTCGGGCTGTTCCTCGGCACCCGGCCGGTGCCGGGATTCGCCGTCCATGCGCTGCTCGGGCTGTGGATCGCGGCGGGGGCGCCGGAGACGTTCGTCCGGCTGCGGCTGGCCGCCCGCCCGGCGGGCCGCCCCACCGGCGGGGCCACCGGCGGGGCCACCGGCGGGGCCGGCGGGATCACGCGCGCCGTCACCCGGGCGGGTGGGGAACGCGCCGGGCAGCGGCCATAGAATCGGCACATCATGGCTCCTCCGCAGATCTCTCCCAGCATCCTGTCCGCCGACTTCTCCCGGCTCGCCGACGACGTCGCGAAGATCGCCGACGCCGCCGACTGGGTGCACGTCGACGTGATGGACAACCACTTCGTGCCGAACCTCACCCTCGGCCTGCCGGTCGTGCGGTCGCTGCTGGAGTCCAGCCCGCTCCCGCTCGACTGCCACCTGATGATCGAGGACCCGGACCGCTGGGCGCCGGAGTACGCCGAGGCCGGCGCCGGCAGCGTGACCATCCACGCCGAGGCCGCCAAGGCGCCGGTCCGCACCCTGCGCACCATCCGCGCCGCCGGGGCCCGCGCCGGGCTCGGCGTCAACCCGGCCACGCCCGTCGAGGGCTTCGAGGACCTGCTCGGCGAGATCGACATGCTGCTGCTGATGACGGTCGAGCCGGGCTTCGGCGGGCAGCCGTTCCTCGACGTGGTGCTGCCGAAGGTCCGGCGCGCCCGCGAGCTGATCAGGGGCCGCGACCTGCCGGTGTGGCTCCAGGTCGACGGCGGCGTCAGTGCCGCGACGATCGAGCGGTGCGCCGAGGCCGGCGCCGACGTGTTCGTCGCGGGCAGCGCCGTCTACGGCGCCGAGGACCCGGCCGAGGCCGTCCGCAAGCTGCGGGCCCAGGCCGAAGGGGCGGCCACCGGGTGATCGTGCCCTGCGCCGCCGTCCTGTTCGACGTGGACGGCACCCTGGTCGACTCGACCCCCGTCGTCGAGCGCGCGGCCCGCCGCTGGGCCGCCGGCTACGGCATCGACGCCGACGCCTACCTCTCGGGCGCCCACGGCCGCCGCACTTCCGACCGCGTCGCCGAGTTCCTGCCGGCGTCCGAGGTCCGCGCGGCCACCGAGCGGCTCGACGCCCTCGAGGCCGCCGACACCGACGGCATCACCGCGCTCCCCGGCGCGCTGGACCTGCTGGCCGCCATGAACGGCCTGCCGTGGGCCATCGTCACGTCCATGGACCGGGGCCTGCTCGCCGCCCGCTCGACGGTCGCGGGCGTCCCGCTGCCACGGGTCGCCGTCACCGCCGAGGACGTCGCGGACGGCAAGCCCGACCCGTCCGGCTACCTGCTGGCCGCCCGCCGCCTCGGCGTCGACCCGGCCGGCTGCGTGGTCGTGGAGGACGCGCCCGCGGGCATCGCGGCGGGCCGCGCCGCCGGGGCCACCGTCCTGGCGGTCGGCACCAGCCACGATCCCGCCGAGCTCGGCGGGGCCGACCTGATCGTCCCCGACCTCACGTCCGTCCGCGCCACGGCCCGGGGGCTCGGCGTCTCCGGCGCCGCGCGTCCTTCAGGCGGTCAGCAGTAGAGGTGGACGGTCTTGCTCTTGTGGGTCGACGTGCCGCCGTGCGTGACGTAGATCTTGGTGCGGAAGGCGCGCTTCTTCCCTGACGGGCAGTTCTTGACGAGGGTGACCCGGTCCCGGCCCGTCCATTTCTTCGCCGTGATCACCTTCCAGTGCTTGTCGATGTACACCTGGATCGTCGCGCGGAACTTCCAGGTCCCGTTGCAGGCGGTCGTGGATTCGGCCTTCGCCGCGACCCTATACCGGCTGCCGGGCTTGATCCTGGCCGGCTTGCTGAGGTGGGTGCCGCACCCCTTCAGCTGCACGGCCTGCGCGGATCCCGCCGGCGCCGACGCCGGCGGGGCGTCGGCCTGCGCCATCGCGGGGGCCGCGAGGGCGCCCGCCGGGATCGCGGCGGCCAGTGCCAGCGCCGCCGTCCTCGTCGTCCAGGTCATGGGGGAACTCCTTCGGTGAGCGGGCGTGGAATTCGACATCGGCCGACTCTATGAAGGCGGATTATCCCTTGGCTATTCGCTGATTATCGCGGGCAGTTCCCGTGCGCAACGAATGGCGGACGAAACGGTGGGGCCGCGCCGCCCGGGCCCGCCGTGTCCGCGTCCGCCGCCGGCCAGCGCCGGACGCGGCCCGGACGCGGGCCGGACGTGCCGGGTGTGTCCGGGGGATGCCCGCTCCCGAAAAACCTAGCGAGCGCTTGTTTGGCCAAATGTGGCCGTGGGCAGTCTCACATGGGAACGGGAATGCACGGCATGGCACACTGGTTGCGAAGCAGTGAAACGCGTGCTCCGGGGTCGGTGCAATTCCGAACCGGCGGTGACAGTCCGCGACCCGGCCGAAGCCATCGGCCGGTTGACCCGGTGGAACTCCGGGACCGACGGTGAAAGTCCGGATGGGAGGCAGCGCGCTGTAGGCCCCTGCATTGGGGTGGCCGCACCCATGGCACGTCCCCCGGAGCCCGTTCGCACCCGCGAATGAGGAGGCCCGGGAGATGTTCACCGGCATCGTCGAGGAACTCGGCGAGATCGTGGCGATCGAGCCGCAGGGCGACTCGGTCACCGTCACGGTCCGCGGACCGCTCGTCACGCGCGACGCCGTCCACGGCGCCTCGATCGCCGTCAACGGCGTCTGTCTCACGGTGGTGGACGTCAAGGACGAGACCTTCACCGCCGACGTCATCAAGGAGACCCTCGGCAAGTCCGCCCTCGGCGCGCTGGAACCCGGCTCCAAGGTCAACCTGGAACGTCCGGTGCGGCTGTCGGACCGGCTCGGCGGGCACCTGGTGCAGGGCCACGTCGACGGGGTCGGCGAGATCATCTCGCGGGAGCCGGGCGAGCGCTGGGACCTGGTCACCATCGGCCTGCCGGACGGGCTGTCCCGCTACCTGGTCGACAAGGGCTCCATCACCGTCGACGGCATCAGCCTCACCGTGGTCGAGGCCGGGGCCGACCGGTTCAGCATCGCGCTCATCCCGACCACGCTCGCGCTCACCACGCTCGGCCACAAGGGTCCCGGCGACCCGGTCAACCTCGAGGCGGACGTGGTGGCCAAGTACGTCGAGCGCATGATCGGCGACCGGGAGACCCCCCATGGGCTGGATTGACGCGAGCTTCTCCCTCTTCGGAGAGCACATCCTGTGGACCGACCTGGCGGGCAACGCGCTCTCGCTCGCCGTCGTCTGGCTCGCGATGCGCAGGACGCTGTGGACCTGGCCCGTCCAGCTCGCCGGCGCGCTGCTGCTGCTCGCCGCCTCGCTGCACGCGCACGTCCCCGGCAACGCGCTCAAGCAGGTGCTGTTCTGCCTGCTGGCGGCGTACGGCTGGACGATGTGGACGCGCGGCCGGCGCGCCGACCGCGGCCTGCTGGTCCGGCAGGCCACCGTGCGCGAGCGGGTGGTGCTGCTCGCCGCGCTGGTGGGCGGCACGGTCGTCGTCGCCGAGCTGTTCACCCACCTGGACTGGCTCCAGGTCGCCTGGTCCCCCTGGGCCAACGCCTACATCTTCGTCGGCAGCGCGGTCGCGACGTTCGCGCAGAGCCGCGCCCTCGTCGACTTCTGGGTCATCTGGGTCCTGGTCGACCTGGTGGGCGTCCCGCTGGCCTTCAAGTCCGGGCTGTACGTCTCCGGTGCCGTCTACGGCATCTTCTTCCTGATGGTGATGATCGGGTTCCGCGACTGGCTCCGGGAGTCCCGGACGCACGGCGCGCCGAACCCACGGAACAAGGCGGTGGCCCTGTGAGCCCCAGTACGACCGACGGGATCTTCGACTCCATCGAGGACGCGATCGCCGACATCGCGGCCGGGCGGCCGGTCGTGGTGGTCGACGACGAGGACCGGGAGAACGAGGGCGACATCATCTTCGCCGCCGGCGCGGCGACGCCCGAGCTGCTCACCTTCACGATCCGCCACACCAGCGGGGTGATCTGCGTCCCGATGGAGGGCGCCGACCTCGACCGGCTCCAGATCCCCCTGATGACCGCGCAGAACTCCGAGCGGATGCGGACCGCCTACACCGTCAGCGTGGACGCCCGCGACGGGGTCAGCACCGGGATCTCCGCCGCCGACCGGGCGCGGACGATCCGCGCGCTGAGCGACCCGGCGACCGTGCCGGGCGAGCTGGTGCGGCCCGGCCACATCTTCCCGCTGCGCTACCGCGAGGGCGGCGTGCTGCGCCGCCGCGGCCACACCGAGGCCGCCGTCGACCTGGCCCGGCTCGCCGGGCTGGCCCCCGCGGGCGTCCTCGCCGAGGTCGTCAACGAGGACGGCACCATGGCGCGGCTGCCCGAGCTCCAGGTGTTCGCCAAGGAGCACCGGCTCCGGCTGATCTCGATCGAGCAGCTCGCCGAGCACCGCAAGCGGCACGAGCCCATGGTCCGGCGGGTCGTGGAGACCCGGCTGCCCAACCGGTACGGGGAGTGGCGCGCGGTCGGGTTCTCCGGCGACGTCGACGGCGGCGAGCACGTCGCGCTGGTCCTCGGCGACCTCGGCGACGGCGGCGACGTGCTGGTCAGGGCGCACTCCGAGTGCCTCACCGGCGACGTCCTGCACTCCGAGCGGTGCGACTGCGGCACCCAGCTCGACGCGGCCATGGAGCGGATCTCCGCTGAGGGCCGCGGCGTGCTGCTCTACCTGCGCGGCCACGAGGGCCGCGGCATCGGCCTGCTGGCCAAGCTCCGCGCGTACGCGCTCCAGGACACCGGCTCCGACACCGTCGACGCCAACCTGGAGCTCGGGCTCCCCGCCGACGCCCGCGAGTACTCCAACGCCGCGCACATGCTGCGCGACCTCGGCGTCCGGTCCGTCCGGGTGCTGACCAACAACCCCGCCAAGCTCAGCGGCCTGGAGGGCTACGGCCTGGAGGTGCTCGGCCGCGAGGCGCTGCCCTCGGTGGTCACCGAGCACAACCGCCGCTACCTGACGGTCAAGCGCGACCGTCTCGGACACCGGATCGAGGGCCTCTGATGAGCGGGGCGGGACGTCCCGAGGACCGCGTCGTCGACGCGCGCGGCCTGACGCTCGGCATCGTGTGCACCCGCTGGCACGGCCAGATCACCGACCGGCTGCTGGAGCGCGCGCTCGAGGCGGCCAAGGCGTGCGGGGTGGACGAGCCGGTGGTCGAGCGGGTGGCGGGCGCGCTGGAGCTGCCGGTCGTCGCGCAGCAGCTCGCCCGCGACCTGGACGCCGTGGTCTGCCTGGGTGCGGTGATCCGCGGCGCGACCGCGCACTTCGACTACGTGTGCGACTCGGTCACCGCGGGCGTGACCCGGGTCGGGCTGGACGCCGCGACCCCGGTCGGCAACGGTGTGCTGACGTGCGACACGGTCGAGCAGGCGCTGGAGCGCAGCGGGCTGCCCACGAGTTCCGAGGACAAGGGCTGGGAGGCCGCGGTGGCGGCGCTCGACACGGCGCTGACCCTGCGCCGGCTGCGGGACCGGTGACCCGCCGGGGCCCGATCGGCGGGGGTGAGGCCGAGCACCTGCGGGTACGGCGTAGGATCTGACGTGGAGATCCGCCCCGGACGGTGCCGTCCGGAGGGCCGGGTAGTGATCACCGCCCGGCCGGGGGGTGAGGACGTCGAGCGGGACGGGAGGCGACTGTGACCGCACGCTGTACGGCACTGACCCTGCGAGGTCCGCGGCATCACGGTCACGCCGGGCGCGCGCCGGAGCATTTCTAGCGGGGCCACGGGGGCGCAGGCCCCCGGCGACCCGCGCATCCGAGCTCCGCACGTCCCGGATTCCCACCGATCCCACCGAAAGGCTTCATCGTGCTGTCTCTCGTCCTGCCCAAGGGCTCCCTCGAGAAGGCGACCACGGCGCTGTTCGACGCCGCCGACCTCACCGTCCGGCGCGCGTCCGACCGCGACTACCGCGCCTCCATCGACGATCCGCGCATCGACCGGGTGCGGGTGCTGCGCCCGCAGGAGATCCCGACCTACCTCGAGCAGGGCCTGTTCGACCTCGGCATCACCGGCCGCGACTGGATCACCGAGACCGACGCCGACGTGGTGAGCCTCGGCGAGCTCCAGTACTCCAAGGCCACCTCCGACCCGGTCAAGGTGATCATGGCGGTGCCGAACGACGCGCCCTGGCAGAAGGTCTCCGACCTGCCCGAGGGCGTCCGGATCTCCACCGAGTTCCCGGCGATGACCGCCCGGTTCCTGGACAAGCACGGCGTCAAGGCCAAGGTCGTCCCGTCCTACGGCGCCACCGAGGCCAAGGTCCCCGACATCGTGGACGTGATCGTCGACCTCACCGAGACCGGCTCCTCGCTCCGCAAGAACGGCCTGCGCATCCTCGACACGCTGCTCACCAGCTACACCGAGCTGGTCGCCAACCGTGAGGCGTACGAGAACCCGGAGAAGCGCGCCGCGATGGAGGACGTCTCGCTGCTCCTCCAGGGCGCCATCCGCGCCCGCGGCAACGTGCTGCTCAAGCTGAACGTCGCCCAGGCCGACCTGCGCGCGGTGCTCGACATCATGCCGTCGATGTCCTCGCCCACGGTCACCTCGCTCGCGGGCGGCGACCACAATGCGGTCGAGTCCGTGGTCGCCAAGCGCGGCGTCAACACGCTGATCCCGGCGCTGAAGGCCGCGGGCGCGCACGACATCCTCGAGATCCCCATCTCCAAGATCGTTGACTGACGCGCCGGCGCTTCCGGTGGTGTGGCGCCCGCGCACCACCCGGATCGTCGCCTACGCGACGGCGGGCGTGGTGGTGCTCGGCATGGTCGTGCTCGCCGTGGTGGTGGCGCCCCAGTTCAAGCTGTTCGACCGGGTGCTGATGGTGCTGTTCGCGCTGGGCGCGGCCTGGGTGCTGCACATGCTGGCCCGCTGCCGCGTCGCGGCCGACGCGTCCGGCCTGACGGTCGTCAACGCGTTCCGCACCCGCCGGCTGGAGTGGCCCGAGGTGGTCGACGCCGACATGACCGTCGGCGAGCCGTGGCCCACTCTCGACCTGGCCGACGGCACCTCGCTCGGCGCGATGGGCCTCAACGGCGCCGAGCGCGACCGCTGCGCCGGGCAGCTCGCCGAGCTCAGGGCCCTCCTCGTCCGACATGGCGAGACCACCGGCCCCGGCCCCGGCCCCGGCGCCTGAGGCCGCGGCCCCGCCTGCCCCGTCCGCTCTGCCCGCCCCGCCCGGCCCGACGGTCTCGTCCGGCCGGGCGGGGCGGGCTAGCGGCGGGTGCGGAAGCCCCAGTTGAGGATCTTGGTGGCGTCGGTGAAGCGGGCCCGCTCCCGGGCGGCCGAGCTGGCGAGGACCACGCCGACCAGGGTGCGCCCGCCTCGGCGGGCGGCGAACAGCAGGCAGTGGCCGGCCGCCCTGGTGGTGCCGGTCTTGACGCCGGTGGCGCCCCGGTACGAGCCGAGCAGGCGGTTGGTGCTGGTCCAGCGGTAGGCGTGGTGGCCGCGGGTCGCGCCGAGCCGGTAGGTGCGGCGGGCGGCCACGGCGCGGAAGTCGGCCCGCCTCATCGCCGCGCGGCCGAGCCGCACCTGGTCGCGGGCCGTGGACGAGGTCGAGTGGGCGGTGGGCCACGGCAGGCCGTCGAAGTTGGCGTAGCGGGTGCGGGTGAGGCCGAGCCGCCGGGCGGTGCCGTTCATCTTGCCGACGAAGCCGCGCCGGCCGGGCCCGTAGGCGTCGGCGAGGGCGTACGCGGCGTCGCAGCCGGAGGGGAGCATCAGCCCGTAGAGGAGCTGGCGGGCGGTGAGCCGGTCGCCCGCGCGGAGCGCGGCCGTGGTGCCGCCGTGGCGGCGGGCGTAGGCGATGTGCTTCCGCTTGATGGTGATGGTCCGGTCGAGGTGGCCCGCGCGGAGCACGACGAGCGCTGTCATGACCTTGGTGAGGCTGGCGATGGGCCGCCTGGTTCCGGCGGCGCGGGCCCACAGGGCGCGGCCCGTCCGGTCGTCGACGAGGTAGGCGGACCTGGCGCCGATGCCGGACGGGCCGGCTGCGGCCGTCCTCGTGGTGGAGGTGCCCGTGGTGGCCGTGCCCGCGGCGGGTGTGCCCGTTGGGGCGGTGCCCGCTCGGGCGGCGGCCGGTGCGGGGACGAGCAGGAGCGGCGCGGCCGTGAGCACCGCCGCCGCGGTCCGGTGTGCTGACCTCATGACGTCCCCGTTCACCTCGTTGGCGGTAGGAGATTCGCAGTTCGCAGGGGTGGCGGCAAGCGCCGCCGGGCGGCATGGCCAAGAATTGGGGGAGCGGTCAGGCGGTGATGAGGGTGGCGGTCCCGGCGCCGATGAGCGCGACGGCCCAGACCCGGTCGAGGTTGAACCAGGCGTGCCGCAGGACGGCGAGCCCGACGACCTCGTACACGGTGACGGCGATGGCGCCCGCGACGGCGAACATCGCCAGGGTGTGGACGCCGGTGACGAACACGCCGGTGGAGAGCGCGCTCCCGGACGCCGCGCCGAACCCGTGCCCGTGGCCGTGCCCCTGCCCGGCCGGGGCGTCCGAGGTGAGCAGCGGCAGCAGCATCAGCCCGGCGCCGTGCATCGACGACATCAGGAACGACCATCCGGCGAGCTGCCGGAGCGACAGCTTCATCCCGACCCACCGGAAGTGCCGCCGCGACAGCAGGTGCCACAGCCCGAACCCGACGAGCAGCGCGCCGCCGGCGATCGCGACCACCTGGGTCGCGACCACCGAGCGGGTCAGCACCACCAGGACGGCCACGGCGCCGACCGAGGCGGCGTGCCCGGCGGCGATGGCCGGCAGCGCCTGCATGACGCGGGCGCGGCTGCGCTCCTGGAGGCCGCGCGCGACGGCGAACAGCCAGCCCATGCCCGGATTGAGCCCGTGGAAGGCGCCGAGCGCGACGAGGGCGGCGAGCGATCCGTCCCTCACGTCACGGGTAGCAGTAGGAGTCGGACGAGGCGTCCCCGCCCTGGAGCCGGGTCTGGTGCGGACGCAGCCCGCGCCAGGCGTCGCCCTGCGGGAAGAACCGCTCGTCGAAGGCGAGGCCGCCGGCGGTGGAGTCGAGCTTGGCCATCCAGGCGCCGACGCCGTCGGGATAGAACTGGTCGTCCCAGGAGCCGTAGAGCGAGTTGGTCACGTAGACGCGGCGGCCGTCGCGGCTGACCTCGACCATCTGCGGTCCGCCGGCGAGGGGGAGGTCCGGTGTGGCGGGGTGCGGGGTGCGGCGGGCGATGCCGCCGATGCGGACCGAGCCGGCCTCGACCGGGTCGAACGGGTCGCTGACGTCGTAGCGTTTCAGCTCGCCGGTGCCCCAGCACGAGACGTACAGCCACTGGTCGTCGACCGACAGGTCGATATCGGTGATCAGCGGCGGGACGGCGCCGAACGGCTGGATGACCGGCGGCAGCGCGGACGCGTCGGCGGGCTCGGCGGGGATGGTGATGACCTTCTTGGCGGCCCAGGCGTCGCCGTCGCGGTACCAGAGGAACACCGACGCCGACAGGTCCTCGACGCTGACCACCACCCCGACGAACCCGTACTGGCGGGTCGGGTCGTGCGCGGGCCGCAGCTCCAGCGCCATCTGGTGCTCGTCGCCGAGGTCGACACTCTGCACATGGCGGCGTTTTCGCAGGTCCCAGAAGTGCAGCGCGTGCCCGTACTTGCGGCCGAGGAGCAGCTCGCCGACCACTCCGTCCTCGATCATGGACGGGGTGCCCCACTCGGAGGTGACCAGCACGTCGTGCGCGATGTGCCACCAGGCGTCGTAGGCGAAGTACTGCGGGCCGCGGTCGACCTCCCAGCGGCCGAGCACCTCGAAGGAGGTGTGGTCGAGCAGGGCGATGCCGCCGGGTCCGTCGTCGCCCCCGGCGCCGCCGAGCGCGGTGAGGTAGAGCCCCTCGGGGCCGCAGTGCACGGTGTGCGGGCGGGAGTAGCCCGCGTGCTTGGCCAGCTCGTCGGGTTCGAGGGTCTTGACGATCTTCGGGGCGGTCGGGTCGTCCTTGGTGTCGATCACGTAGATCCGGGACGAGCGCAGCCCCGGCACGATCAGGTACCGGCGCTCGACGTGCGGGTGCGGCGCGTACGGGCACAGCGCGCTGCTGCACGCGTTCCACCCGAAGTGGTGCAGCTCGTCGCCGAGGTTGGGCAGGTCGGTCCAGCCGACCACCTCGCCGTAGGTGCCGGAGCCGGGGTCGACGTCGAGCACCGCGATCGCGTCGGGCCTGGCGGCGGCCCGGTCGAACGCGGCGACGTAGGCGAGCTTCTCGGGAGGCGCCGCGACCGCGTCGCGCGGGGAGGCGTAGAAGGTCGAGTCCGGCTTCCAGAGTGCCATGGGGGGATCCTCACTTCACCGTGACTGGATGGCGGGCGATCGCACCGAAGAGGTAACCGAGGGTGTTGTGCGGCACGGTGGCGGGCTGGACGGCGCCGGTCTCGTCGGAGGCCCGCGCGAGCAGCTCGTGCCGGCCCGGCGCCGCCGGCCGCCACGGGAACTCCCAGCGCACCCAGCCCCGGGCGGGGACGGGGCCGCGGGTGCGGGCGCGGTGCCAGGTCGCGCCGCCGTCCGCGCTCACCGACACCGCGCGCACCCGCCCGCCGCCCGACCACGACCGGCCGTGCAGGACGTGCGTGCGGCCCGCGCGGAGGGTGGCGTCCCACGGCAGCTCGAACGCGCTCTTGAGGTTCATCCGGGTGAGCGGGGCGCTGCCCTCGGGCGGGTGTCCGGGGCCGAACATCCGGTAGAAGCGCGTGTTCCAGGGCGAGGAGAGCGGCGTGTCGGACACCTGGATGTCGCCGACCCACTTGATCGAGGCGATGCCCACCCAGGACGGCACGACGAGCCGGACGGGGTGCCCGTGATCGGGCGGCAGCGGCGCCCCGTTCATCTCGTACGCCAGCAGCACGTCGTCGAGCGCCTTGGCGACCGGGAGCGGGCGCCGGACGTGGCCGAGGTCCTCACCGTTGTCCACGTACTCAGGGTCGAGGCCGCGGGGCATGATGTCCACTGCCCGGCGGGTGATACCGGCACGTTCCAGGACGGCCGACAGCCGCACCCCGCGCCAGTGCGCGACGCCGACGGCGCCGAGCCTCCACGCGGTGCCGGAGACCGCCTGCCCCTGCTGCGAGGTGAACAGGCTGCGCCCGTTGCCGGTGCACTCGATGAACGCGGTGACGGTCTCGGCGCGCATGGCGAGCAGGTCGGCGTAGGAGAACTCGATCGGGCGGTCCTCGCCGGGGGAGCCGCGCAGCCCGGTGCCCCACAGCCTCAGCCGCCAGGTGCGGGCGTCGATGAGCGGGGTGGAGACGTGGTTGCGGACGAAGAACCGGTCGACCGGCGTGACCGGGCCCTGCCCGCGCATCGCCTCCCAGCGCATCTCGGCGTTGGTGCCCTGCGGGACGAACAGCTCGGGCGGCAGCGGCTTGACGATGCCGGACACGGTCGACGCGGTGGACGGTTCGGACGGCGCGGTCACGAGCCTCGCCGGGCGGCCCCCGGCGGCGGTCGCGGCGGGCCCGGCGGGCCCGGTGGCGCGGGAGGTTCCGGTGGCGCGGGCGGTTCCGGTGAGGGCGGCGCCCAGCCCGGCGCCGGCGGCGCCCGCGGAGAGCCGCAGCAGCCCGCGCCGGGTCAGCGCGTCGGCCTGCCGGTCGGGCCCTCCCGGGGCGGGCGCGGGTGGGTGGACGAGCTCGTCGGCGAGGTCGCGATCCATGCCCCTGATGCTGCTGAGGGCGGCCGTGAAAGTCAACTTTCCCTACTGAGTTAAACGGATTATTGTGCGACAAATTCGGTCTGGTCCGCCCATGTGAGGCGAGTGGTCCGCTGAGTAGCCTGAGTCGTGTGGCGCACATTCGGACGACGGCCGCCTCGCCCGCCGAGCTGGCGGGCCTGCTCGAGCGGCACGCCTACCTCTGCGACGACGGCCTGGCCACCGCGTGCTTCCTGGCGCTGCGGATGGGCCGCCCGCTGTTCCTGGAGGGCGAGGCCGGGGTCGGCAAGACCGAGCTGGCCAAGACCCTCGCGGCGGTGCTGGACGCGCCGCTGATCCGGTTGCAGTGCTACGAGGGCCTGGACGCCTCGCAGGCGCTGTACGACTGGGACTTCCCCCGGCAGCTCCTGCACCTGCGCGCCGCCGAGGCCGCCGGGGTCACCGACGTCGCCCGCCTCGAGGGCGAGCTGTACCACCGGCGCTTCCTGCTTGCCCGCCCGCTGCTCCAGGCCCTGGAGACCACGCCGAGCGTGCTGCTGGTCGACGAGGTCGACCGGGCCGACGACGAGTTCGAGGCGTTCCTGCTGGAGGTGCTGAGCGACTTCACCATCTCGGTGCCCGAGCTCGGCACCGTCCGGGCCGAGGCGCCGCCCGTCGTGGTGGTGACCTCGAACCGCACCCGCGAGGTCCACGACGCGCTCAAGCGCCGCTGCCTCTACCACTGGCTGGAGCACCCCACCTTCGACCGCGAGGTGGCCATCATCCGGCGGCGCCTCCCGGACGCGGCCGGGCGGCTCGCCGGGCAGGTCGCCCGCGCCGCCCAGCGGCTGCGCGCCGCCGACCTGCTCAAACCGCCCGGGGTGGCCGAGACCCTCGACTGGGCCGAGGCCCTGGTCGCGCTCGGCGCCCGCGACCTCGACCCGGGCACCGCCGCGGTGACGCTCGGCACCGTGCTGAAGTACCGCGAGGACCAGCAGCGGGTGCGCGCGGCCGGGCTCGGCGCGCTGCTCGACGGGGGCTGACCGTGGACGCCGGGCGGGACGTCACCGAGACGATGGTCGGCTTCGCCCGGACGCTGCGCGCCGCCGGCTGCCCCGCGGACCCCGAACGGGTCCGGGCGATGCTCGGCGCCCTCGACCACCTCGACGTGCTGGCCCCGGCCGACGTCTACTGGGCCGGCCGGCTCACGCTGTGCGCCGACCCCGCCGACCTGCCCCGCTACGACCGCTGCTTCGCCGCGTACTTCTCCGGCGCCACCGCCCGGCCCGGCCGTCCCGCGCCGCCCCCGCCGACCCTGCGCCGCACGCTCACCGACGGGGCCCGTCCTCCCGCGCCGGACGGCGCGGACGACCCGGAGGTCGGCACCGCCGCCGCCAGCGACGTGGAGGTGCTCCGCGACCGTGACGTGGCGCGGCTCGGCGCGGCCGAGCGGGCCGAGGTCGGACGGCTCATCGCGCTGCTGGACGCCGCGACCGAACGGCGCAGGTCGCGCCGCTTCGAGCCGGCGACCACCGGACGTCCCGACCCGGCCCGCACCGTCCGGGAGACGCTGCGCCGGGGCGGCGAGCCGGCGCCGCCCCGGTACCGCGCGCACCGCACCCGGCCGCGCAAGGTGGTGCTGATCGTGGACGTCAGCGGCTCGATGGGGCCCTACGCCGACGCGCTGCTGCGGTTCGCGCACGCGGCGGTCCGGTCCGGCGGCCGGTCGGTCGAGGCCTTCAGCGCCGGGACGCGGCTCACCCGGCTCACCCGCGAGCTGCGGCACCGCGACCCGGACGCGGCGATGGCGGCGGCGTCCGCGGTGATCCCCGACTGGAGCGGCGGCACCCGGCTCGGCGCGGAGCTCAAGGAGTTCCTCGACCGGTTCGGGCAGCGCGGCCTGGCCCGCGGCGCGATCGTGGTGATCGCCTCCGACGGCTGGGAGCGCGGCGACGCCGGGCTGCTCGGCGAGCAGATGGCCCGGCTGCGGCGGCTGGCCCACCGGGTCGTGTGGGCCAACCCGCACCGGGCCCGTCCCGGGTACGAGCCCCTCACGGCGGGGATGGCCGCGGCGCTCCCGCACGTCGACGACTTCACCTCCGGGCACAGCCTGGCCGCCCTTGAGGACCTGGCCCGCCTGATCGGCGGCGGACGCGTGAGGGGGAGCGCACATGCGCGACGTGCTCGGTGACATCGCCGGCTGGTACGCGGCCGGCGAGACGTTCGGCCTGGCCACCGTGGTCAACACCTTCCGCAGCGCGCCCCGCCAGCCCGGCGCCGCGATGGCGGTGTCGGCCGCCGGGGAGGTGGCCGGCAGCGTGTCGGGCGGCTGCGTCGAGGGCGCGGTGTACGAGCTGGCGCGGTCGGTGCTGGAGAGCGGCCAGGCCGTGGTGCGCCGGTACGGGGTGAGCGACGACGACGCGTTCGCCGTCGGGCTGACCTGCGGCGGCATCCTGGACGTGCTGGTCGAGCCGGTCGGCCCCGCGGCCTTCCCCGAGTTCGCCGCGGTCGCGGCCTCGATCGAGGCGCGCGAGCCGGTCGCGGTCGCCACCGTGGTCGCCGGTCCGGGCCGGGTCGGCGCCCGCCGGGTGGTGTGGGCGGACCGGTCGGCGGGCAGCCTCGCGCCCGGCGAGCCGCACGCGGCGCGGCTCGACGCCGCCGCCGACGACGACGTGCGCGGCATGCTCGCCCAGGGCCGCACCGGGCAGCGGCACTACGGGCGCGAGGGCGAGCGGCGGCTGGACGACCTCGCGGTCTTCGTGCACTCCTTCGCACCGCCGCCCCGGCTGCTGGTGTTCGGCGCGATCGACTTCGCGGCGGCCGTCGCCCGCGTCGGCGCGTTCCTCGGCTACCACGTGACGGTCTGCGACGCGCGGCCGGTGTTCGCGACGGCCAAGCGGTTCCCCGAGGCCGACGAGGTCGTGGTGAAGTGGCCGCACAGGTTCCTGGAGGAGGTCCGGGAGGACGCCGCGGCGGGCATCGACGCCCGCACCGCGATCTGCGTGCTGACCCACGACCCGAAGTTCGACGTCCCGCTGCTGGAGGTCGCGCTCCGCACGCCCGCCGGGTACGTCGGCGCGATGGGCTCGCGGCGCACCCACCAGGACCGGCTGGCCCGGCTGCGCGAGGCGGGCCTGACCGGCGCCGAGCTGTCCCGGCTGCGGTCGCCGATCGGGCTGGACCTGGGCGCCCGCACCCCGGAGGAGACCGCGGTGTCCATCGCGGCCGAGCTCGTCCAGTTCCGCTGGGGCGGCTCCGGACGGCCGCTCACCGAGACGGGCGGACGCATCCACGCCGGCGTCCGCGGCGGCGCCGGGACCGGCGGCGGGACCGGCGCGGCACCTGACGGCCCCCGGTAAACGCTGGTCGGTCCGGGTGAGGAGGGCTACCCTCGGTCGATGACCCTGCACGGTGAGGAGCCCCCGGCCGGCCTGCTGCTGGCCGCGGGGGAGGGCAGCCGGCTCGGCCGGCCGAAGGCCCTGGTGGAGCTGGACGGCGAGCGCCTGGTCGACCGGGGCGTGCACATGCTGCGGAGCGGGGGCTGCTCGCCGGTGCTGGTGGTGTCCGGCGCCGCGCAGATCGAGGTGATCGGCGCGGTCGTGGTGCCCAACGCCGAGTGGCGCACCGGCATGGGCTCGTCGCTGCGCGCCGGGCTCGCCGCGCTGCCGCCGGCCTGCCCCGCCGTGATCGTCGCGCTGGTCGACCAGCCCCGGATCACCTCCGCCGCCGTCGCGCGGCTGATCGAGGCGTACGAGGCGGGCGCCCGCGTCGCGGTCGCGACCTACGGCGGGAAGCCGCGCAACCCGGTGCTCATCGGGGCCGAGCACTTCGCGGCCGTGGCCGGGGGAGCGGCGGGAGACGTCGGCGCGCGCGCGTTCCTGCGCGCCAACCCCGGGCTGGTCACGCACGTCCCGTGCGACGGGGTCGCGGCGCCCGACGACATCGACACCCCGGGCGACCTGGCCGAGTTCAGGGGCCAGGAGGCCCGCTGACCGGGTCTTCGGCCGGGGCCGCTGACCGGCGCGGTTCAGGCGCCCTCGGGGAGCGCGCCCTCGGGGAGCGCGCTCTCGTCGAGGGCGCCGCAGTCGACGGCGCGGCGCAGCCGGTCGACCAGGGCCCGGACCGTCGCGGGCTCGTCCACCACCCCGTGCCCGCCCACCGCCGCCCGCTCCTGCCAGGCCCGGACGCGGCCGATCACGTCGTCGACCCCGGACAGGTGGAAGGCGTAGACGGCCGCGTACCGGCTCGGCAGGTGCGCCGGATGCAGGTCCCAGCCCTGGTAGAAGCCGTGCCGCAGCGAGTGCCGCACCTGCGCGGCGTGCACCGCCCACGCCTCGTTGACCTCGTCGGGGCCGTCGTTGCGGGGGATCACGTTGCTGGAGCCGTCCGACAGCCGGATACCGGTGCCGGCGAACGCGACCTGCATCACGTGCCGGGCGAAGTCGCACGCGGGATGGTCGAGGCGCTGCTCCTCGGGCGGCAGCCCGCAGGCGGCGGTGTAGTCGAACACGCCGAAGTGCGCGGCGGTCATCCGGCCGCCGGCGGCGCCGGCGATGGCGCGCAGCCCGGTCCGGCCCTCGTGGTCGATGATCGCCTCGGCCGTCTCCACCTGCACCTCGAAGCGCAGGATGCCCGCGGGCAGCCCGAGCGAGGTCTCCAGCCGGTCCAGGTACTCCACGAACAGCGCGACGTGCTCGGCCATCACCACCTTCGGGAAGGTGATGGTGAACCCGCCGGGCAGCCGGCCGAGCCGGTCGCGCAGCGCGGTGAGGAACCCGTCGAGCGTCCGCATCGCGCGCTCGTGGCCGCCGTCGGCGAACGACTTGACCCGCAGCCCCCAGTAGTGCGGGAGCGTCTTGGCCTGGTAGGCGGTGCCGATCTCCTCGACCACCTGCCCGATGTGCGCGTCCTCCTCGGCGTCGGGACGCGTCCCGTAGCCGTCCTCGAAGTCGATGCGGACGTCCTCGACCGGCTCGTGCGCGAGCTTGGCCGCCACCCGCTCGCGGACCAGCCCGGCGATCTCGGGGTCGATGCCGAACGCCCCGCCGAACGACCCGGCGCCCGGCGTGTGCGTGTTGAGGAGACGCAGCGCCTCGGCGCCGTACTCGGCGGGCGTCGAGTGCGCGAACCGGTCGGCCGGGATGTACACCGTGTGCACCGGCTGCCGTCCGGTGGCCGCCCCCGGGAAGTGCAGCCGATGCTCGTCGCGGACGGCGGAGACGCGCGCGGACAGGTCGTCGATCGAGGAGACGCTCAAGTTCACCCCGCCATGATCCCCCAAGATCGGGCCCCGTGGGGAGTCCCGGCCCGGCCCGATCGGCCGCTCACCGCGGCGGCTCCGGGCGGCTCCCGTCCTCGGCCAGCGCGAGCAGCGCGGCGGTGAAGACCTCGGCCGGCGGCTCGACCAGCCCGGCGCCGACCTGCCCGGTGCCCGCCTCCCGTCCCGCGATGCCGGTGTCGATGACCGGCAGGATCCCGGTCCGCACCACCCGGGTCGCGTCGATCCCGGCCGGGGTGCCCCGGAAGGACAGCAGCGGGATCTGGAGCGCCGGGTGCTCGGCCAGGGTGATCTCGTACATCCGCTGCGTCGCCGCCACCGCGTCCGGCACCTCGCCGCCGACGAAACGCACGATCGCGGGCGCGGCGGCGAGCGCGAACCCGCCCATCCCCGCGGTCTCGGTGATCGCCGAGTCGCCGATGTCGGGGTTGGCGTCGTCCGGCCCGTACGCGCCCAGGTACAGCCCGTCGGGGACGCCCGCGGGCCCGGTGAACCAGCGGTCGCCGGTGCCCGAGAGCTGGATCCCGAAATCGGTGCCGTTGCGCGCCATCGCCACCACCAGCCCGGACCCGGGCACGCCCCGCGCGGCGTCGGCCGCCGCCTTCGCCGCCGCCATCCCCGCGTTGAGGAAGAAGTGGTCGTTGCCGCCCGCGAACCGGAACACCTCGGCGACCCGGTCGCGGGGCGCGTCGGCGGCGGCGAGGTCGGCCGCCAGCTCGCGCACCAGCAGCGCCGTCGCCGCCCGGTTGCGGTTGTGCAGCTCGTCGCCCATCTGGAGCGCCTGCGCCATGATGGACAGCAGGTCGACCGGGCCGTGCCGGCGCACCGCCTCGCGCAGCAGCGGGCCCAGCCCGGCGCCCATCCAGCGCAGCCGCTCGATGACCTCCGGCCCGTACGCCCCGTACCGCAGCACCTTGCCGAGGCCCTCGTTCAGCGAGCAGTACGCGGTGCCGCCGTGCTCGGCGTCCCGCACCACCAGCATCCACATCGACGGGCTCACCACGCCCGCCATCGGCCCCACCGTGCCGTGGTGGTGGCACGGGTCGAGCGTCGCGGCACCGCGCGCGAGGGCGCCGGCCGCCTCCTCCGGCGTCGCGGCGAGCCCTTCGAGGAGCATCGCCCCGACGAGCGCGCCCCGCATCGGCCCGGACGCGCGCTCCCACTCCAGCGGCGGTCCCGCGTGCAGGAACGTGCCCGGCTCCAGCCCGAGGACCTCCCCGGCGGGCCGCACGTCCACCAGCTCCGGCCGCGCGGTCAGCATCCGCCCCACGGCGAGCGCGTCGGCCGCGGCCTGCCCGGGGCGTCCGAGCACCGCCGCCAGCGCCGCCTCGGTGCCCGGGGGCGGCGGTCTCCAGTCGACGCCCTCCACCGGCACGGCCTGCTGGACGAGCGCGTCGGCCAGCACCCCGACGCCCGCCGCGACGACCCGCGGCTCGCGGTTCAGCAGACCGCCCAGCCGCTGCCCGGTCCCACCCATCTACGCCTCCCCCTCGGCCCCCGCCACCGCCCGCACCGCGTGCCGGGCGGCCTCGGCGTTGGACGCGAACACGTCCGCGCCCGCGTCGCACAGCGCCGCCGCCTGCCGGTCGCGGTCCTGCGGATCGGCCGGCGTCCCGCACAGGGACACCACCGCCGCCAGGTCGCCACGGTCCCGTAGCGCCGCGGCGAGCACGGGCGCGAGCGCGCCCGCCGGATCGGGGTCGGCGCCGAACCCCAGCACCACGTCGAGCAGCAGCACCCCGCAGCCCGGATCGGCGGCCTGGTCGGCCAGCGCCTCCAGCCGCAGCGTCGGGTCGATCATCGGATGCGCGCGGCCCCGGGTGTAGGCGTCGTCGCCGTAGTCGACCAGCCGGTGCCCGCCCGCCTCCAGGTCCCAGCCGAGCAGGTCGCGCGCCACGGCCTCGGCCTCGGCGCGCAGCGTCCCGCCGGCGAACAGCCCGCGCAGCGCCCGCCCGCTCTCGCCGCCCCGTCCGTCCCGTCCCGCCCCGTCCCGGCCGGACGCGAGCCAGCGCGGCCAGTCCGGCACCGGCCGGCCGAGCGCCGCCAGCGCCCGTTCCGCCGCCCGGGTCAGATCGTCCTCGCCGGGCGCCGGCAGCGCGAACACCACGGGGGTGTCGAGCCGCCGCGCCGCCTCCCGGATCAGATCCGCGGTTCGCGGCGCCGGAGGCTTGGACACCAGCATGATCAGCTCGGTCGCCGGATCGGCGTCCAGCGCGGCCAGCGCGGCCAGCGACGACCGGCCGCTCACCTCGGTCGACAGGTCGCGCCCGCCCACCCCGAGCACATGGCTCACCCCGACGCCCGCCGCGTCCAGCAGGCACATGAGCTGCTGCGCGCCCGTGCCGGACGCCGCCACCACGCCCACCGGGCCCGGCCGCACCGCGTTCGCGAACCCCAGCCCGGCGCCGCCGACCACCGCGGTTCCGCAGTCCGGCCCCATCACGATCAGGCCGCGCCGCGCCGCCTCCTCCTTGAGCGCGACCTCCTGGCCGACCGGCACGTTGTCACTGAAGATCATCACGTTCAGGCCGGCGTTCAGCGCGTCCATCGCCTCGGGCACCACATGCGGGCCCGGCACCGACAGCAGGGCGATGCCCGCGTCCGTCCGCGACGCCGCCGCCGCCGTCGTCCGCGCGGGCGGCGGCGCCCCGAACAGCCCGGCGCCGTCCGCCGCCGGCTCGCGTCCGCGCAGCAGCCCGTCCAGCGCGTCCCTGGCCCCGTCGAGCGCCTCCTCCGCGCCCGCCCGGATCGCCACCACCAGGTCGCCCGGCCCCGTGCCCCCCGGCACCGCGAACCCCATCCGGGCCAGCACCTCCAGGTTGAGCCCGGTGCCCATCGCGGCCATCGCCTCGGTCACCCCGTCCCGCCCCACGATGCTCCGGCTCACCCGCATCAGCGAAACCGAGTCGCGGTAGGCCCCCCGCCGAACCTCAACCCAATCTGTGTCTCCTGCCGTTCCTCGCTCGTCAGTCCAGGCGGCGCCGCGCCCCTCCACCTCGCTCATGCTGTGTTCCCCGCTCGGCTTCGGGGCGCTTTTGGGCGCCGCCTTCCCTCCTCGCTCGTTCCTCGCTCGTCAGTCCAGGCGGCGCCGCGCCCCTCCACCTCGCTCATGCTGTGTTCCCCGCTCGGCTTCGGGGCGCTTTTGGGCGCCGCCTTCCCTCCTCGCTCGTTCCTCGCTCGTCAGTCCAGGCGGCGCCGCGCCCCTCCACCTCGCTCATGCTGTGTTCCCCGCTCGGCTTCGGGGCGCTTTTGGGCGCCGCCTTCCCTCCTCGCTCGTTCCTCGCTCGTCAGTCCAGGCGGCGCCGCGCCCCTCCACCTCGCTCATGCTGTGTTCCCCGCTCGGCTTCGGGGCGCTTTTGGGCGCCGCCTTCCCTCCTCGCTCGTTCCTCGCTCGTCAGTCCAGGCGGCGCCGCGCCCCTCCACCTCGCTCATGCTGTGTTCCCCGCTCGGCTTCGGGGCGCTTTTGGGCGCCGCCTTCCCTCCTCGCTCGTTCCTCGCTCGTCAGTCCAGGCGGCGCCGCGCCCCTCCACCTCGCTCATGCTGTGTTCCCCGCTCGGCTTCGGGGCGCTTTTGGGCGCCGCCTTCCCTCCTCGCTCGTTCCTCGCTCGTCAGTCCAGGCGGCGCCGCGCCCCTCCACCTCGCTCATGCTGTGTTCCCCGCTCGGCTTCGGGGCGCTTTTGGGCGCCGCCTTCCCTCCTCGCTCGTTCCTCGCTCGTCAGTCCAGGCGGCGCCGCGCCCCTCCACCTCGCTCATGCTGTGTTCCCCGCTCGGCTTCGGGGCGCTTTTGGGCGCCGCCTTCCCTCCTCGCTCGTTCCTCGCTCGTCAGTCCAGGCGGCGCCGCGCCCCTCCACCTCGCTCATGCTGTGTTCCCCGCTCGGCTTCGGGGCGCTTTTGGGCGCCGCCTTCCCTCCTCGCTCGTTCCTCGCTCGTCAGTCCAGGCGGCGCCGCGCCCCTCCACCTCGCTCATGTGCTCCCCGCTCGGCTCATGCTGTGGCCCGGTGGGAGTGTTCGGTGGCGGAGGCGAGGGCGAGGGTGGCGCGGGAGCCGGCCAGGACGCCCCAGGCCAGGTCGGCGCCGGAGGTGTGGCCGACCGACAGCAGCCGGCGGACCGCCGCGGCGGGTGCCTCGTGACCGGCGACGCCGCGCAGGACGGCGGCGACCTCGGCGCCGGCGCCGCCGGCCGCGGCGCAGTGCAGGAGGGTGGCCGACAGCGCGGTGGTGCGGGTGCCCGCGTCGGCGGTCACCGCCGCGCCGAGCCAGTCGGCCAGCCACACCGCCGTGCCGCCGGGCCGGACGGCGCCGCCGAGCAGCCGCAGCGAGACCAGCATGCCGGACAGGATGTCGTCGCCGCTCGGGGTGAGGCCGGGCCCGAGGCCGACGATGCGCTCGGCGGCCTCGACCGCGCCCGCCAGGTCGCCGGCCGCGCAGCGTTCGGCGAGCTGGAGCGGGTCGGGGTGGCCGGCCAGGCCGCCCCCGGTCATCCCGGCGGCGGTGAGGGAGTTCTCCAGCGACCGCAGGCCGCGCGCCAGGGCCGGCGGCGACATCGTGCCGAGCGCGGGGGAGGGGGCCCACCAGCGGCGGACCCGCACGTGCAGGCCGGCCGCCTCGACGCGGCCGTCGCCGACCCAGGCCTCCAGGCCCTCGCGGATCCGGTGGAAGGGACGGTCCCGGCGCTCGGCCACGACGACGACGGCGTTCGGCGGACGCACCGCGTCGGAGGTGACGACCGCGACCACCCGGGGCTCCTCGGGGCCGCGCAGCTCCAGGTACACCGCGGTCGGGAAGACCGCGATCACCCGCGCCGGGCGGCGTGGCGGGTCGAGTACCGGGCGCAGCATGAGGCTCGCGGCGCCGGCGGCGGGGGGACGCGGTCCCGGCCGTGCCGTCAGCGGGATCGGCTCGCGAACGAGGGCGGTCACTGGTCCTCCCGAAGCCGCTGTCGATGCCGGTCGCAGGCCGTCCGCCGTCGGGTCCCCGGCCTCTGGTGGGACGTTAGACCGCGGCGCGCGACAGGTCGTATGGAGAAAGCTGCCAAGGATGGTTGTCATCGTTCGTCTTTGTTGTCAGGGTTGATCAGAAAGCGGTAGCGATCACGCCGTTTCGGGCGATGTACGCACCAAAAGGCGAGGTGACCCCTGGCATGAGTGACACCAGCGCGGACCCGGGCCCACCGGCCCTCCGGCTCGCTAGCACCGGAACACTGACCCACGGCCTCTCGGTCGGCGAGGTTCTCGGCGTCTCCACCCTGAACGGTGCCCGCCTCATCGCGGGCCGGAGCGGCCTCGGCCGCATCGTCCAGCGGCTCAACGTGATGGAGGTCCCCGACATCCTGTCGTGGGTCAAGCCCAACGAGCTGCTGCTGACCACCGGCTACCCCCTGCGCAACACCCCCCAGTCGCTCGACAACCTGGTCGCCGACCTGGACGAGCGCGGCCTGGCGGCGCTGGCGATCAAGCTGGGCCGGTACCTGGAGACGCTGCCCGCGGAGATGATCGCGCAGGCGGACCGGCGCGGTTTCCCGCTGATCCTGCTGCCCAACGACGTCGGCTTCGACGACATCCTCAACCAGGTGCTGACCGACATCCTCAACCGGCAGGCGGCCGTGCTCGCCCGCACCGAGGAGGTGCACCGCGCGCTGGTGCAGATCGTGCTGTGCGGCGGCGGCCTCCAGGAGGTGGTGGACGAGGTGGCCGCCCTGCTGGAGGTCGCGGTCGTCGTCCTGGACGGCGAGCAGCGGGTCGTGGCGGGCGCCGGGCCGGAGGAGCACGTGCAGGCGATGCGGGCGTTCGACGCGGGCCGGCACGCGGCGTGCGGGCGCGGCGGCTGCGGCCTCGGCGGCGCGCACGGCACCGGCGACCACCTGGTGGTGCCGGTGGTGGCGGGCGGCTTCGACCACGGACGGATCATCGCGTTCAGCCCGAGCGCGGCGCTGCGCGGCACCGATCTCGGCATCCTGGAGCGCGCCGCGACCGTCGCCGCGCTGGTGGTAACCAAGCAGCAGGCCGTCGCGGCGGTCGAGAGCAAGTACCGGGCCGACTTCCTGCGCGACATCCTGGCCGGCCGGGCGGGCGACGACGACCGGGTCGTGGCGCACTGCGACGGGTTCGGCTGGGACCTGGACCGGCCGGTGATGGTGGTCGTCGCCGAGCTGGACGGGCGCCCGCGCGGGACGGAGGCGGAGGCCAGGCCCCGCGCCGCCGAACCGGGCGGACGGGCCCGGGGTGCCGTGGCCGCGGCGCCCGGCGGCGAGGCCGCGTCCCGGGGACGCGGCGCCGACGCCGACGCGTCCGGCACCGGTGGTGCGGGCGGTGCGCGCAGCGGGCGGGGCGCGGAGGAGCGGACGGCCCAGGAGCGGCTCGCCGCCGCCTGGACGACGGCGGTGCGCCGGCACGACCGGGGCGCGGCGGTCGCCAGCTTCGCGCACGAGGTCGTCGCGGTCATCGGGGTGGACGGCGACGATCTCGAGGGCGCCGCCGCAGGACCGGTCCAAACGCTGGTCAAGGAGGCGGCGGCGGTGTTCGCCGAGCATCTGGCGGTGCGGCGCACCTTCTCGACCGGGATCAGCCGCACCGTGACCTCGCCCGCCGCGCTGCCCGAGGCCTACGACCAGGCGGTCAAGGCGGTGCGGGTCGGGCGGCAGCTGCACGGCGCCGGGGCCCGCGCGCACTTCGACCAGCTCGGCGTGTACCGGCTGCTCAGCCTGGTGTCGGACCCGGCCGAACTGCACGCGTTCGTCCGCGAGACGCTGGGCGTGCTGGCCGCCGACGACGAGCCGGAGCTGGTCGACCTGCGCCGCACCCTTCAGGTGCTGCTGGAGACCAACCTCAACGTGGCCGAGACGGCACGGCGGCTGCACTTCCACTACAATACGCTCCGTTATCGGATCGGGAAGCTGGAGCGGATGCTCGGCAGGTTCACCGAGGACGCGCATCTGCGGCTCAACCTGACCCTCGCCCTGCACGTGCTGCGGATGAGGGGGATCTGAGCGCCCGCCGCCCGGGCCGTGACATCCCCCGCCCTTACCTCCCAAACGTGGACCCGCGGTTTGGCAGTTGTCGCCGATGCCCGCCCACCTGGGTAGATCTACCTTGCCCGCATGAGCACGGCCGCAGCGGGAGGCCGCCGCTCGGGTACAGCCCCGGAGGAGGGCCCCGATGGTGATGGGCTGGAAGCTGCACGGCGACGGGCGGACCCCGCCCCCCGGCGAGGTGGTCAGGCCGGACGAGCGCCTGACCTGGCCGCGGACCGCGGGCATCGGCGCCCAGCACGTGGTCGCGATGTTCGGGGCGACGTTCGTGTTCCCGGTCGTGATGGGCCTGGACCCGAACCTGTCGATCATGATGTCCGGGGTCGCGACGATCCTGTTCCTGCTGATCGTGCGCGGGCGGGTGCCGAGCTACCTGGGCAGCAGCGCCTCGTTCGTCGGGGCGGTCGCCGCGATCCGCGCGGCGGGCGGCGACAGCGCCACGGTGACCGGCGCGATCCTGGTCGCGGGCGCGGTGCTGGTCGCGGTCGGGGTGCTCATCCACGTGCTCGGCGGCGAGGTGGTCCAGCGGGTGTTCCCGCCGGTGGTGACCGGCGCGGTGGTGATGCTGATCGGGTTCAACCTGGCGCCGGTGGTCGCCAACACCTACTGGCCGCAGGACCAGTGGACGGGCCTGCTGACGCTGGCGTTCGCGGTGCTGTGCACGGTGCTGCTGCGCGGCTTCTGGGCGCGGGTGTCGATCTTGCTGGCGCTGGTCTTCGGGTTCGTCCTGTCGTGGGTGCTCGACAACGTCGCGGGCCGCATCACCTCGGTGCTGCCGGGCCAGAACCTGCTGGACGCGGCGGGCCGGCCGTGCGCGAAGGAGGGCCCGTACTGCGTCGCGACCGCGTTCCCGCACGACCGGGTGAACTTCACCGGCATCAAGGGCGCCGACTGGTTCGGTTTCCCGAGCCTGCACGCGCCCGACTTCACGACCTCGGCGATCCTGCTCGCCCTGCCCGCCGTGATCGCGCTGATCGCCGAGAACACCGGGCACGTCAAGGCGGTCGCGGCGATGACCGGCGACGACCTGGACCCGGTGCTCGGCCGCGCGATCGCCGCCGACGGGCTCGGCACGGTGCTGGCCAGCGGGGTCGGCGGCTCGCCCACCACCACCTACGCCGAGAACATCGGCGTCATGGCCGCCACCCGGATCTACTCGACGGCGGCGTACTACGTGGCGGCGGTGGTGGCGATCGCGTTCGGGCTGTGCCCGAAGTTCGGGGCGCTGGTGGCGGCGACGCCGGGCGGCGTGCTCGGCGGCATCACCGTGGTGCTGTACGGGATGATCGGCCTGCTCGGCGCGAAGATCTGGATCGAGAACCGGGTCGACTTCGCCGACCCGGTCAACCTGGTCCCGGTCGCCGCCGCCGTCATCCTGGCCATCGGCGACGTCACTCTCAAGATCACCGATGACTTCCCGCTCCAGGGCATCGCGTTCGGCACCGTCGCGGTGCTGGTCGGGTACCACGCGCTGAACGCCGTGGCCGGTGCCCGGCGGGGCCCGGACGGCACCGGCGGGGGCATGATCGCGCCGGACGAACGGGAGATCGGCGGCCCGGTGCGCCCGCCCACGACGGACGCGGGCTGACGCCGCCGTGAAGCCGCCGCCCTTCGCCTACCGCGCCCCGCGCACCCTCCCCGAGGCCCTCGCCGCCCTCGCCCCGGCCGCACCCGGCACCGGCAGCGACACCGGCGGAGGGGGCGTGGGCAAGGTGCTGGCGGGCGGGCAGAGCCTCATCCCGCTGCTCAACATGCGGCTGGCCGCGCCCGAGCGCCTCGTCGACATCAACCGCGTCGCGGAGCTCGACACCCTCGAGGTCACCGGCGCGGGCGTGCGGGTCGGCGCGCTCGCCCGGCACGCCCGGGTCGGGCGTTCGGCCGAGGCCGCCGCCGTCCAGCCGCTGCTGCGCCGGGCGCTGGCGCACGTCGCCCACCCGGTGGTCCGCAACCGGGGGACCGTGGTCGGCAGCCTGGCCCACGCCGATCCGTCCGCCGAGCTGCCCGCCGTCCTGGCCCTGCTGGACGGCTCGGTGGAGGCGGCCTCGGCGGCCGGGCGCCGGACGATCCCGGCCGGCGGGTTCTTCCTCGGCCCGCTGGAGCCGGCCCTGCTCCCCGGCGAGCTGGCCGTGTCGGCGTTCTTCCCGGCGCTGCCGCCGCGCACCGGCACCGCGTTCGTCGAGATCGCCCGCAGGCACGGCGACTACGCGCTGGTGGGGGTGGCCGCGACGGTCACCCTCGACGCGGGCCTGCGGGTCGCGGCGGCGCGCGCCGGGTACTTGAGCGTCGCGGGCGTTCCGCTCGTCCTCGACCTGACCGCGGCCTGCGCGGGCGCGGACGCGGTCTCGGGCGGCGGCGACTGGGAGGACGCCGCCGCGTACGCGCGCGAGCGGGTCGATCCCGAGTCCGACATCCATGCGAGCGCCGACTACCGGCGGCACCTGGCGGGCGTCCTGACCGGGCGCGCGCTGCGGGCCGCGACCGCCGACGCGATCGACCGGGCCGGGGAGGGCCGATGACGGAGGAGACCTTCGAGATCGAGCTGACCGTCAACGGGGTGCGCCGCACGGCCCGCGCGCCCGCGCGGCGGCTGCTGTCGGACCTGCTCAGGCACGGGCTCGGGCTGACCGGCACGCACGTCGGCTGCGAGCACGGCGTGTGCGGATGCTGCACGGTGCTGCTGGACGGGGAGCCGGTGCGGTCGTGCCTGATGTTCGCGGTCACCGCCTCCGGCCACGAGGTCACCACCGTGGAGGGCCTCGCCGCGCCGGACGGGGAGATGTCGCCCGTCCAGCGCGCGTTCCAGGAATGCCACGGCCTCCAGTGCGGGTTCTGCACGCCCGGCTTCCTGTGCACCGTGACCGCGCTGCTGCGCGACACCCCGCGCCCCACCGACGACGAGATCCTCGAAGGGATCTCGGGCAACCTGTGCCGCTGCACCGGCTACCAGAACATCCGCCGGTCGGTCCGCCGCGCCTCCGAGCTGATCGCCGCCGATCCCGCGTCCGGCGGGCCCCCGGCCGGCGAGGCAGGGGAGGGCGGACGGTGAGCACGCGGATGTTCGGCGAGCCGGTCGCGCGCCGCGAGGACCCGAGGCTGCTCACCGGGCGCGGCCGGTTCCTCGACGATCTCGGCCGTGACGCGCTCGCGGCGGCGTTCGTCCGGTCCCCGCACGCCCACGCCCGCATCCTCGACATCGACGTGACCGGCGCGCTCGACGTGGACGGCCTCGTCGCGATCTACACCTTCGAGGACCTGCCGGACCAGGTCGGGGCGCCGCTGCCGGTGCTCCTCCCGCATCCCGCGCTCACCCACGGGCGGACGGCCCGGCCGCTGGCCCGCGACGTCGTCCGGCACGTCGGCGAGCCGGTCGCGATGGTCGTCGCCGCCGACCGCTACCTCGCCGAGGACGCCGCCGGGCTGATCCGGGTCGAGTACGAGCGGCTGCCCGCCGTCGTCGGCATCGAGAACGCCGAGGCCGCCCGCGACCTGGTGCACGACGACGTGCCGGGCAACGTCGGCGCGGTGCTGCTCCAGGAGAACGGCGACGCGGCGGCGGCGATCGACGCGGCCCCGCACGTGCTGGAGTTCCGGCTCGCGATCGAGCGCAGCGCGTCCACCCCGCTGGAGGGACGCGGCGTCTGCGCGCGCTGGGACGCCGACGACGGGTCGCTGCGCGTCTACACCTCCACCCAGGCGTCCACCAGCGTGCGCGCGGCGATCGCGGCGCGGCTGGACCTGCCGGCGGGCAAGGTCGAGGTCGTCGCGCCCGACGTCGGCGGCGGGTTCGGCGTGAAGATCGTCCACCCGTGGCCGGAGGAGGTGCTGGTCCCGTGGGCGGCGCGGCTGCTCGGCCGCGAGGTCAAGTGGGCCGAGGACCGGCGCGAGCACTTCGTCGCGGCGGCGCACGAGCGCGGTCAGCTCCACGACGTGCGGGTCGGGTTCGACGGCGCGGGCCGGGTGCTCGGGCTGGACGTGCGGATCCGGCACGACCACGGCGCCTACACCCCGTACGGCATCGT
The DNA here is from genome assembly GCF_036227065.1 of Spirillospora sp. NBC_01491. Taxonomy (GTDB): domain Bacteria; phylum Actinomycetota; class Actinomycetes; order Streptosporangiales; family Streptosporangiaceae; genus Spirillospora; species Spirillospora xylanilytica. The sequence continues at coordinate 7,735,206 of NZ_CP109432.1, forward strand.
CATCCCGATCGTCACCTCCACCCAGCTCCTCGGCCCGTACAAGATCGGTGCGTACCGGGCCGAGGTCGTCAGCCTCTACACCAACACCCTCATCGTCACCCCGTACCGGGGCGCGGGCCGTCCGCAGGGCGTGTTCTGCATGGAGCGGACGATGGACCGCATCGCCGGGCACCTCGGCCTCGACCGCGGCGAGGTGCGCGCGGCCAACTTCATCCAGCCGGACGAGTTCCCCTACGACCAGGGCCTGACGTTCCAGGACGGCCGCCCGCTGATCTACGACTCGGGCGACTACCCCGGGCTGCTCCGCAAGGTGCGCGACCTGATCGGCTGGGACGGCTTCGGCGCGCTCCGGGCCGAGGCGGCGGCGCGGGGCCGCCGGATCGGCGTCGGGCTCGGCTGCTACGTCGAGGGCACCGGCGTCGGCCCGTACGAGGGCGGGCACGTCGAGATCGACTCGGCCGGGCGGGTGCACGTGTCGACCGGGCTGACCTCGCAGGGGCAGGGCCACCAGACCGTGTTCGCGCAGATCGCCGCCACCGAGCTCGGCGTGCCGATCGCCGACGTGCACGTCACGACCGGCGACACCCGCCGGTTCGGGTACGCGGTCGGCACCTTCGCGTCCCGCGCCGCGGTGATGAGCGGCAACGCGATCGCGCTCGCCTGCCGCAAGGTGCGCGCCAAGGCGCTGCGGATCGCCGCCGAGGCGCTGGAGGCCGACCCGTCCGATCTGGAGATCACCGAGGGGGAGGTGCACGTGCGCGGCGACCGGTCGGCGTCGGTGCCGCTGCGGACGGTCGCGGTGCTGTCCAACCCGCTGCGGTACGCCTTCGACGAGCAGACCGCCGCCGCGACCCAGTTCGCCGTGGGCGGGTCGCCGTCCGAGCCGCCGGTCGCGGCGGGCGACGAGCCGGGGCTGGAGGGCCGCGACTACTACTCGCCGGTCCGGTCCACGTTCGCGGCGGGCGCGCACGCGGCGATCGTGGAGGTCGACCCGGACACCGCCGAGGTGCGGGTGCTGCGGTACGCGGTGGTGCACGACTGCGGGCGGCTCATCAACCCGATGGTGGTGGAGGGCCAGATCCACGGGGGAGTGGCGCAGGGCATCGGCGGCGCCCTCTACGAGCGGATGGTGTACGACGCGTCGGGGCAGCTCCTGAACGCCTCGTTCATGGACTTCCTGATGCCGTACGCGACCGAGGTGCCGCACATCGAGACCGACCACCTGGAGACCCCGTCGCCGCTCAACCCGCTCGGCGTCAAGGGCGCGGGCGAGGCCGGCGTGATCCCGGTGTCGGCGGTGATCGCCTCCGCGGTCGAGGACGCCGAGGGCCTCCGGGTGGACGCCATGCCGCTCTCCCCGGACGAGCTGTTCGACCTGCGCCGCCGCGCCGAGCACGACCCCGCGCTGCGCACCCGCGCGGTCAGCGGCCCATGAGGGCGATCTGCCAGTCCCCGTCGACCCTGACCAGCTCCCAGTCGCTGGTGCGCGGTCGTCCGCCCGCGCCGGGCACGGTGACCGAGACGGTCGCCTCGCCCGCCTTCTCGTCGACCTTGCCGACCTTGACGCCCGCCTTGCCGAGCGTCGCCAGGAACGCCCGGTCCGACCAGTTCTGCTCGCACCCGCCGTCCCGGTACACCTTGGCCATGTGACCGCAGACCTCCTTGACGTCCCCGTCCCGGGCGGCCTTGACGAAGGCGTCCATCGCGGCGGACACGTCGTCCTTCGCGCTGCCGGACGGCGAGCACGACGCCGTCACCAGGGCGAGGAGCACGGCCGGGACCGCGCCCTTCGGCACGGGCCTCACTCGGGCGTGCCGGCCGGGCCGGGCGCGTCGGGGGCGTTGCCGCCGAAGGAGCGCGGCAGGTAGTTCTGCACCGCGGCGGGACGGAAGCCCTGCTGCTTGATCCAGCCGAGCATCGTCTTGAACTGCCCCGCGAGGCCCGTGCGGTAGTGCATGAGGATGATGTCGCCGGGCTTGAAGCCCTTGCCGCCGTCGCCGCGCGCGAACCCGTTGAAGCCGACGCCGGGCCCCGAGGTGCCGTTGTAGTACTCGGCCGACCACAGCAGGAACGACTTGATGCCGCACTCCTTGCCGGCCCTGCGGGTGGCCTCGTTGAAGCTGCCGAACGGCGGCCGGAAGATCTCGGGCCGCCGCCCGTACTGCGCGCCGATCTTGTCGGACGACTCGCAGATCTCCTTCTTCTGGGCCTCGGGGCCGAGCGACTTCATGTCGGGGTGGCTGATGGTGTGGTTCTCCATCGGCGACCCGGCGTTGCGCATCGCCAGGAAGTACTGGCCCTCGCCCCGGATGTAGCGGGAGGTGAGGAAGGTCAGGATCGGCACCTTCTCCCTGCGCACCAGGTTCACGAACTCGGCGTCGTAGGTGTAGCCGTCGTCGATGGTGAGGAAGACGACCCGGTCCTGCGTCTTGATCTGCGAGACGACCGGCGGCAGCCCGTCCTTGGCCGGCTCCGGCGGCGTCCACGAGCCGGGCGCGGGCGCGGGCCACTGCCGGTCGGCGAGCACCGCGCCGAACCGGGCCTCCGCCGACGGGCCCGAGTCGCCCGTCTGCGCGGCCAGCGCGGGCCACCCGCCCGCGGCGACGCCGAGCACCACGGCGCCCACGGTGGCGATCACGGGCATCTTCGCTCGCATCAGCGATGTTCTCCTGTTCGTGTCCGGCTCGCCGGGGATGGCAGGGGTCCTCTCCGGTCGACGCGCCGGGCCCGGCGGGGGTTCGGGCGAACGGCGCGGAATCTTCCCGACATATCTGATCATGCCGGGGCGCTCGGACGGTGAACTGCCCAATCCTCGGCGTGTACTCGGCACTTCTTGCCGTTCGGCCGGGGCGCGCCATTCCCTAGGGTCGGACCATGCAGGTCACCGGCAGTGCCACCGTCGCCGCCCCGGTCCAGCGCGTCTGGGAGGCGCTCCAGGACCCCGCGGTGCTGGCCAGAACGATCCCCGGATGCCACGCGCTGGAGCCCACCGGCCCGGACACCTACCGGATGACGGTGTCGGCGGGCGTCGCGTCCGTCCAGGGCACCTATGTCGGCCAGGTCGAGCTGGCCGACCCCGATCCGCCCCGCTCGTTCGTGCTGCGCGCCCGCGGCCAGGGCGCGCCCGGCACCGTCGACGCCACCGTGCGGGTGCGGTTGTCGGACGGCGCCGGCGCCGGCTCGACCCGGGTCGACTACGACGCCGAGGCCGCGGTCGGCGGCATGATCGGCGGTGTCGGCCAGCGGATGCTCGGCGGCGTCGCCAAGCGGACCGCCGGGCAGTTCTTCGCCGCCGTCGCCGCGGACCTGGCCCGTCCGGAGGCCGAACGCGCGGCGCCCGCAGCCGAGCCCGCCGCGGCAGAGTCCGCCGCCGTCCCCGCCGCCGTTTCGCCCGCGCTCGCCTCGCCCACCGCCGCGCCGGTCGCCGACGCGCCGGTGGTGACCACGTCCGGCGGCCCGCCTCCAGGGCGGGCGCCCGCCGCCGGCACCGCGCCCTGGCCGATGGTCGCCGCGTTCGCGACGGGCGGTGGGATCGCGCTGGCCGGTGTCGCCATCGGCTACGCGCTCGGCCGCGGCGGGCGGCGCGCGGGACGTCCGGCATGAGGCCCTTCACCGCGGCGGCGGTGCAGTTCGCGCCCGAGCCGGGACCGCTCACCGCCGCGACCGTGCGGGCCAACCTCGACAAGGCCGTGGCCTGGACGGCGCGCTGCGTCACGGGCTCCGGCGCCGAGCTGGTGGTGCTGCCCGAGTCGTGCACCACGGGCTTCAACCCGGGGATCCCGGCCGCCGACCTGTGGGGGCTGGTCTCGGCGGTGCCCGGGCCCGTCACCGAGCCGCTCCAGGAGGCGGCGCGCGATCTCGGCGTGCACCTGTGCGCCGGCACCTACGAGCGGGGCGCCGCGCCCGGGACCGTGCACAACGCGGCGGTCCTGATCGGGCCGGGCGGGGACGTCCTCGGGGTCTACCGCAAGACGCACCCGTTCCGGGTCGAGGACGTCCGGCACGGCGGCTGGGCCACGTCCGGCACCGGCGTCCGCGTCGTGGACACCGAGCTCGGGCGGATCGGCATGGCGATCTGCTTCGACGGCGACTTCCCCGAGCTGTGGCGGATCCAGGCGGTGCGTGGCGCCGAGATCGTCTGCCGCCCGTCCGCGCTGCTGCGCTCGGCCGACATCTGGGAGCTGACCTGCCGCGCCCGCGCGTACGACAACCACGTGTACGTGGTGGCCGCCAACGCCGTCGGGGCCGATCCGGCCGGCACCCTCTACTTCGGCAACTCGATGGTCGTCACGCCGATCGCCGAGGTCGTCGCGCGCGCCGCCTCGCACGAGGACTGGGCCGCCGCGCGCCTGGACCCGGACGCGGCGATGGCGTCGCTGACGCCGGGCTCGTCGGTGCCGCACGGTTTCGACCACCTGGCCGAACGCAACCTGGCGCTGTACCGCGAGCACGCCGCCGATCTTCTCGGCGAGGCGTCCACCGCCTTCCCGCACGGTCAGCGCCCGCACGGCTAGCCCGGGGCTCGGCCGCACGGCCGGCGCGGGCTCGGGCAGCTCGGGCTCAGGCGTCCAGGCGCTCGAAGAGGACGAGCGCGACCACCAGCACGATCGCCGTGTACAGCGCGAACAGCCCGAGCCCCGTCCAGGGGCTGAGCGAGTTGCCCGGCGTGCCCGGCGACAGGATCGCGGCGCCCGCGTTGGACGGCAGGTACTTGTTGACCGTCTCGCCCCACCGCCCGGGGAGGAAGTTGCCGACGATGCCGAGGATGAACAGGATCACGAACACCGCGACCACCGAGCCCGCGGTGTGCCGCAGCAGCGTGCCGACCCCGAGCGCCATGACCGCGATCAGCGCCAGGTAGATCCCGCCGCCGATCACCGAGCGCAGCACGCCCTTGTCGCCGAGCGAGCCGTTCAGGTCCTGCGCCATCAGGACGGCCTGGCTGACGAAGAACGAGGCGAACGAGACCACCATCCCGGCGACGAGCACCACGCCGCCGAGCACCAGCGCCTTGGCGGCCAGGTAGTGGCCGCGGCGCGGCATCGCGGTCAGCGAGGTGCGGATCATCCCGGTGCCGTACTCGGTGGTGATCACCAGCACGCCGAGCACGCCGAAGACCACCTCGCCGAAGTAGAACGCGATCTGCATCGGGGTGGTCGGCTCGAGGGTGGCCCGGTCCGCCGGCGAGAGCTGGTCGTAGGAGGTGGTGAACGCCAGCGCCCACAGCGCCGAGAACCCGATCACGATGATCGCGCCGGCCAGCAGCGTCCAGAACGTGGACTTGACCGTGAGGATCTTCGTCCACTCGGACAGGAGCACGTTGCCGAAGGACGCCTTCCGCACCGGCGCGGCGGGTGCGGGCGCCGCGGCGGCGGTCATCCCCGGCCCCCGCCGCCGGGCGGCGCGGCGTCCGGCGGGGTCCCCGGCGGCGTCTCGGGCTCGGGCAGCCCGGCGTGGTACTCGACGGTGTCCTCGGTGAGCTGCATGAACGCCTCCTCCAGGGACGGCTGGACGATGCCCAGCTCGTGCAGCCGGATCGCGTGGTCGGCGGCGATGTCCCCGACCTGCGCGGAACCGGCCCCGTACACCCGCAGGCTCAGGTCGGGGTCGCTCTCCACCCGCCAGCCCCGCGCCGCCAGCAGCGGCTCCAGCTCGCCGAGCTGCGGCGACCTGACCCGGACGTGGCTGGTGGCGTTGGCGTCGATGAAGTCCCGCATCCCGGTGTCGGCGAGGATCCGGCCCCGGCCGATGACCACGAGGTGGTCGGCGGTGACCGCCATCTCCGACATCAGGTGGCTCGACACGAACACGGTGCGGCCCTCGGACGCGAGCCGCCGCATCAGCGTGCGGATCCACAGGATGCCCTCGGGGTCCAGCCCGTTCACCGGCTCGTCGAACATCAGGATGCCGGGATCGCCGAGCAGTGCGCCGGCGATGCCGAGCCGCTGGCCCATGCCGAGCGAGAACCCCCGCGAGGGCTTCTTGGCGACGGTCTGGAGGCCGACCAGCGCGATGACCTCGTCCACCCGGCGGCGCGGGATGCCGTTGCTCTGCGCCAGGCACAGCAGGTGGTTGTAGGCGCTGCGGCCCCCGTGCACGGCCTTGGCGTCCAGCAGCGCGCCGACCTCGTGCAGCGGCGCGGCGAACTCGCGGTAGTGCCGGCCGTTCACGGTGACGTCGCCCGCGGTGGGCCGGTCCAGCCCGAGGATCATCCGCATCGTGGTGGACTTGCCCGCGCCGTTCGGCCCGAGGAACCCGGTGACGCGGCCGGGCACGACGGTGAAGTCGGCATGGTCGACCGCCGTCTTCGGCCCGTACTGCTTGGTCAGCCCGCGCGCCCGGATCATGCACGGCTGATACCGAACGGTCTCCACCCGGAAACGGCTAAGGCGGGCATCGGGGGAGAATTTCACCCCCCGATTGCCCGCCGTTGAGGCCGCCGGCCGAGCCGGTGAGCGTCAGCTCACCGAGACCAGGTCGACCACGAAGATCAGCGTCTCGCCGGGCTTGATCGCCGGGCTCGGGCTGCGGTCGCCGTAGGCCAGGTGCGGCGGGATGACCAGCTTGCGCCGGCCGCCGACCTTCATCCCCGGGATGCCCATGTCCCAGCCCTTGATCATGCGGCCCGCGCCGAGCTCGAAGTCGAGCGTGCTGCCGCGGTTCCAGGAGGCGTCGAATTCCTCGCCACTGGAGAAGGCCACCCCGACGTAGTGCATCGCCACCGTGGAGCCCTTGGTGGCCTCCGGGCCGTCGCCCTCGGTGATGTCGGTGATGTCGAGGTAGTCGGGCGGCTGACCCTCGGGAAAGTCGATCTCGGGCCGTTCTAGCGCCATGTGCGGGCTCCAGCAGGTCGTCGGTGGGTCGGATGAACGCCGTTCAGCCTAACGGCAAAGTGGTCTGCCCAAAGAGGCCCCGCCCGATTGGCAGGTTGCGACGTTTCCGCCGGGCGCCGCGGCCGGTAGACCCTTGGCATGGCACGTCGGCTGCGGATCGGGATCGACACGGGCGGGACGTTCACCGACGTCGTCGCCCTGGACGAGGACACCGGGGAGATCATCACCACCAAGACCCCCTCGACGCCCGCGGACCCGGCGCGCGGATTCGCGTCGGCCACCGCCAAGGTGCTCGGCCTCGCAGGCGCGGGTCCGGCGGACGTCGCGGCGCTGTCGCACGGCACCACCGTGGCCACCAACCGGCTGCTGGAGGACCGGATCGAGGACCTCGGGTTCATCACCACCGAGGGCTTCGGCGCGATCCTGGAGATCGCCCGGCAGAGCGTCCCGGACGGGTACGGCAACAGCTACTTCTGGGTGAAGCCGCCGCGGATCGTCCCGGTGCACCGGGTCCGGACGGTCGGCGGGCGCCTCGACCACACCGGCGCCGAGCTGCGCCCCTTCGACGAGGCGGGCGCGGCCGAGGCGGCCCGCTGGTTCCGCGACCAGGGGATCCGCGCGATCGGCGTGTGCTTCCTGCACTCCTACGCGGCGCCCGCGCACGAGCTGGCGATGCGCGAGGTGCTGCGCCGCGAGCACCCCGAGGCGGTGGTGTCGCTGTCGTGCGAGGTGCTGCGCGAGTACCGCGAGTACGAACGCTCGGTGACCACCCTCGTGGACGCCGCCGTCAAACCCGCGGTGAACGGCTACTTGGCCCGGATCGGGGCGGCGGCCCCGGCGCCCCTGCTGGTCATGAAGAGCAACGGCGGCGTCCTGTCGGCCGAGGAGGTCGCGCGCCAGCCGATCACCACCGTCCTGTCCGGCCCGGCCGCGGGCGCGCTCGGCGCGGCGTTCGTGGTGGCGCGCAGCGGGCACGGGTCGGTGGTCACCCTGGACGGCGGTGGGACCTCCACCGACGTCGCGGTCGTGCTGGACGGCGAGCCGACCCTCACCACCGAGGGGTCGATCGGCCGGCACCCGGTCAAGATCCCCATGATCGACATCGTCACGGTCGGCGCCGGCGGCGGCTCGGTCGCGTGGATCTCGCCGGAGGGCGCGCTGAAGGTCGGCCCGCGCAGCGCCGGCGCCGACCCGGGCCCGCTCTGCTACGGGCGCGGCGGGACGGAGGCGACCGTCACCGACGCGCACGTCGTGCTCGGCCGGATCCCGCCGCACCTGCTCGGCGGCGAGGTGCCGCTGGACGTGCCGGCGGCCCGCGCGGGCATCGGCGACCTCGCCGCCCGGCTCGGCCTCACCCCCGAGCGCGCCGCCGCCGGGATCCTGGAGATCTCCGCCTGGAACCAGGCCAACGCGATCCGGCAGATCACCGTCAAACGCGGCCTGGACGTGCGCGACTACCCCCTGGTCGCGTTCGGCGGGTCCGGGCCGCTGCTGGCCTGCCGCCTGCTGGACGTGCTCGGCCTGCCCGCCGCCGTCGTCCCGGAGAACCCCGGCAACGTGTCGGCGTTCGGGCTGCTCACCGTCGACGTCAAGAACGACCACGTGCGCACCCGCGTCGTCCGCGACGCCGAGCTCGACCCGTCCGACCTGGGCGGGGTCTACGCGGACCTGGAACGCGAGGCCGGCGACGCCCTGGCCCGCGAGGGCTTCCCGGACGGGCACCGCCGCTTCGCCCGCTCGGCCGACCTGCGCTACTACGGCCAGGCGTTCGAGGTGCGGGTCCCGGCGCCGGACGGGCCGGTCGGCGAGGCGTTCCGCGCGGAGGTCGTCCGGCGCTTCCACGACGCCCACACCGCCCTGTACGGCTACGGCCACCGCGACGACGCCGGCCGGCACCCCGTCGAATGGGTCAACCTGCGGGTCTCCGGGATCGGCCCCATCACCCGCCCCCGCCTGCGCGAACGCCCGGCCGGGTCCGGGGCGGCGGCGCCGGCCGGCCTCCGCGAGGTCTACTTCGACGCGTGGACGGAGGCGGCGGTGTACCGGCGCGAGAAGCTCCCGCCCGGCGCGGAGGTCGAGGGCCCCGCCGTCATCGAGGAGTTCGGCTCGACCCTCCCGCTGCACCCCGGCTTCCGCGCCCGCGTGGACGGCCTCGGCAACCTGGTGGTGGTCCGGCGATGACGGCCCCCGACCCCGTCCTGCTGGAGATCGTCGAGGGCACCCTCGGGTCGGTCGAGCGCGAGGTGGAGACCGCCATCGCCCGCACCGCGCGGTCCCCGATGATCCGGGACGCGCACGACTTCCGCGCCGGGATCCACGACCGCCGCCTGCGCAAGCTCACCGGCCGCTCCTACTCCGCGCTGGTGCAGCCGATCGCCCGCGACTTCCCGCTCGGCACGATGCGTCCCGGCGACGTGTACTTCCACAACGACGTGTACCTGTCCGAGGGCGGCATCGGGCACCTCCCGGACCTGTGCGTCACCGTCCCGGTCTTCCAGGACGGCGAGGTGGTCGCGTTCGTCCAGGCGTTCGGCCACCACGACGACATCGGCGGCGCGGTGCCCGGCTCGATGCCCGGCCACGCGCGCAGCGCCTTCGAGGAGGGCCTGATGGTCCCCCCGATCAAGCTGTATGACCGGGGCGTGCCGAACGAGGCGGCGCTGCGCATCATGACCCGCAACTCGCGGATGCCCGACTCGCTCGCCGGCGACCTGGACGCCGAGTGCTCGGCCTGCCTGATGGGCGCGCGGCGGCTCGGCGAGCTGTTCGCCCGGTACGGCCGCGCGGACGTCGAGGCGTGCTTCGACGCGATCATCGACCGGACCACCGCGACGTTCCGCCGCGAGCTGCTCGCCAAGATCCCCGACGGCGTGTTCGCCTGGGAGGACTACGCCGAGCACGACGGCGTCGACCCGCCCCGGCTGCACGCCCAGCGGATCACCCTCACCGTCGACAAGGCCGCGGACGTGCCGCTGGTCATCGACTTCACCGGGACGTCCCCGCAGGCCAAGGGCCCGATCAACCACGCCGGCGACTACGCCGACGGGGTCTTCCTCAAGAAGTGGCTGGCGCCCGTCCTGCGCAACCTCGCCGACACCCCCGAGCGCGCCGCCGAGCTGGACGTCAACGAGGGCGTGGTGCCGCTCATCGAGATGCGGTTCCCCGGCAAGGGCACCCTGCTCACGCCCGTGTTCCCGGCGCCGACCAATGCCCGCACGTTCGTCATCCTGCGGCTGCTCGGCGTGCTGGCGGGCGTCCTGGCCAAGGCCACCGGCGGCCGGATGCCCGCCGACCAGGAGACGATCCGCTACACCGGCGTGTACGGGGAGGACGACCGCGGCCCGTACCTGATGCGCGAGGTGCTCGGCGGCGGCTCCGGGGGCCGCTACTACGCCGACGGCGAGGACACCATCCACGTCGTCCCCGACTCCCGCAACATCCCGGCCGAGTTCGCCGAGGCGCGCTGGCCGTTCGTCGTGGAGGGCCTCGGCCTCGCCGTCGACTCGGGCGGGCCGGGGGAGCACCGCGGCGGCCTCGGCTACGACAAGCGGCTGCGGATGCTCCGCGACGCCAGCTACATGTCGATCGCCGACCGCGCGATCCTGGCGTGCTGGGGCGTCAACGGGGGCCGGGCCGGGCGCCCCTTCCGCGTCGACATCGACGGCGAGGAGATGGAGGGCCTGGTCGACGACCACCCCGTCCGCGCCGGGCAGGTGATCCGGATCCGCACCACCGGGGGCGGCGGCTGGGGCGACCCGCTGGACCGCGACCCGGCCCGCGTCGCCGCCGACGTCCGCGACGGCAAGGTCTCGGTCCGGGGCGCCCGCGACGACTACGGTGTGGTCGTCGGCGACCCCGCCGCGACGGCGGACCTCCGCGCCCGCCTGCGCGCCGAACGCGGCCCGGCCCCGTTCTTCGACCGCGGCCCCGGCTACCCCACCCTGTCCGGCGGCCGGACCTCGGCCGACCTCGACTGAACGGAGACGCCATGCGAGCGAGCGGCACCGGCCCCGGCGACATCGCCCCCGACGGCTCGGCGGTGGAGTTCTACGCCGCGCTGCCCCCGGACACCGCCAGCGCCGCGCTCGTCCACGCCGCGATCCCGGACGGCGCGTCCATCCTGGAGCTGGGCGCCGGCACCGGCCGCGTCACCCACCCCCTCCTGGACCTCGGCCACCCGGTCGTCGCGGTCGACGACTCCGCGGCCATGCTCGCCCGCATCGAGGGCGCCCGGACGGTCCGCTCCCGCATCGAGGACCTCGCGCTGCCCGAGACCTTCGACGCGGTCCTGCTGATGTCGTTCCTGATCGGCTACGGCGACCGCCGCGTCCTCCTGGACGCCTGCCGCAGGCACCTCGCCCCGTCCGGCCACGTCATCGTCCAGCGCGAGAGCCCCGAGATGTTCGCGACCGCCGCGCCGTCCACCTGGGAGCGCGACGGCGTCCGCTACCGGATGCACGACGTCAGCCGCCCCGAGCCCGGCATCCTGTCGGCCGCCATCGAGTACCGCATGGGCGACCGCACCTGGACGCACCGTTTCACCTCACGGCACCTGGGCGACGAGGAGCTGCCCGCCGTCCTGGCCGCGTCCGGCCTGCGCCTGGACCGCTACCTGGACGAGGCCCGCGGCTGGATCCTCGCCTCCCCGCTCTGACCGTCCATCCGTCAGGCCGGCTTGAGCACGTCCCGGCACCACTGGCGGAATCCGGTCGGGCCCGGGGGACCCGCGGGGCGCGCTGCTCACCGAATGGCTCGACCGCATCGCCAGAGGTCGACGCCCCGTCCGCGTACCTGTACCTGGACGGGGCCCGCGGCCGGACCCTCGCCGCCTTGATCAAGCATGCTCTGCCATGTCGCTCCGGTACTCGTCCAGCAGCCGGAAGAACTCGTCGACCGGCGTGGAACCGTCCGGCGTCCGGCGCTCGATCTCCGCGGCCCAGCCGATGGCGCCGGACATGCCGTGCCGCTCTAGGAGCCATCGGGCGAAGCCCTCACCGGGCCAGAAGGGGAAGGGCTCGTCGATGGCGTGCACACCGAGCGCGACGCGGTAGCCGATGAGGATGGACTCCAGTTGCCGGAGTGAGCCGCCGGTCAGCCACATGTTCGGTCGCAGGCGGACCTGATCCAGGAAGTCGTGCACGTCCACGTACTCCTGCCAGCGCTCGACGGCGCTCGGCGGGCCCTGGGGGTCGCTGATCATCGGCGGTAATGCCCCATCGTCGGCTGTCGGTCCGGGCTGGTCCTGCTGGAGGAGCGAGCGTAGTTCGGCGGTGTCGATGATGTGGGCCAGCCTCGGGAAGACGCCGGTCATCAGGGTCTGGTGGACGTGCGGGTCCGAGTCGGCCACGCCATCGGACAGGATGTAGAGCCGGTAGTCGCGGTCGGCGGCGTCGGTGACGGTGGACAGGACGACGCCGCTGGTGCTGATGCCGGCGAGGACCAGCGTGGTGATCCCGCGCTCCCGCAGTTGCCGGTCGAGGTCCGTCGTGGACAGCGCGCCGAAACGGGTCTTGCGGACGGTGATGTCGCCGGGCTCGGGAGCGAGTTGGCCGTGAAAGTCCGTGGCAGGGTCCGCGTGGTGCATGAGGCGCTGCCGGCCGATGAAGGAGAACGTGGTGTTGGCCGGCGGGATCGCCGCCCAGTCGGCTTCGGTGAACCCGACCCGGACGTGGGCGATGGTGCCGCCGTACTTCCGCATGTCGGCCACGGCACCGGCCACCCGCGACAGTAGCTCCTGCGGCTCGGGCTGCCCGGGGAGCGAGGCCAGGATTCCCGGCTGGTAGTCCATGACGAGCAGTGCCGTCGTCCGTGGATGCAGCGGCGGGGGCGTGGCGGTCATGTCTCTCCTTGGGGAACGAGCGTGTTCTGGCGCACGAGACGACTCGCCGGGCGGGGCCACCGGGCGCTGCGCTGCGGCGGGGGGTGTCGTGATCGCCTTGGCGACGCTCATGGAACCGGAACCGGTCAGGCGGTGTCCAACAACCGACACGCCGACGGCGGACAACCACGAGTTGTGGAGGCGCTCAGCCGTCCAGCTCGCCGCGCTTGACGCGGGCCACAAGGTGGGCGAAGTGCTCGAGGGCGAGAGCGAGGTGCCCGGCGCCCGGCGCCTTGCTGTCCCGGACACCGATCATCTGGGGGAGGGCGGCGACCTCGACGCAGTCGGTGTTCTGATTCACGCCGCTGCGGCTCGACTTCCGCCATCGGGGGGTTGTGCTCACTTCATAGCCTCCATCACCCGCTCGATCAAACTCCGTGAAGAGCGTTCGGACAGTGCCTGCGCGCCGATGCGGTCGTACCATCTCGCGAACGTCTGTATCTCCGAAGCTCCCTGCACCAGTCTTCCACCGCCGTTGGCTTCCGTGTACACCACGTCCTTGCCGTTGACCGTGAGGAGTTTGAAGGCGCCGGCGAGTCCCTGGTGAGCGCCCTCTTCATCGGGGACGACACGGATCGTTACGTTCGGGAGTCCTCCCATTTCCAGGAGATGGCCGAGTTGGACGCGCATCATCATCGGGCCGCCGACCGGAAGTGTCAGGACGCTCTGGGCAAGGAGAACCCACAGTTCAGGAGGCGTGGGTTTCGTGAGGATCTTCTGCCGATTCATTCGCTTGGCGACCTGATCCCCGATATCGGGCGTGCGTCCCGCCGTGAGCAGTGCGTGCGCGTAGTCCGGTGTCTGGAGGAGACCGGGGATCACGGCAAGCTCGAAGATTCTGATCAAGGATGCCCTGGCTTCGAGGCCGACATGCTCGGTGTACCAGTCGGGATCATGAGCGGATCGGCTGTACCGGACCAGGCGAGCGAAGTGATGGTTGAGGCCGAAGAAGGCGTCGGCCCGTCCGGCCTGGTGATCATTCAGGTTGAATCCGTCACGGGCATGCTCGATGTTCGACACAGTGTGCCGGGTGCAACCAATGATCCGTCCCATCTGTGACAGGGATAGATCGGCCTTTTCGCGGTAGAAGCGCAGGTCAGCGGCTATCCAGTGGCGGAACGAAGTGTCGGGGTCCAGCGATTCTATGAGGCTCATTTTGCCCCTTGGGTGTATCTGATGTGTCAACGATACGCGACAGGCTAACTGCGGAGCGTGACTCTTGTCTGGGAAACGGCAGACAGGAGGGTCGGGATGGGCATTGACGCATTGACATCCGGCGAATTGGACATGACCTGCACGGCCGCGCTCACGGTGGCGGGGCAGGTGCGATGCCTGGTCGAGTTCCGGCTGGTCGAATGGGGTCTGGCGCGGCTTGTGGACGACGTCCGACTGATCGCCGGGGAGCTGGTCGCGAATGCGGTGCGGGCCGCGCCCGGACGGGAGGTCCGGGTCAGGTTCGCGCGGGAACAGGGGGCCGTGCTGCTGGGCGTCTGGGATTCCGCCGGGGAGATGCCGCGGACGCGGCCGGTGGTGGAGCTGACCCTGGAGGCGCTGGACCTCGATCCCGGCAACTTCGACAACAACGGCGGCTGGGGGTTGCCGGTGGTCGAGGCCCTCGCGTCCGAGTGCGGTGTGCTGCGCACCGAGCCGTATGGCAAGTGGGTCTGGGCGCGCCTGCGTGCCTAGGAGCTGTCCTCAAGTGCCTCAGCCGTCGCGCGAGCGCGTTACCTGGCCGGTGGGGCGAAGCCGGAGGCGAGCCCCACCGGCCAGATCGCGAAGCGATGTCGCGCTCGCCCAAGCACGGTCGGCGTCCGAGCCCTAGGCGAGGACGCCGGGCCGGGCTTGAGAAACACGGCCGCCGAAGAAGACCTGGACCTCGGTGATCTGGCCGTTCCGGACGGTGATCACTTCGGTGTTGCGGTACCGCTCGCCGGTCTTCAGCTCGTACTCGTAGAGGACGAACACGTCGTCGCCCCCGGTGGGGACGACCTCCAGCAGCTTCTGGGACGTCAGGCGCCCGGTGGTGGGGAAGCAGCGTTCGTAGAACGCCGCCCGGTCGATGCGGTCGTCCTGCGGGCTGGTGAAGCGGAAGTCGGGGGCGGTCAGCCGTTCCGAGGCGGCGCGGTCCTGGGCGAGGTAGCTCTCGAAGTGCGCGCGGACGACGTCGGTGTTCGACATGCTCGGCTCCTTGTGGTGGGTTCGGGGTGGTGACTCGCGGCGTCCGCCGAACTCATCGGCAGGTGAAGGCCGGGCCGGTGAGGCGGGTGCCGTCGACGGCGAGGTCGATGCGGGTCCGGGTGCGGTCGGCGCGGAAGTGGTCTTCCTCGCGGACGGTCCAGCCGTCCCACGCGGCGCCGTACTCGGGGCCGTCGCGGTCCAGGGCGCGGGCGCGGCGCAGGGCGCGCGGGGCGTCGATCCAGATCCGGTACGCGGCGGGCGAACCGGACCAGGCGGCGCCGACGCCCTCGACGATGAGGACGGGCTCGGGCGGGACCTTCTCGGGGACGCCGTAGCGGTCGCGGTGCCAGTCGTAGCGGCTCAGCAGGCCGGGCTCGCCGGCGGCGAGGGGCGTCAGGACGGTCTCGGCGAGCGGGCGCCACCAGGTGAGCGGGTCGGCGTCCCACGGCACCCGGAAGTCGTCCGAGCGGACGAGGGGCGCGCCGCCGAGCGCCCCGGCGAGGCGTCCGGCGAAGGTCGACTTGCCCGCGCCGCTCGGGCCGTCGATCGCCACCACGCGCGCGGGCCCGCAGGAGGGCGGGAGGGCGAGGAGGCGTTCGGCGAGCTCGGCATAGGTCATGGTCGGCACGGACGGCATACTTCCAGGAGTCGACGAGTTGGAGGCGGAACCGATGGCTGACCTGTTCGGCGGTGCGGGTGGCGATGCGGCGGTGCGGGTCGCCGGGCGGTCCCTGACGCGGGAGGCGCTGTTCGGCCGGGCGGCGTCGGTCGCGGCGGAGGTGAAGGGCGCGGATGCCGTCGCGGTGCACGCGACAGCGTCGCTGGAGACCGTCGCGGCGGTGGTCGGCGGGCTGCTGGCCGGGGTCCCGGTGGTGCCGATCCCGCCCGACTCGGGACCGGACGAGCGCGCGCACATCCTCGGTGACTCCGGGGCCCGGCTGATCCTGGGCGCCAGGGGCGACGAGCGGGAGGGCGAGCCCGCGTTCGTCCCGGTGGACGAGCTGCCGCGCGGGGGGACCCCGCCTTCGGGCGAGCCCGGTCCGGCCGGGCTGATCCTCTACACCAGCGGGACGACCGGGCCGCCGAAGGGCGTGCTGATCTCGCGGGCGGCGATCGCGGCGGGGCTGGACGCGCTGGCCGAGGCGTGGGCGTGGACGCCGGGCGACGTCGTGGTGCACGGGCTGCCGCTGTTCCACGTCCACGGGCTGATCCTCGGGGTGCTCGGGCCGCTGCGGGTGGGCTCGCCGCTGGTGCACACCGGACGGCCCGGGCCCGAGGCGTACGCCGCCGCGCGCGACGAGGGCGGGTCGCTGTTCTTCGGCGTCCCGACCGTGTGGTCCCGGATGTGCGACGACCCCGGCTCGGCGCGGGCGATGCGGGGCGCGCGGCTGCTGGTCTCGGGCAGCGCGCCGCTGCCGGTGCCGGTGTTCGACCGCCTGGAGGGCCTCACCGGGCACCGTCCCGTCGAGCGGTACGGGATGACCGAGACCCTCATCACCCTCAGCGCCCGCGCGGACGGCGACCGCCGCCCCGGGCACGTCGGGACGCCGCTGGCGGGGGTGGAGACCCGGCTCGCCGCCGAGGACGGGAGCCCGGTCCCGGCCGACGGGGAGACGCCCGGCGAGCTGCACGTCCGGGCGCCGATGCTGTTCGAGGGCTACCTGGGCCGCCCCGAGGCCACCGCGAAGTCCTTCACCGCGGACGGCTGGTTCCGCACCGGCGACATCGCGGTGATCGGGCCGGACGGCTGGCACCGCATCGTCGGCCGCGCGTCCACCGACCTGATCAAGAGCGGCGGGTACCGGATCGGGGCCGGGGAGGTCGAGAACGCGCTGCTCGCGCATCCGGGCGTCCGGGAGGCGGCGGTGATCGGCACCCCGCACGCCGATCTCGGCGAGCAGGTGACCGCGTACGTGGTGGCGGGCGGGGCGACCGAGGGGGAGCTGATCGACTTTGTCGCCGGGCGGCTGTCGGCGCACAAGCGGCCCCGGGTCGTCCACCTGGTGGACGGGCTGCCGCGCAACGCGATGGGCAAGGTCGTCAAGACCCGCCTGGCGGGCCTGGCCTGACCCGCGCCGGAACACGCCGCGCCGCCCTCCGGCCTGGGCCGTGAGGGCGGCGCGGTATCGCGGCAGGACGGTTAGGCCGCCTCGGCGGACTCGGCGGTCATGTCCACGTCGCGGGTCTCCGGGCCGAGCAGGGCGCCGGTCACGGCGAGCAGGCCGCCGAGGACCAGCAGCGCGACGGCGGTGTACCGGTGCGGCATCACCTGGCCGAGCCCGGTCTGGAAGAAGGCGTAGAACGCGGGCACGACCATGCCGAGGCTGTAGCCGAGGCCGTAGCCGGACGCGCGCACGCCGGTGCGGAACCGCTCGTTCAGGTAGGTGGTCAGGCAGCCCCACGGCACGCTGATCAGCAGGGTGATCGCGACCGCGAGGACCAGCACGCCGCCGAACGAGGTGACCCTGCCGCCCGCGATCATCGTGTACGGGACCGGCACGATGATCGCGCAGAGCAGCCCGCCCGCGATCAGCAGCGGGCGCCGGCCGAGCCGCTGCGACAGCAGCCCGCCGCCGAGGTAGACCAGCACCACCAGCGCGTTGGCGATGATCAGGGTGAACGTGACCTGGGTCGGGCTCAGCCCCGCCTGGGTCTTCATCAGGCCGGGCAGCACCGCGGTCAGCATGTAGGAGGTGAACCACATCCCGGTGGTCAGCACGAAGACCTGGAGGAAGTCGCGGCCGGTGCGCCCGCGCAGCAGCTCGCGGACCGGGGTCTTGGCCGGGGTGTCCGGCTCGTCCGGCGCGGTCTCGAAGACCGGCGACTCCTCGACGTTGCGGGCGTACCACCAGGCGAAGCCGACCGAGATCGCGGCGCCGATGACGAACGGGATCCGCCAGCCCCACTGCACGTACGGGCTGTCGATGCCGCCCGCCGGGATGATCTGGAGCAGCCCGAAGGTGAGCAGCGCGATCGAGCAGTAGGCGACGGGGAAGCCGGTGGCGATCACGCCGCCGTACAGGCCGCGCCGGTGCTTCGGGCTCGCCTCCAGGGCGAGCGGCGTCGCCGAGGAGTACTCGCCGCCGAGGAAGACGCCGTCGATGAAGCGGAGCGCGATGAGCAGCACGACCGCGGTCATGCCGATCTGCTGGTAGCCGGGCAGCAGCCCGATCGCCAGGGTGGTGACGCCGAACCCGGTCACCGAGATCACGGTGATCCGGCGGCGGCCGATCCGGTCGGCCAGGTTGCCGAACAGCAGTGCGCCGAGCGGCCGGCCGACCAGCGTCGCGGCGAACACGGCCGCGGAGATCGCCGACTGGGTGCTCTCCGACACGCCGGTCGCGGCGAAGTAGGCGCTGGCCGGAGCCAGCGCGATCACCGGCAGGTAGATGTCGAAGAGGTCGGCGAAGAAGCCCAGCCACGCGCCGAACACGGCCTTGCGCGTGCGCCGGGCGGAGGGCGCCCCGGCGGATCCCTCCCCGGCGGGTGCCGGAGGTCCAGCGAGGCTCTGGCTCATCACGCCTCTCTTTCCAGGTTATGAACCTGCATGAAACTCTTATCTCGGACGGCGCCGAGCGTAGAGTGCCGTTTTTAGCGTGGTCAAGGGGTCATTGTGAACTTTTGGGGACCAGTGGCGGGTTTTTCCGAGTGCCTGCTAGGTTTCGCTCATGCTTGAAACTGATGAGCTGGCCGCGATCGACCGGCACCTGTACGAACCGACCCCCGCGCTCGTCGGTGACCTCGACGAGCTGGACGGCGACCTGCTGCTGCTCGGCGCGGGCGGCAAGCTCGGCCTCAGCCTGTCCCGGATGGCCCGGCTCGCCGCCGACCGGGGCCGCGCCCGGCGGGTCATCGCGGTCTCCCGCTTCGGCGACCCCGCGGTGCGCGCCGAGTTCGAGGCCGCCGGCGTCGAGGTGCTCCCCGCCGACCTGAGCGACGAGGCCGCGCTCCGCGACCTCCCGGACGCGGCCAACATCGTCTACCTGGTCGGCCGCAAGTTCGGCACCAGCGGCGACCCGTGGACGACCTGGGCGCTCAACACCTACCTGCCCGGCCGCGTCGCCGAGCGGTTCCCCTCCTCGCGGATCGTCGCGTTCTCCACCGGCAACGTGTACCCGCTCGCCCCCCTCGCGTCCGGCGGGGCGCTGGAGGGGGACGCGCCGGACCCCGCGGGCGAGTACGCCCAGTCGTGCCTCGGCCGCGAGCGGCTCCTCCAGCACTTCTCCGCCGTGAACGGCACGCCGATGTCGATCCTGCGCCTCAACTACGCCATCGACCTGCGCTACGGCGTCCTGCACGACGTCGCGACCCGGGTGTTCGCCGGCGAGCCGGTCGACGTCACGATGGGCTGCGCCAACGTGATCTGGCAGGGCGACGTCAACGCGATCACGCTGCGGTCGCTGCTGCACTGCGACTCGCCGCCGGACGTCCTCAACCTGACCGGCCCCGAGACCGTCTCGATCCGCTGGCTGGCGGAGGAGTTCGGCCGCCGGTTCGACCGCGGGCCCGAGATCACCGGCACCGAGGCGGCGACCGCGCTGCTCAGCAACGCCGCCAAGTGCACGGGCCGGTTCGGCTACCCGACCGTCCCGCTGGAGCGGATGATCGACTGGACCGCCGCCTGGATCGCCGCCGGCGGGCCCAGCCACGGCAAGCCCACCCAGTTCCAGCAGCGCGCCGGCGCGTTCTGAGCGCCCCCCGACCAGAGAGGAACCACCCATGGACGTGACGGGACTGCTGCACGGCGGCCTGGCGATCCCCGCCCACCCGCTGGCGCTGGACGAGCGGCTCGGACTGGACGAGGCGCGCCAGCGGGCGCTGACCCGCTACTACCTCGGCGCCGGCGCGGGCGGGCTGGCCGTCGGGGTGCACACCACCCAGTTCGCCATCCACGACCCGGCCGTCGGCCTCTACGAGCCGGTGCTGGCGCTGGCCGCCGAGGAACTGGACCGCGCGGACCGCGACATCGTCCGGATCGCCGGCATCCTCGGCCCGACGGACCGCGCCGTGCGGGAGGCGGAGATCGCCGCCGGCCTCGGCTACCACCTCGGGCTGGTGTCGATGGCGGCGTGGGGCGACGCGGCCGAGGACGAGATCCTCGCGGGCGTCGCCGCGGTCGGCGAGATCCTGCCGGTGTTCGGCTTCTACCTCCAGCCCGCCGTCGGCGGCCGGATCTTCTCCCGCGGCTTCTGGCGGCGGTTCTTCGAGATCGGGACCGTCCGGGCCGTGAAGGTCGCGCCGTTCGACCGGTACAAGACCCAGGACGTCGTGCACGCCCTGGTCGCGGCCGGACGCGACGGCGACGTGGCCCTCTACACCGGCAACGACGACAACATCGTCGCCGACCTCGTCACCCCGTTCCGCGTCCGCACGGCGGGCGGGGTCCGGACGGTGCGCTGCGCCGGCGGGCTGCTCGGGCAGTTCGCCGTCTGGACGGCCGCCGCCGTCGAGCTGGTCCGCCGCACCGGCGAGATCGCGCGCTCCGGGGCGCCCGTCCCGGCCGAGCTGCTCGGGGTGGGCGCCGACCTCACCGACGCCAACGCCGCGGTGTTCGACGCGGCGAACGGCTTCCACGGCTGCGTCCCCGGCATCCACGAGGTGCTGATCCGCGAGGGCGTGATGGCCCACCGCCGCTGCCTGGACCCGGACGAGGACGTGTCGCCCGGCCAGGAGGCGGAGATCGATAGGGTGTGGCGCGCGTACCCGCACCTGCGCGACCCGCGTGCCCTCGCCGAGCTGCTCGACGGCGCGGACGACGGGGACGGCGCCGCGCGGGTCCCCCACGTCCCCCAGGCCGAGGTCGGATGAGCTCACACGGTCCAGCGGTCCCGCCGCCCGCCCCGCGCGGCGGCGGGACCACCGCGCCCGGCAGCGGGCCCGGAGTCGACGAGGAAGCGCCGTGGCAGCCGTCAGCGTCGGCCTGATCGGGCCCGGCGACCTGGTCGAACGGGTCGCCGCGGTCTGCGCCGAGACCGAGGGCGTCCGCGCCCTGCCGCTGCCCTACGGGCACGAGGACGAGACCGCCGGGCTGGTCCGGTCGGTGCACGACGACGCCGACGCGCTGCTGTTCACCGGGATCGTGCCCTGGACGATCGCGCGCGGCGAGGGGCTGCTCGACCGTCCGGCCGAGTACGTCTCCTACACGGGCGCGACCCTGCTGCGCGGGCTGGTGGAGCTGCTGCGCCTCGGCCACGACGTCTCCGGCGCCAGCATCGACACCCTCCCGCGCGACCAGGTCGAGGAGACGATGCGGGAGGCGCGGCTGCCGACCGGACGGCTCCGGGTGCTGGAGCACCGGCCCGGCCTCGCCCACGACGACTTCGTCGGATTCCACCGGGACGCGCACGCGCACGGGTCGACGATCGCGATCACCTGCCTGCGGTCGGCGTACGAGGCGCTGGAGCCAACGCTCCCGGTGCTGCGGCTCCAGCCGTCCCGGCACTCCACCCTCGAGGCGCTGCGCACGCTGGTGCTGCGGGTCAGCGACGCGCGCAGCAGCGACGCGCAGGTCGCGATCGGGCTGATCGAGCCCGGCCCCGGCGCCGGTCCGGGCGCGGCCGGGCAGCTCCGCCGCCGGGTGGCCGCGCTCGGCGGCAGCCTCGCCCGGGTGGACGAGCGCACGCACATGCTGATCATGACGCGGGGCCCGCTGGAGGAGCTGACCGCCGAGTTCACCCGGCTGCCCCCGGACGGCTTGTTCGGGATGGGCGGCGCGGGCGCGCGGACGGGCCTCGGGCTCGGCGCGACCGCGGCGGAGGCCGAGGCCCGCGCCCGCCGCGCCCTGGCCCGCGCCCGCGACGTCGGCGCGACCGCGGTCGTGGCGACGGCCGACCACACCGACCTGGTCCTCAGCGGCCCGGCCCCGGCGGCCGAGGACGCCCTGGGCGGGCGGGCCGGGGTCAGCCTGGCGCTGGTGGCGCGGCGCGTCGGCGTCCGCAAGGAGACCCTCGAACGGCTGCGCGGCCTGCGTCCCGCGGGCGGCGTCGCAGACGCGGAGAACGCTGCGGACGGAGCGAGCGGCACGGACGCGGCGAGCGGCACCGGCGCGGTGGGCGGGGCCGGGGAGCTGACGGCCAAGGACGTCTCGGCGGGGCTCGGCATCGAGGAGGGCTCGGCGCGGCGGCTGCTGAAGCGGCTCGAACGGGCCGGGGTCGCCGAGCCGGTCGGCAGCGTGCACACCGCCGGCCGCAGCGGCCGTCCCCCGGTGGTCTACCGCCTCAAGCTCTGAGATCGCCCGCGCTCTGAGGAGACGCGGGCCGTTCACGGCCTGCCTTGCGGGAGGTCGCCCGCGCCGCTCGGTAGGTTGATGACCGTCGCCAGCACGCCCCCCGGACCGAGCAGGACCGGACCCGGGGGAGACCGCATGGAGGCGCAGGGGCACCGCACGCAGACCCAGGGGCTGAGCCGCAGCCTGTCGCCGCGCGACCTGGTCGTGTACGGGCTGCTGTTCATCGGGCCGATGGCGCCGGTGGGCGTGTACGGCGTCCTCGACGCCAAGAGCGTGGGCGCGGTCGCCGCCGTGTACGCGGTCGCGACGGTCGCGATGGGGTTCACCGCGTTCTCGTACGCGCGGATGTCGCGGGAGATCCCGAACGCCGGATCGGTGTTCGCCTACGCGAGCGCCGGGCTCGGCCGGCCCGCCGGATTCCTGGCGGGCTGGATGGCGATGCTCGACTACCTGCTGATCCCGTCGGTGGCGTACCTGTTCTGCGGGATCGCGCTGCACGCGCTGGTGCCGCCGGTCCCGGCGTGGGTGTTCACGCTGGTCGCGTTCGTGGCGACGACCGCGTTCAACCTCGCGGGGGTCCGGGTCGCGGCCCGGATCGGCTTCATCGTGATCGTCGTGGAGATCGTGCTGCTGGCGGTGTTCGTCGTGGCCGCGCTCGTGGTCCTCGCGGCCCACGGCCCGGCCCGGCCGTGGGCCTCGCCGTTCACCGGGACGGGCGGCGGCTCGCTCACCCTGGTGATGGGCGCGGTCTCCGTCGCCGTCCTGTCCTACCTGGGATTCGACGCGATCGCCTCGTTCGCCGAGGAGAACGCCGGGGACCCCCGGCAGGTCGGGCGGGCGGTGCTGTTCTGCCTCGGGCTGGCCGGGCTGCTGTTCGTCGTGCAGACCTACCTGGCCGGGCTGCTGATGCCGGTGACGCCGCAGGAGCTGGCCGACCACCCGGCCGACCAGGGCACCGCGTTCTACACGATGGCCGACTCGGCGATCGGGACGTGGCTGTCCACGGCGTTCTCCGTCGTCAAGGGCGTCGGCCCGGCGTTCTCGGCGATGACGGCGGTCGCCGCCGCGTCCCGGCTGCTGTACGGGATGGCGCGCGAACGGGGCCTGCCCCGAGCGCTCGCGTCGGTGGACGCGCGCTCGCGCGTCCCGCGAACCGCGCTGCTGGCCACCGCGGGCCTCACCCTGGTCGTGTCGGTGTGGGCGGCGCGCCGCCCCGACGGGCTCGACCTGCTGGTCTCGATCGTCGACATGGGCGCGCTGGCGGCCTTCACGCTGCTGCATGCCTCGGTCGTCGGCTACTTCGTCGTCCGGCGGGGGAGCCGGGCCTGGCTGCCGCACCTGGTGGTGCCGGTGGTCGGCGCCGCCGTCACGATCTGGATCATCGTGCTGGCCACCACGTCCGCCAAGGTGGTGGGCGCCGTGTGGCTGGTCGCGGGGCTGGTGCTCGCGGCCGTCCGGCAGCGCCGCGCGGCCCGCTGACCCCGCCGTCCCGCCCCGCCGCCGGCACCGACCGACCGAACTGACCCGTCCGCCCGTTTCGGCCTGAGCCACGGCTCCCCGGCCTGCGGAGATGACACCTGTCACGGCGCACACCTGACAGGTGCCGCCGGAGCCGGTGACAGCCGCGTCTACCGGGCCGCGCCCGCGGTCGCGAGGCTGGAACCATGCAGACCAGCCCACCCATCCAGGTCACCGGCCTCCACCAGCGGTACGGCGGGTTCGAGGCCGTCGCCGGGATCTCGTTCGACGTCCGCGAGGGCGAGCTGTACGCGCTCCTCGGCACCAACGGCGCGGGCAAGACGACCACTCTGGAGACCCTCGAGGGCCACCGGCCCGCACACGCCGGGACCGTCCGGGTCCTCGGCCGCGACCCGCACCGCGACCGCCGCGACGTCCGCCCCCGCATCGGGATCATGCTCCAGGAGGGCGGCTTCTTCGGTGACCTCACCGTCGCCGAGACCGTCGCCCACTGGCGCGGCTTCACCCCCCGCCCGCGCGACCCGGACGAGGTGATCGGCCCGGCCGGCCTCGCCGACCGGGCCGACGTGCGGGTCCGGCAGCTCTCCGGCGGGCAGAAGCGGCGGCTCGACCTCGCGCTCGCCCTCCTCGGCCGTCCCGAGGTGCTGTTCCTGGACGAGCCGACGACCGGCATGGACCCCGAGGCCCGCCGCGCCACCTGGACGATCGTCCGGGACGTGGTCGACGCCGGCACCACCGTCCTGCTCACCACCCACTACCTGGAGGAGGCCGAGCGGCTCGCCGACCGGCTCGCCATCATGCACCGCGGCCGGATCGAGCTCGCCGGGACGGTCCGCGAGGTCGTCGCGGGCCACGGCGACCGGATCAGCTTCCGGCTGCCCGAGCGGTTCCAGGTGGCCGAGCTGCCCGCCCTCGGCGGCGTCCGCGCGGGCATCGAGGTCGACGGCGGCCGTGCCGTCGCCACCTACACCGTGACCGGCCAGGGCCTCCAGGCCGGCCTGTACGACCTGCTGCGCTGGGCCGACGGGCGGCGCGTCGCGCTCGACGGCCTGCACGCCCGCAGCGCCTCGCTGGAGGACGTGTTCCTGAGCACGGCCGAAGGAGCGGACCAGTGACCCTCGCCCGACCTGCCGGCATCCGGCCCCCCGGCCTGGCGCCCCTGGCCCGCGTCGCCCGGCTCGACCTGACCCTGCTGTGGCGCAACCGCAGCGCGCTGTTCACCGTCGCCGGCCTGCCGCTGCTGTTCGCCGCGATGCTGGTGCCGATGAAGGGCAAGCCGATCGAGGGCGTGGACGGCGCCCTGCTCCAGGGCACCGGCCACCTCGCCTTCTTCGTCGTCTTCGCGGTGTTCATGAACCTGGTGAACGGGCTCACCGCCCGCCGCGAGGACCTCACCCTCAAGCGGCTGCGCGGCACCGCGCTCTCCGACTCCGAGATCCTCGGCGGCGGCGTGCTCACCGCCGCGGTGATGTACGCCGTCCAGGCGGGGGCCCTGCTGGTGCTGCTCGGCGCCGCGCTCGGCGGCCGGTTCCCCGCCGACCCGCTGCTGCTGCTCGCCGGGCTCGGCGGCGGCGTCGCGGTCTTCGCGCTGCTCGCCTTCGCGGTGTCCGGGCTCACCCCCAACAGCGACATGGCCGCGCTCACCGTCCTGCCGATCATGTTCGCCTGCATGGGCGGGGCGGGCGTGATGTTCCCGCTGGACGCGCTGCCCGCCGCGGCCCAGGAGGCGCTGCGGCTGCTGCCGCTGTCCCCGGTCGTGGAGATCGTCCGGACGGCCTACTTCGGGCAGGACTTCGTCGCCTACGGCCCGCATCCGGGCGTCGGCCTCCTCGGAGGCTGGGAGGCGTGCGCGCGCTCGTTCGCCGTCCTCGCCGCGTGGATCGTCGTCGGCCGCCTGCTCGCCGCCCGCTGGTTCCGCTGGGAGCCCAGGCGCGCGTGACCGAGACGATGGGCCGGCGGGCACGGGCGCAGCGGATAGGGTGCGCCCCGGGGGAGGGACGGGATATGGGCACGCCGACGTCGGCGCAGCTGGAAGAGCGCGCGGCCAGCGGATTCGAGGAGTACCGGAAGGTGACCTACCGGTCCTTCCTGATCGCCGCGCTCGGCGTGATCTCGCCGGCGGTGGTCGGCCTGGTGCAGGGCCACACCTCGGGGAAGGTGCCCGTCCCGGTGACGGCGCTGGCCGCGGTGGGCCTCGGCCTGTTCCTGTGGCTCTACTCGCGGCTGGTGCAGGGCAGCATGCGCAGCGGGGCGTCCCGGCGCGACATCGTGCTGAGCGCCGTGTCGGCGGGCCTGCTCAGCCTGATGATGCTGGGCAGCCCGGTCTTCTGCGTGATCCCGGTCTTCTGGGCGGCGACGGTGGCGCTGTCGGTGCCGGGCCGGCGCGGCCAGATCCTGCTGTGCCTCGGCACCGCGGCGTTCGGCACGGTGCTCGTCGCGGTCGCCGTCGGCCTCGACCGGTCGCCGGGCTGGGACCTGCGGCACTGGTACCTGGTGCCCGCGGTGTTCGCCGGCTTCGCCGGGCTGTGCTGGCTCCTGATCTTCATCAACCTCTACCAGCGCCGCATCTGGGACCTCCACCAGGAGGCGCACGCCGCGCGCGAGGCGCAGGCCCGGCTCGCCGTCACCGAGGAACGACTCCGGTTCTCCCGCGACCTGCACGACCTCCTCGGCCACAGCCTGTCGCTGATCGCGGTGAAGAGCGAGCTGGCGATCCGGCTGTCCGAGCCCGACCCGGCGCGGGCCCGCGCCGAGATGGCCGACGTCCGGCAGGCCGCCCGCGACGCGCTGCGCGAGGTCCGCTCGGCCGTCCGCGGCTACCGCGCCGTCGAGCTGGACGCCGAGCTGGCCGGGGTGCGCGCGGTGCTGGAGGCGGCCGGGGTGCGCTGCGAGGCCGCCGCCCCGCCCGCCGCCCTGCCGCCCGAGGTCCGGTCGGTGCTGGCCTGGGTGATCCGGGAGGGCGCGACCAACGTGATCAAGCACAGCGAGGCCCGGCACTGCGCGATCGCCCTGGCCTCCCACGGCGGATCGGTGGTGCTGGAGATGCGCAACGACGGGACGGGCGACGCCGAGGGCGGCGCGGGCTCCGGCCTGACCGGGCTGGCCGAGCGGGTCGCGGTCGTCGGCGGCGACCTCACCGCGGCCCGCGACGGCCGCGACGGGTTCCTGCTGCGCGCCGTCGTCCCGCTGCCGGCGGCCGGCGCCGAGCGGGCCGGGAGCACGGCGTGATCCGCATCCTGCTGGCCGACGACGAGCACCTGATCCGCGGCGCCGTCGCCGCGCTGCTCGGCCTGGAGGACGACCTGGCCGTGGTCAGCGAGGTCGGCCGCGGCGACGAGGTCGCCGGCGCCGTCGCCGCGCTCGACCCCGATGTCGCGGTGCTCGACATCGACATGCCCGGCGCCGACGGCCTCACCGTCGCCGAGCAGTTGAGCGCCGCCGGGGCCCGCTGCGCGGTGTGCATCCTCACCAGCTTCGGCCGCCCGGGGTACCTGCGCCGCGCCATGTCCGCCGGGGTGCGCGGCTTCGTCGCCAAGGACGCCCCGACCGAGGAGCTGGCCGCCGCGATCCGCAAGGTCCACGCCGGTCGCCGCTACCTGGACGCCGAGCTGGCCGCGAGCGCCATGGCCGCGGGCGACAACCCGCTGACCGCGCGGGAGCGCGAGATCCTCCGGCTGACCGGCGCCGGCACCCCCACGTCCCGCATCGCCGCCCTGCTGCACCTGTCCGAGGGCACCGTGCGCAACTACCTGTCGACCGCGATGACCAAGCTCGGCGAGTCCAACCGCCTCGCCGCCGTCCGCGCCGCCCAGGACATGGGCTGGATCTGACCCGCCGGATCCCACCCCGGATCTACTCGCCGGCCTGCCGGTAGCGCCGGGCGAGCGTGCGGCAGGCGTCCCTCAGTTCGCCCGGCTCGATGATGGTGATGTCGGCGTCGAAGGTGGCGAGCAGGCCGGCGACCCCGGCCCAGGACCATGCGCCGAGGGTGATGCGGGTCTGCGTGGGGGCGACGTACTCGATGACGGAGCCGCCGGGTGCCCAACGGGCGACGACGTCGGGGGGCAGCTCCATCAGGACGGTGCCGAGGCATGGCCATCGGGCCGGGGTGTCTCCTCTGTCGTGGCTGGTCATCACGTAGCGGGCCACGTCGGGTTCGGAGAGTTCGCGGCGTTGGAACGGGGTCCCGGTGGGTGCGTGGGCGTGGATGCGATCCACGCGGTAGATGCCCCAGGCTTCGGTGGCGGGGGTGTAGGCGACGAGGTACCAGCGCCCGGCCCACATGACGAGGTGGTGGGGTTCGACCCGTAGCGGCGGCGTGAAGCCGGGGTCGTTCGGGTGGAGGCGGAGGCTGTCGGGGGTGAGGTAGTCGAAGCGCAGCAGGTGCCCGTTGCGGACGGCGTAGCCGACGGCCTTGAGGGTGTCCGGGGCGATGGGGGGTGCGGGGAACTCCCAGGAGTTGCCGATGGCGGTCAGGTGCATCGCGTCGACCTCGGCGCGGAGGCGGGCGGGCATGACCTGCCTGATGCTGGTCAGGGCGCGGGCGGCGGCGTCGTCGATGCCGGCCACACTGGCCGGCGCGGTCTGGAGGGCGACGGCGACGGCGACGGCCTGCTCGTCGTCGAGCAGCAGCGGGGGGAGCCGGCCGCCGGCGCCGAGCCGGTAGCCGCCGTCGGGGCCCTTGAGGGCCTGGACCGGGTAGCCCAGCTCGCGCAGGCTCTCCACGTCACGGCGCAGGGTGCGGGTGCTGATACCGAGCCTGTCGGCCAGGTCCCGCCCGGACCGGTTCGGGCGGGCCCCGAGCAGGGACAGCAGGCTGAGTAGGCGCGAGGACGTTGTGGCCATGGACCCATCGTCGGCCAAGAAGCGGCCATTCGGCGTCCGCTTCTGCTGTCACGGTGTGGCCCATGAGCTCAAACACCGCTTCCCACACCGCTTCCCACACTGCCTCCCGCGGGGATCCCCGACCAGGTGCGCTGGCCGGCAGGGCCGCCGGGATCGCCCTGCTCGTGGTGCTGTTCGCCTCGTTCATGGACCTGCTGGACGTCACGATCGTCACGGTCGCCGCGCCGGCGATCGCGGCCGAGTTCCACGCGAGCCAGGCCCAGTTGCAGTGGATGCTGGCCGGGTACGTCCTCGCGATGGGGTCGGGTCTGATCACCGGCGGGAGGCTCGGCGACGACTACGGCCGCCGCCGGATGTTCCTGGCCGGCCTGGCGGTCTTCGCCGTTGCGTCCGCGGCGTGCGCGCTGGCGACGGGCCCGTCGATGCTGATCGGCATGCGCGTCCTCCAGGGCCTGGCCGGTGGCCTGATGGTCCCGCAGGTGTTCGGGATCATCCGCTCCTCGTTCGACCCCGCCGGGATGGCCAAGGCGTTCGGTGCGTTCGGGGCGGTCCAGGGCCTGGCCGCTGTGGCCGGGCCCCTGATGGGCGGGTTCCTGGTCGACGCGGACCTGTTCGGGCTGGGCTGGCGGACCATCTTCTGGGTGAACGTGCCGATCGCGGCCGTCGCGCTCGTGCTGGGGTCCCGCGTCCTGCCGGAATCCACGAGCCGGCACCGGGCGGCGCTGGACGTCATGGGCGCGGTGCTGTTGACGCTGGGTGTGATCCTGGTGCTGCTGCCCCTGGTCCAGGGCCGTGATTGGGGCTGGCCGTGGTGGGGTTTCGCGCTGATGGCGGCCGGGGTGCTGCTGCTGGGCGGGTTCCTGGCCCATGAGCACTCGGTTGTGCGGCGCGGTGGTCAGCCCGTGCTCGACCCGGCGCTGCTGCGGGTGCGCAGCTTCGGCGCGGGACTGATGGCCTCGGTGTTCTTCTTCGGCGCCGTCGGTGCGTTCTTCCTGACGCTGTCGATCTACCTTCAGGCCGGTACCGGACGCACCGCCTGGCAGACCGGTCTGGTGATCCTTCCCTACGCGATCGGGTCCATCCTCACCTCCGGCCTCGGCGTCGCCATGGCCGCCAAGGCGGGCCGGGCGCTGCTGGTCGGCGGATCGTCGGCCCTGGCCGCGTCGCAGGCGCTGCTGTGGTTCATCGTCCGCGATGGTCACGACCCCGGGTACTGGATGCTCGCGCCGGCACTGTTCATCGGCGGTCTCGGGCTGGGCCTGGCGGCGCCGATCCTGGTCAATGTCGTCCTCGCCGGCATCCCGGGCAAGGACGCCGGCGCGGCCGGGGGTGTTCTCTCGACGGTGAACCAGATCGGTGGTGCCGCCGGCGTCGCCGCCGTGGGGACCCTCTTCTTCACCGTCCTGGACGGCCATGCCGCCGATGCCGCCCGGCTACCGGGGTTCAGCGACGCCTTCGCGGCCGTACTGCCGGTCGAGATCGCGCTCTACCTGCTGGCCGCCGCACTGATGCTGCTGCTTCCCCGGACCACGGCCGCGCACAGCGGGTGACCCGCGCCCACCCACATCGCCCCGCGCGCCGCCGCCCCGGGACGGCGCCCGCACCGACCGGTGATCAAGTTGAGACCCGCCGCCGCCCGGGGCGGGGTGGGCACCGCGGCGGCGAGCGGGGAAGATGGACGGCGTGGGAGAGCCGCTGGTATCGCGCATGCAGGGATTCGGGACGACGATCTTCGCGGAGATGTCCGCGCTGGCCGCCTCGACGGGTTCGATCAACCTCGGGCAGGGATTCCCCGACACCGACGGGCCGCCCGCGATGCTCGACGCCGCCGTCGCGGCGATCAGGTCCGGCGGCAACCAGTACCCGCCCGGCCCCGGCGTCCCGGAGCTGCGCGCGGCCGTCGCCGCGCAGCGCCTGGAGCGGTACGGGCTGGAGTACGACCCGGCCGCGGAGGTGTTCGTCACCGTCGGCGCCACCGAGGGCGTCGCCGCGTCCGTGCTGGCGCTCGCCGGACCGGGCGACGAGGTCATCGTGTTCGAGCCGTACTACGACTCCTACGCCGCGACGATCGCGCTCGCCGGGGCCGAGCGCCGGGCCGTCACGCTGCGCCCGTCCGGCGGCCGGTTCACCTTCGACCCGGACGAGCTGCGCGCCGCCGTCGGGCCGCGCACCCGGCTGATCCTGGTCAACTCGCCGCACAACCCGGCGGGCACCGTCTTCACCCGCGCCGAGCTGGAGGCGATCGCCGCGGTGTGCCGCGAGCACGACCTGGTCGCGGTGACCGACGAGGTGTACGAGTACCTGACCTTCGACGGCGCCGAGCACATCCCCCTCGCCACGCTCGACGGCATGCGCGAGCGGACGGTGTCGGTGTCCTCGGCGGGCAAGACGTTCTCGGTCACCGGGTGGAAGACCGGCTGGGTGACCGCCCCCGCCGCCCACATCCGCGCCGTCCAGACGGTGAAGCAGTTCGTCACCTACGCGGTGAGCGCCCCCTACCAGCGGGCCGCCGCGTACGCGCTGCGCAACGAGCTGGCCTGGGTGGAGGACCTGCGGGCGTCCCTGGAGGGCAAGCGCGACCGGCTCATCACCGGGCTGGAGGCGGCGGGCTTCGAGACGTTCCGGCCGCAGGGCACCTACTTCGTGCAGGCCGACATCCGGCCGCTCGGGTTCACCGACGGCATGGAGCTGGCCCGCGCGCTGCCGGGCAAGGCGGGCGTCGTCGCCGTCCCGACGCAGGTCTTCTACGACGACGCCGAGGCCGGCGCCCACTTCGTCCGGTTCGCGTTCTGCAAGAAGGACGACGTCATCGACGAGGCCGTCGAGCGGCTGCGCCACCTGGGATAGTTGCCGAAGACCCGGGCCCGGTTGGGCGGATTACGCCCATGAGCGGCGGCCGTTCCGCGGATACCGTCGTCCCGTGAACAGCGGCGGCGGTGCCGGGCCGGTCCTCATCGCGCTCGGCGGAAACGCGATGACCGGCGCGGACGGCAGCGCGTCGGCCGCGGCGCAGGCCGCGGCGGTGCAGGGCGCGATGGAGCACGTCGCCGAGCTGGTCGCGGCCGGCGCGCGGGTCGCGCTCACCCACGGCAACGGCCCCCAGGTCGGCAACCTGCTGATCAAGAACCAGCTCGCCGCGCACGTGGTGCCGCCGGTGCCGCTGGACTGGTGCGGGGCGCAGACCCAGGCCACCGTCGGGGTGCTGATCATGAACGCGCTGGAGCGGGCGCTGGCCGCCCGCGGTGCCGCCCGCCCGGTGTCCACGGTGGTGACGCGCACGCTGGTGGACCCGTCCGACCGGGGGTTCGCCGACCCGGTCAAGCCGGTCGGCCGCTACTTCCCGGCGGACGAGGCGCGGCGCTCCATGGCGCTCGGCCAGTCCTGGCGGTCGTTCGGCGACCGCGGCTGGCGGCGCGTGGTCGCCTCCCCGGAGCCGCTGGAGATCCTGGACGCGGACGCCGCCGCACTGCTGCTGGCCGCCGGGCACGTCGTGGTCGCCGCGGGCGGCGGGGGAGTGCCGGTGGTCCGCGAGAACGGCGCGCTGCGCGGGGTGGAGGCCGTCGTCGACAAGGATCTGGCGGCGCAGCTACTGGCCCGCCGGCTCGGCGCCGCGACGCTGGTGATCGCGACCGACGTCGAGCACGTGATGGTCGGCTACCGCACCCCCGGCGAACGCCCGCTGCGCCGCGTCACCGTCGCCGAGCTCGGCGCGCTGGCCGCCGCCGGGCACTTCGCGGGTGGCAGCATGGGCCCCAAGGTGGAGGCGGTGCGGCGGTTCGTCGCGGCCGGCGGCGCCCGCGCCGCGATCACGTCGCTGCACCGGATCGGCGACGCCGCCCGCGGTGCCGCGGGCACCGTCGTGGAGGAGTGACCGGCCGCCCGGCGACGGCCGCCGCCCCGGCGGCGCGCAGGGACGGACGAGGACGAGCAGCGAGGACGAGCAGCGAGGAGCGGCGAAGTGCCCGACCCGATCGAAGTCCGCAAGATCCCCATCGAGAGCGTGACCGACGCCTCCGGCCTGGCCCGGCTGATCGACGACGGCGTGCTGGAGGCCGACCGGGTGCTGGCCGTGGTCGGCAAGACCGAGGGCAACGGCGGCGTCAACGACTACACCAGGCTGCTGGCCGACCGGGCGTTCCGCGAGGTGCTGCTCGCGCGCGGCACCCGCTCGGCCGCCGAGATCGCGGAGGTCCCGCTGGTGTGGTCGGGCGGCACCGACGGGGTGCTCAGCCCGCACGCCACCGTGTTCGCCACCACCGATCCGGACACCGCGCCGCGCACCGCCGAGCCGCGGCTGTCGGTCGGGGTCGCGATGAGCGAGATCATCCGGCCCGAGGACATCGGCCGGCCCGCGATGGTGGAGACCGTCGCCGCCGGGGTGCGCGCGGCGATGAAGACCGCGGGGATCGACGATCCCGCCGACGTGCACTACGTGCAGACCAAGACGCCGCTGCTCACCCTCGACACCATCAACGACGCCAGGGCCCGCGGCCACGACGTGGTCACCGAGGACACGCTGGCCTCGATGGACGTGTCCAACTCCACCACCGCGCTCGGCATCGCCGTCGCGCTCGGCGAGATCGACCCGCCCGAGGCCGGCGCGATCCACCGCGACCTGTCCCTGTACTCCTCGGTCGCGTCGTGCTCGTCGGGGGTGGAGCTGGACCGCGCCCAGATCGTGGTGGTCGGGAACGTGCGCGGCATCGGCGGCCGGTACCGGGCCGGGCACGGTGTGATGAAGGACGCACTCGACGCCGACGGCGTCTGGGACGCGATCCGCTCGGCCGGCCTCGACCTGCCCGAGCGCCCGCATCCCGGCGACCTGGACGGGCGGGTGGTGAACGTCTTCATCAAGTGCGAGGCCGACCCGTCCGGCTCGGTCCGGGGCCGCCGCAACATCATGCTGGACGACTCCGACGTGCACTGGCACCGCCAGATCAAGGCGTGCGTGGGCGGCGTCGCCGCCGCGGTCACCGGCGATCCGGCCGTGTTCGTCTCCGTCGCCGCCGTGCACCAGGGCCCCTCGGGCGGGGGGACGGTCGCGGCGATCGCCGACCTCGGGTGAGCGGAGAGTGTCCGGCCGGACACCCTGAGCGGTCGTGGAAGGTTATAGCCTCTCTGCCGTGTCCGGTCTGACCATTCCCGAACCCCAGTTCCCCGCCGACGACGGCACCGCCGACCCGAGGCTGCGCGAGGCCCTCACCGGGTACGCGGCCGGACGGGTCGCCGTGCACACCGTGCTCGAGCGGCTCGCCGGCGCCCGGCTGCTGGTGCCCGTCGTCGCGGTGCTCACCGAGGAGGAGGACGTCGCCCCCGGCGAGCTCCGCCGCGAGAAGTCCAGCGACATGGCGCTGCCCACGCTGGTCGGCGACGACGGCCGCCGCGGCGTGCCCGCCTTCACCTCCGCCGCGGCGATGCGGGCGTGGCGCGCCGACGCCCGCCCGGTCGCGGTGCACGCCCGGCAGGCGTGCCTGGCCGCGCTCGACGAGGGCGCGCACGCGCTGGTCCTCGACGTCGCGGGCCCGGTGCCGCTCGCCGTCGACGGCATCCGGCTGCACCTGCTGGCCGAGGGCCGCCCGGTCCCGCCGCCGCACGAGGACCCGGAGGTGCTGGCCGCGATCGAGGCCGCCTTCGGGGCCGACGCGTCCGTCAGCGGCGTGCGGGTGTCGGCCGGAGTCGAGGCCGAGCTGGCGGTCCGCTTCGCGGTCGTCCCCGGGCACGACGAGCAGGCCACCGTGCGGCGCGTCTCCGACCGGCTCGCCGAGCTGCTGCGCGGCCGGGTCGTCGGCGGCGTCGAGCTGAGCATCGTCCGCCGCTGAGGATGTTTCAAGCTCGGCCCGGCTTCCTCGCCCGGCGGCTCGGACGCCGACCGTGCTCGGGCGAGCGGTGCGGCGGGTAGGGTCGGCCGCGTGGAGGCCCCCCGAGCAGCGCCGCCCATAACGGCCCGGCCGCCGCGCGCCGAGTGGATCGCCGCGCTCAGGCGGCGCCCGGCCGTCGCCGCACTCGTGTGCGCCGCCGTCCTCGCCGCGCTGGCCTGGCGGATCGGCGCCCGCCCCGAGCTGCCCGCCTTCCTGGTGCTCGGCGCCGCCGGCAGCGCGCTGGCGATCGCCGATCTGGCGACCAGGACGCTGCCCGACCCGCTGACGCTGGGCTCCTACGCCACCGGCGCCGTCCTGCTCGGCGCCGCCGCGCCGTTCACCGCCGGGGGCGGCGCGCGGTACGTCCACGCGCTGATCGGGATGGCGGCCCTGTGGCTGCTGTTCGCGGTGCTGTGGGTGATCAGGCCGGACGCGCTCGGCCGCGGCGACGTCAAGCTCGCCGGGGCGCTCGGGCTGCACCTCGGCTGGCTCGGCGCCGACGCGTGGCTGCTCGGCATGTACGGGACGTTCGTGCTCGGCGGGGTGGTGTCGGTCGTCCTGCTGCTGCTCCGCCGCGCCGGGCGCAAGACGATGGTCCCGTACGGCCCGTACATGCTCGCGGCGGCGCTGGCGGCGGTGCTCGTCCACGCGCCGTAAACCGGTTGTCCAGGCGCGACGCCGGTCGGCATGCTGACCTGATGACCTCCGAGACCCCTGAGACCCCTGTGACCTCCCTTGCCGCCTCCGAGGTCGCGTCGTTCGTCGAGAACGGCTTCGTGCGGGTGGACGAGGCGTTCCCGCGCGAGCTCGCCGCCGAGTGCCGGGACGTCCTCTGGCGCGACACCGGCTGTGACCCGGACGACCCCTCCACCTGGACGCATTCCGTCGTCCGCCTCGGCGACTACGCCCAGGAGCCGTTCCGCCGCGCCGCGAACACGCCCCGGCTGCACGCCGCGTTCGACGCGCTGGTGGGCGCGGGCCGCTGGGAACCGCGCGGCAGCCTCGGCACCTTCCCGGTGCGCTTCCCGAGCGAGGAGGCGCCCGGCGACGACGGCTGGCACATCGACGCGAGCTTCCCCGGCGACGACCCCGCCGACTTCATGTCCTACCGCGTCAACGTGGCGTCGAGGGGCCGGGCGCTGCTGATGCTGTTCCTGCTGTCGGACGTGGGCGAGGACGAGGCGCCCACCCGGATCCGAGTGGGCTCCCACCTGGACGTCCCGCCGATCCTGGAGCCCGCCGGCGACGCGGGCCTCGGCTTCATGGAGCTGGCCGGACGCGCCGTCCAGGCCACCGAGCACCGGCCGGTCGCGCTCGCCACCGGCCGCGCGGGCGACGTCTACCTGTGCCATCCGTTCCTCGTCCACGCCGCGCAGCCGCACCGGGGCGGCCGGCCGCGCTTCATGGCGCAGCCGCCGCTGGCGCCCGCCGCGCCGGTCCGCGGCGGCGGGTCGCCGGTCGAGGCGGCGATCCGGCGGGGGCTGGAGGCCGGTCCGGCCGGGCCCGGGGGCGCGGCCCCCGTAGGCTGAGCGGATCCCACCCCGAAGGA
Organism: Spirillospora sp. NBC_01491; assembly: GCF_036227065.1. Taxonomy (GTDB): domain Bacteria; phylum Actinomycetota; class Actinomycetes; order Streptosporangiales; family Streptosporangiaceae; genus Spirillospora; species Spirillospora xylanilytica. The sequence goes on from NZ_CP109432.1 coordinate 7,771,054, forward strand.
GAACCACCCCCGTGCTGACCATGCAGGACGCGCTGATCCGGCTCACCGGCTTCTGGGCCGGGCACGGCTGCCTCGTCGCGCAGCCGATGAACACCGAGGTCGGCGCGGGCACGCTCAACCCGTCCACGGCGCTGCGCGTGCTCGGCCCGGAGCCGTGGCGGGTCGCCTACGCCGAGCCGAGCGTCCGGCCCGACGACGCCCGCTACGGCGACAACCCCAACCGGCTCCAGACCCACACCCAGTTCCAGGTGATCCTCAAGCCGGAGCCGGGCGACGCCCAGGAGCTCTACCTCGGCAGCCTGGCCGCGCTCGGCGTCGACCTACGCGCCCACGACGTGCGGTTCGTCGAGGACGACTGGGCCTCCCCGGCGCTCGGCGCGTGGGGGCTCGGCTGGGAGGTGTGGCTGGACGGGCTGGAGATCACCCAGTTCACCTACTTCCAGCAGTCCGGCGGGCTGACCCTGGACCCGGTGTCGGTCGAGATCACCTACGGGATGGAGCGCATCATGATGGCGCTCCAGGGCGTGGCGCACTTCAAGGACATCCAGTACGCGCCGGGGGTCACCTACGGGGAGGCGTTCGGGCAGGCCGAGTACGAGATGAGCCGCTTCTACCTCGACGACGCCGACATCGGGACCGCCCGCGAGCTGTTCGAGGCGTACGCGGGCGAGGCGCGGCGGCTGATCGACGCGCGGCTGCCGGTGCCCGCGCACACCCATGTGCTGAAGTGCTCGCACGCCTTCAACGTCCTGGACTCGCGCGGCGCGATCGGCACCACCGAGCGGGCCCGCGCGTTCGCCCGCATGCGCGGCCTCGCGCACGAGGTCGCCGAGCTGTGGGTGGAGCGCCGCGCCGAGCTGGAGCACCCGCTCGGCGACGCGTCCGCGCGCCCGGCCGAGGCCGCCGCGCCCGCCGCGCCGCCCGAGATCACCGCGCCCGGCACGTTCGCGCTGGAGATCGGGGTGGAGGAGCTGCCGCCGCACGAGGTCGCGCGCACCGCCGACGAGGTCGCGGGCCGGGTCCGGCGGGCGCTGGAGGAGACCGGGCTGTACACCGGCGCGTCCGGGACCGCCGTATACGCGACGCCGCGCCGCGTCATCGTGGTGGTGACCGGGGTGGAGCCGCGCGAACCCGACACCGAGCAGGTCGTCAAGGGGCCGCGGGTCGCCGCCGCCTACGACGGCGAGGGCGCTCCGACGAAGGCCCTGCTGGGGTTCGCACGCGGCCACGGGATCGACCCGGCGGGCGTCGGCACGGTCACGGTCGCCGGCGGCGAGTACGCCGGGTACGTCCGCAAGGTCACCGGGCGCCCCGCCGCCGAGGTGCTCGCCGCGGTGCTGCCCGCGATCGTCACCGGGCTCCGCGCCGGCAAGAACATGCGGTGGAACGCGCCCGGCCTGTCGTTCGCCCGCCCGATCCGCTGGCTGGTCGCGCTGCTCGACGAGCACGAGGTCCCGTTCACCGTGGCGGGCATGACCGCGGGCCGCACCACCCGGGTGCACCGCACCGCGGACGAGCCCCTGGTCCCGGTGCCGGCCGCCGCCGACCTGGTCGCGACGCTCCGCGCCCACGGCGTCGAGCCGTCCGCCGAACGCCGTCGGGAGGGCGTCGCCCAGGCCGCGGGGCCGCTGGCGCGCCTCGCCGGCGGCACGGTCGACTTCGCAGGCGAGCGCGCGCTCGTCGAGGAGATCGTCGACCTGGTCGAGCTGCCGGTCGCGATCCTCGGCTCGTTCGACGGGCGCTATCTGGAGCTGCCCGAGGAGATCCTCACCACCGTCATGCGCAAGCACCAGCGCTACCTGCCGGTGCGCGACGAGGGCGGCCGGCTGCTGCCGCACTTCGTGACCGTCGCCAACGGCGAGTGCGACCGCGACGCCGTCCGGGCCGGGAACGAGGCCGTGCTCCGCGCCCGCTACGAGGACGCGGCGTTCTTCTTCCAGCAGGACCTGCGCAGCACTCCGGAGGAGATCGGGCGGGGGCTCGGCAAGCTCACCTTCACCGACCGGCTCGGCTCGATGGTGGACCGCGCCGGCCGGATCCGCGCCATCGCGGCCGAACTCGCCGGCCGGACCGGCCTCACCGGCGCCGACGCGGCCGTGGTGCGGCGGGCGGGCGAGCTCGCCAAGTTCGACCTCGCCTCGTCCATGGTGATCGAGCTGTCCAGCCTGGCCGGGACGATGGCCCGCGAGTACGCGCGCCGCGCGGGCGAGGACGAGGCGGTGGCGCGGGCGCTGTACGAGATGGAGCTGCCGCGCTCCGCCGGCGACGCACCGCCGTCCGGCGTGCCCGGCTCGCTCCTGGCCGTCGCCGACCGGCTCGACCTGCTCGCCGGGCTGTTCGCGGTCGGGTCGGCGCCGACCGGCAGCTCCGACCCGTTCGGGCTGCGCCGCGCCGCGCTGGGGCTCACCGCGATCCTGCGCGCCCGGCCGCGCCTCGCGGCGGTCACCGTCGGCGACGGCCTGGCGATCGCGGCGCGGCACCAGCCGGTCGAAGTGACCCCGGACGCGCTCGCGGACGCCGAGCGCTTTGTCGCCCGCCGCCTCGAGCAGGCCCTCCTGGACGAGGGGCATCCGGTGCACGTCGTCCGGGCCGTGCTCCCGCACGCCGGGACGCCCGCCCACGCCGAGCGGGCCGCCGCCGACCTCGGCGAGCTGCTCGGCGAGGCCCGCTTCCAGCGGCTGGCGACCGCCTTGCAGCGCGTCCTGCGCATCGTCCCGGGCGGCACCGCGCCCGCGTACGAGCCCGCCCGGTTCGAGGAGCCCGCCGAACGCGCGCTGCACGAGGCGTTCATCCGGGTCCGGGACGAGCTGCCCGAGCGGCCCGCGCTGCCCGGATTCACCGCCGCCGCGCTCGCGCTCGCCGCGCCGATCGACACCTACTTCGACGAGGTGATGGTCATGGCAGAGGACCCGGCGCTGCGGGCCAACCGGCTCGGCCTCCTCGCCGCCGTGCGCGACCTGGTCGGGGGCGTCGTCGACTGGCGCGAGCTGCCTTAGGCGGGGCGCCCGAGTTCGTCAACACTGGCCGTTGTCCCTGCGGCCCGTCCCTGGTCATGATCAAGAGATCGGGTACGGAAGGGGCTGATGGTGACAAACTTCCAGGATCGGGCGTTGTTCCGGGAGCGCGGCTGGTGGCGGGACGCGACGTTCCTCGACGATCTCGACCGGTGGGCGCGGGACACGCCGGACCGGACCGCGGTGGTGAGCCGGTTCTGGGAGACCGGTGACGGCCCGGACGTCACCCTCTCCTACGCCGGGCTGGCCGACGCCGCCCGCCGCTGCGCCTCCGGGCTGGTGGCGCTGGGGGTGGGCCCCGGCGACCGGGTGGCGATGCAGGTGGTCAACCAGTGGCAGGCGACCGTGCTCGCGCTCGGCTGCGCGAGCGCGGGCGCCGTGGTGGTGCCGTACTTCATCGCCACCGGCGCGGCCGACACCGAGTGGATCCTCCGCGAGAGCGGCGCCTGCGCGGTCGTGTCGCTCGGGACGGTGCGCGGCCTGGAGGTGGCCGCCGCCATCGCCGGCATGCGCGAGCGCCTGCCCGGCCTGCGCCACCAGATCGTCGTCGGGGACGAGGTCCCGGAGGGAGCGGTCGGGTTCGAGAGCCTGCTGTCGGCGCCCGCGGTGGATCTCGGCGACCGCCGGCCGGCCGGCGACGACGTCTTCCAGATCATGTACACCTCCGGGACGACCGGCAGGCCCAAGGGCGTCCGGCACTCGTTCAACACGCTGTACGCGATGTCGCGGTCCTACACCGATCCGCTCGGGCTCGGCCCGGACGACGTGCTCTCCACGCCGTGCATCATCGGCGGCCAGGGCGGCTGGCTGTACGGGCTCCTGTCGCCGCTGCTGGTCGGCGCGGCGTCGGTGTGGTCGGACGCGTACCGGCCCGCCGACTTCCTCGACCTCGCCGAGCGGTACGGGATCACCGCGGCGTACTTCACCCCGGCGGTCCTGGACCAGCTCGTCGAGGAGCAGCGCGAGCGCCCGCGGCGGCACGCGCTGCGGCACATGGTCACCGGGTCGACGCCGATCCCGCCCGGCCTGCCCGGCCGGTTCTACGCGACGTTCGGGCTCCCGGTCCGCTCGCTGTGGGGGATGACCGAGAACGGCGGCGTGACCATCAGCGGCGCCGACGACCCGGTGGACTGGGCGGCGCACAGCGACGGGCGCCCGGTCGAGTGGATGCAGATGCGGCTGGTCGGCGAGGACGGCGCCGAGGTCGCGGACGGGGAGCCCGGCCGGCTGGAGGTCCGCGGCGCCAACCTGTGCCTCGGGTACGAGGGGGCCGACGAGGTCTTCGCCGCGGCGCTGCACGACGGCTGGTTCGTCACCGGGGACCTGGCCCGGCGGGACGGCCGCGGCGGGCTCAAGATCATCGGCCGCACCAAGGACATGATCAACAAGGGCGGGCTGCACGTCCCGGCCGTCGCGGTGGAGGAGATCCTGCGCGCCGACCCCCGGGTCGCCGAGGTCGCCGTGGTGGGCGAGCCCGAGCCGCTGCTCGGCGAGACCGTGGTCGCCGTCGTCGTCCCGCACGGCGAGCCGCCCGCGCTGGAGGACCTCCAGCGGCTGGTGCGCGAGGCCCGGATGACGCCGGGGTACGAGCCGGACCGCCTGGAGGTCGTCGCGGAGCTGCCCAAGACGCCGACCGGGAAGGTCCGCAAGCGCGCGCTGGAGGAGGACCTGGCCGCCCGGAAGGCCGCCGCCGGACCGAGGTGAGCGCCGGCGCCGCACCGTCCGCCCCGGCCGGATCACCCGGCCGGGGCGGGCCCGGCGCCGCGCGGCGGCGGCGGGCCCTGGCGCTCGCCTCGGTGATCCTCGCCAACGGGATGGCGGTGATCGACTACAACATCGTGAGCGTGGCGATCCCGCGGCTGCTGCGCGCCTTCCCCGGCAGCACGCTGGCCGGGCTGTCCTGGACGATCACCGGGTACACCGTGGTGTTCGCCGCGGTGCTGCTGCCCGCGGGCGGCCTGGCCGACCGGCTCGGCGCCAGGCGGATCTTCCTCGGCGGGCTGGCGGTGTTCACCGCGGGCTCGCTCGCCTGCGCGCTGGCCCCGGGGCCGCTCGGGCTGGTGCTGGCCCGGATGCTCCAGGCCGTGGGCGGCGGCGCGGTGGTGGCGCAGGCGATCTCGGTCGGGCTGAGCGAGTTCCCCGGCCGGCCGAGCCACGTGTTCGGGCTGCTCGGCGCGGTCGGCGGGGTGGCCGGCGCGAGCGGGCCCGCGCTCGGCTCGGCACTGCTGGCCCTCGGCGGCTGGCGCTGGATCTTCCTGATCAACCTGCCGCTCGGCGCGCTCGCGCTGGCGTGCGGCGCGCTCGGCATCCGGTCCGGCGCCCCCGCCCGCGGCGGAGCGGGCGGCGCGGGCCCGGGGGCCGGGACGGGGACCGGGGGCCGGAGGCTGCCCGACCTCATCGGGATCGTCCTGCTCGCGGGCGGTATCGCCGCGCTGGTCCTCGGCCTGGTGGAGGGCCCCGGCCGGGGCTGGACGGACGGCGGCGTCCTCGGCCCGCTCGGCGCGGGCCTGGCGCTCACCGCCTGGGGCGTGCGCAGGTCGCTGCGGCACCCGCGTCCGGCCGCCGACTTCACGCTGCTGAGGGCGGGCCCGACCGCGGCGGGAAACGCGGCGATGGCCCTGCTGAGCGTCACGCAGTTCGCGGTCGTGCTCTGCGTTGCGCTGTTCCTGACCGAGCGCTGGGGGTACTCGGCGCTGGCCGCCGGGGCGGCCCTCACCCCCGGGCCCCTGACGTCCGCCGTCGTCTCCTGGGGCAGCGGCCCGCTGGTCCGCCGGGTGGGCTCGAGGCGGATCATCGTCGCGGGCGGGCTGGTCGGCGCGGCGGGCTGGTGCTGGCCGCTGCTCGCCGGGCCGCTCACCGGCGCGGACGGGTACGCCGTCGTGCTGCTGCCCGCGCTGGTCGTCGGCACCGCCGGGATGGCGGCCGCGTCGGTGGCGATCGGGCCGCTCGCGATGGCCGAGGTCCCGCCGGACCGGTTCGGGAGCGGCAGCGCGCTCGTCATGCTGTCCCGGTCCGCCGGGGCGGCGGTCGGGATCGGCGCGCTGGCGGCGGTGCTGCACGACCCGGCGGAGGGCGCGTTCCGCGTCGCCTGGGCGGGCCTGGCCGCCTTCCTGGTGGCCACGGCCCTCGCGGGCGCGGCCTCTCCCATCCCGTCCGCACCCGGCGGACGCGCCGCCGGGGAGCCCGGCCATGACGCCGGCCGGGACGCCGCCGAGCGGGCCGGCGAAGCCGTGGACGAGGACTGAGCGGGCGCCCGAACGGTCGTCGCCCGCGGCTCCGGGGGAGCCGCGGGCGACGGGGCGCCGATCACGTCAATGCGGCGCTCGCATCGCCGATGTGCGACAGGTTCCCATCGGTGCGGAAATTGCGGAAGCCGCACCTGAACAGGAAGGGCGCATTTTCATTTCCCGGGCCCGTCCGGTCGCATCATTCGGCGATCAATGGTGACTCACCAAGGCATCGTGCGCATTTGTCCACCTCCACGGGGGTCGGATGATCCGCATTATGCGGGCGATGGTTTACCACGTGTTCGTGCGCATGCGTTCACCTCCGAACTCGTCGCAGGTGCCGATGGCCACGGCGGGTTTACCACGGAGGGGTGGTCATGGCTCACCTCCACGTTGTGACGGATCCGGAGTCCCGCCGGTCGGGACTCCGGGGCGGCGGGGGGCCTGAAGGCCCGGAGGGGATGCGGTTCAGAGGCCCAGCAGGACGAAGTGCTGGGGCAGGTGCACGGCCAGGCCGAGGCGCATCGAGGCGGTGATGGTGGCCTCCTCGCCGGACCGTCTCAGCGTCACCGTGGAGACCTCGCCGTCGAGCAGGGTGATGCCCGCGCGAAAGTCGCCCAGCAGCACCCGGTCGCGCTCGATCATGCGGGTCCGGGTGATGCGCAGGCCCGCCGCGTCCAGCGAGGGGAGCGCGCCGGCGCCGACCAGCCGCCAGTAGAGCGCGGGGTGCATCACCAGCCCGTCGCATGAGCCGCCCGTCTCCTCCACCTCGGCGCACCCGGTCATCAGCGCGTCCAGGACGGTGCCGGCTCGCGCGTCGCCGTCGCCCTGGCCGGGCGCGGAGACGTGGCGCAGGCCGTCCAGGCGGAGCAGGCCGGGGATCGCGCCGTCGTCGCTGCCGTGCAGCAGCACCTCGTTCTCGACGGTGCACAGCCGGACGACGACGCGGTGCTCGACGAACCTGGCCAGCAGGGCCGGATCGGAGCACACCTCGGCCGGCACCGGGACGCGCACCGAGATCTCGGTCAGCTCGGCCTTGGCGACGGTGGGCCGGAAGGCGGCCTCGGGGGTGGTGCGGTAGCGGGTGCCGCTCTCGGCGCCGCCGGCCTCGTCCCGGCCCTCCCGCACGTAGCGCAGGGCCTCGTCGGCGACCGTCCCGCCCTTGGTCTGCTCGCGGACCGTGGGCCGCGGGCGGGTGGAGGCCAGGGGGAACAGGGTGGTCAGCGGGGTGCGCACCCGGATCGCGGCGTCGCCGCCGTTCGCGCGGGCGACCGCGACGGCGAGTTCCTCGCCCAGGCTCCGCGCCCGCAGTGCGGGGTCGTCGATGAGGTAGTCCAGCACGCAGAACTCCCATCAGCCAAGCTTGCGGCGTCCGTCCCGGATCTCGGGCCGGCCGATATTCACGTGATGCCGATCTTGCACCTCGCTGTTGGAGAGTAAGCAATGTGCGGCCCGAAGAAAAGGGTCCCCCCGGAATCTTGTCCGAAAAAATGGATCATGGTAGAACGGCCCTGCGATCGACTTCTTCCCGTTCGAGGTGGTGGACGTGCCGCATCTGGATAATGACGGCGACGAATGGGTGGACCCGGTGTTGGACGAGGTACTCGGAACGGGCTCCCGTCCCGCGGACCGTCCCGCGCCCCACTGCCCGCGTCGCGCCGCCCGCGCGGCCGGGACCGCCGGGGCCGGGACCGCCGGGGCCGGGACCGCCGGGGCCGGGACCGCCGGGGCCGAGGCTCCGGGCGACCGCGGATGAGCCCGGTGACCACGGCGCCCGCGCGCCGCGACGCGGGCATCCCCTGGCAGCGCGCCGTCCGGGGGGCGGAGGCGCCCGGACCCGCCGAGCCGGAGTGGCACCGCCGCTTCCGCATCGCCTGGGAGTCGCCCGCCGACGGCGCCGGGCTCCCCGCCGACCTCGGCCTGCTGGAGGCGGCCCGCCCGCTGATCGCCGACGCGCGCCGCACGCTCCGCGAATGCCTGCTCACCGACCTCGGCCCGGACGGCCCGGACGGCCTGCCGGGCGTGCTCGTCCGGGAACCCCCGCTCGGCTGGCTCACGATGGCGGTCCAGCCCGCGCTGGCCCGCGAGCTCGCCGCCGTCCGCGCGGGCGACCGGCCGGAGGGCGGCGCGACCCCGCAGGAGCGGTACGCGGCGTTCACCCGCGGCCTCCGCGACCCCGCGTCCGCGCTGGCGGTCTGGGCCGCCTACCCGGTGCTGGCCCGGCAGGTCGTCGAGATGCTCGACGACTGGGTGGCCGCGCGCCTGGCCTTCGCCCGCGACCTCACCGCCGACCTCGACGCCCTCGCCGCCGCCTTCGGCACGGCGGACCCGCAGGACGACCGGGCCGACCAGGACGACCGGGCCGCGCACGACGACCGGGACGGCCGGACCCTCGGACCGCTGGTCGATGTGGCGTTCGGCGCGGCCGAGACCCACCGGGGCGGGCGCAGCGTCGCGCTCGTCCGGTTCGAGCGGGCGACCGTGGTCTACAAGCCGCGCAGCCTGGCCGTCGACCTGTGCTTCGACCGCCTGCTCGGCTGGTTCAACGCCGCCGCCCCCGCGCACGCGCTGCGCCGTCCCGTGCTGCTGGACCGGGGCGACCGCGGCTGGAGCGAGTACATCACCGCCGAGCCGTGCCCCGAGGCCGGGCTGCCCGGCTACTTCTGGCGGATCGGCGCGCTGCTCGCGCTCACCCACGCCGTGCACGGCTACGACCTGCACGCCGACAACGTGATCGCGGCCGGGGCCGACCCGGTGGTGATCGACCTCGAGGCGCTCTTCCACACCGAGCGGACCCGGCCGATGCTGGAGCGGGCGCGGCTCGGCGACCCCGCGGCCGGGCGGCTGGACGGGTCGGTGCTCCGCACCGGGCTGCTCCCCGGACCGCTGGTGATGCCCGACGTCGGCACCGAGCGCCCGTTCGGCGTGGACATCAGCCCGCTCGGCACCGCCGCCGTCCGCCGATCGCTCATCCCGACGCCGATCGTCGAGGACCCGGGCACCGACCGGATGCGGGTCGGCCTCGGGTACCGGACGGTCCCGCCGCCCGCCGGGCGGCTCCGCCTGCCGGACGGGAGCACCGCCGATCCGCGCCGGCACCGCGACGACCTCGTCGCCGGGTACACCTTCGCCTACCGGCGCCTCGCCGCGACGGGACTCGGCCTGCTCGCGCGGGGCGGGCCGCTGGACGGCTGCGCGGACGTGCAGGTCCGGCTGATCCAGCTTTCGACGTTCCTCTACGTCAGGCTCCTGCTGGAGAGCTGGCGGCCGGACGCGCTCCGCGACGCCGCCGCCCGCGAACGCGGCCTGGACCGGCTGGCGGCGGGCTGGCCGGGCGTGCCGCACCGCGACGCGCTGGTGGCGGCCGAGAAGGCGGCGCTGTGGCGCGGCGAGGTCCCGGTCTTCGAGATCCGCCCGGGGCACCACGACGTGTGGCTCGAGGACGGCACCCGCCTGCCCGGCGTCCTCACGGTCTCGCCGCTGGAGGAGATCGCCGCACGCCTCGCGGAGATGGGGCCGGACGACCTGGCGGCCCAGACGGACGTCATCGACGCGAGCCTCTCCGTCCTGGAGGACGCCCCGCACCCCACCCCGCGGCCCGCTCCGCCCCCCGGCCCCCGCCCGACCACGGACGGCGGGACGGCGCTGGACGAGGCGGTCCGGATCGCCCGGCGGCTGGACGAGACCGCCGTTCGCGCCGGTGACCGGATCGGATGGGTCACGGTCGAGGTCGTCGACGCCGGGTCCCGCCGGCTCGCGCCCGCAGGGCTCGACCTCTACGGCGGGCTGCCCGGGATCGGGCTGTTCCTCTCATACCTGGCCGCCGCCGTCCCCGACGCCTGGGCCCGGGACCTGGCGGTGCGCGTCGCCGAGGAGGTCGTGCACCGCTGCCGCGAGGCGGCCTGGTTGCCCGCGTCCCGGCGGCCCGGACTGGAAGGCGGGCCCGGCGCCGTCTACCACCTGGCCCATGCCGCCGCCGTCCACGGCCGGCCCGGCCTCGCCGAGTTCGCCCGCGACGCGCTGCTGACCCCGCCGCCGCCCGGCGCCGCACCGGACGTCCTCGAAGGCGCTGCCGGAACCCTGCTCTCCGCGCTCGCCCTGCACGCCGCGCTTCCCAGCGCGCGCGCCCTGGACGTGGCGCGGACCGCCGCCGAGCGACTGCTGGAGGCCGACCTCACCGAGCCGGGCTTCGGCTACGGCGCGTCCGGCGCGGCGGTCGCCCTGGCCCGCCTGCACGCGCTCGCTCCGGATGCCCGATATGCGTCCCGCGCGCGGGCACTGGTCGCCGCCGAGGAGAGTCCGGGCACCGACACGGGCTGGTGCCAGGGCGCGACCGGGTCCGCTCTCGCACGCCTGGAGCTGCGCGACGGCCCGGTCTACGAGTCCATCCCCGTACGGCAACGTCTGGAGCGGTCTCTGGAAGAACTCGCCGCGCTCGTACGGAACGGCCCGCCGCCGCTGGACGACTCGCTCTGCCACGGCACGTCCGGCCACCTCGAACTGCTCACCGCCTTGGACGGCCCCCTGGCGGACGCCCCCCTGGTGAGCACCCCCGCATCCAGCCGCCCGGCGGGTCCCTGGCGTACCGCTCTGCCGGCGCCCGCGCCCGGACTACTGGCCGGCCTCGCCGGCGTGGGGTACGGGCTGCTGCGATCGGCCCGGCCGGACGTCGTGCCGTCCGTCCTCGTGCTGGCGCCCCCGCGCGGACGCCCCTGACCCCCCGCTCCTGTTCCCCGCAGAGGAGACGCCATGACCGTTGACGTCCAGCCCGGAGTGCAGCCCGGCCTGCTCGCCATCGACGGCGCCGAGCCGGTCCGCACCGACCCTTGGCCCACCTACGACAAAGGCGACGTCTTCATCGACGACGAGGACCTGGACGCCGCCCTCGCGACGATCCGGTCCCGCCTGTACTTCCGCTACGACCACCGCCCGTACGCCGAGACGCAGACGGGCCGGCTCGAACGCGACCTGTGCGCGTTCTTCTCCTCCCCGCACGCCCTGACCTGCGCCAGCGGCACCACCGCCATCGCGCTCGGGCTGCTCGCGCTCGACCTGCCGCCCGGGTCGCTGGTCGCCTGCCCGGCGTTCACGTTCGCGGCCACGCCGAGCGCCGTGCTGCTCGCCGGGCACCGCCCGCTGTTCGTCGAGTGCGACGAGGACCTGCACCTGGACGTCGACGACCTGCGGCGCCGCCTCACCCCGGAGGTGCGGGCGATCGTCGTGGTGCACATGCGCGGGTTCGCCTCCGACATGGACGCGGTCTGCGCGGTCGCCCGCGAGCACGGCGTGCCGGTGGTCGAGGACGCGGTGCCCGCGCTCGGCGCGAGCCTGCGCGGACGCCCGCTCGGCACGTTCGGCGCCGTCGGCGCGTTCAGCACCCAGTCCGACAAGTCGCTCAACACCGGCGAGGGCGGCTTCCTGGTGACCGGCGACGCGGACGTGCACGCCCGCGCGGTCGTCTACTCCGGCGCCTATGAGGGCCGGATGGCGCGGCACTACGACGGCCGGCCGCCGCCCGTCGACGACCTGGCCATGCCGATCTTCGGGCTGCGGATGGACGAGATCCGCGCCGCGCTGGCCCGCTCGATGCTGCGCCGGCTGCCCGAGCGGCTGGCCGCCCACCACCGCAACTACGACGACGTGGCCGAGCGGCTCGCCGGTGTCCCGGGCATCGCGCTGCGCCGTCCCGTGGACGACCATGCCTACCTGGGCGAGGCGCTGGTGTTCCGGATCCCCGGCGCGGACGCCCGCGCGTCCGCCTGGACGGCCGCCGCGCTCCGCGCCGAGGGCATCGACGCGCGCGCGCTCGGCGATCCCGGCGACACCAACGTCCGCGCCTTCTGGAACTGGCGCTTCCTGTTCCCCGACGCCGACCGGGCCCGCGCGGAGTTCCCCGTCACCGCCGCGCGGCTCGACGAGTCGGTCGACATCCCGCTGTCGGCGAACCTGACCGAACGCGACCGCGACCAGCTCGTCCGCGCCGTCGGCAAGGTGATGGGGGCCCGGTCCGGACGGCCGCGGTGATCCGCGTCCTGTACGTCACCGGCTGGTGCCGCAGCGGGACCACGCTGCTCGGCAACCTGCTGGGCGAGGTGGACGGCGCGCTGCACACCGGCGAGCTGCGCTACCTGTGGACCAACGGCGTCCTCGGCCGCGGCACCAACACCCAGTGCGGATGCGGCCGGGACGTCGACGCGTGCCCGCTGTGGACCGGGGTGCTCGACCGGCTCGCCGGCGACGAGCCCGCCCCGCACGCCGAACGCGCCGTCCGGCGGCAGCAGGCCGCGCTGCGCACCCGGCACACGGGCCGCAGGCTGGCCGAGGCCCGCGGGGCCGCCGCCCCGCACCCGGCCGTCGGCGACCTGGTCCGGCTGTACGGCGCGATCGCCGAGGAGTCGGGCGCCCGGCTCATCATCGACACCGGGAAGTTCCCCGCCGAGGCCGCGGCGCTGTGCGGGGCGCCCGGCATCGACGCCCGGATCCTGCACGTGGTCCGCGATCCGCGCGCCACCGCCGAGTCGTGGCGGCGCGCCAAGCGGTACATCCCGCCGATGGGCCCGGTGCGCAGCACCGGCTACTGGGTCGGGTTCAACCTGGCGTCCGAGCGGGTCGGCCGCGCGTTCCCGTCCCGCTACCAGCGGCTCCGCTACGAGGACTTCGCCGCGCGGCCCCGGGACGAGCTGCGCCGGGTGATGGAGCGGGCCGGGCTGGACGGCGACCCGCCCGTCGGCGCCGACGGCGTCGCCGACCTCGGCGTCAACCACACCGTCACCGGCAACCCCGACCGGCTGCACCGCGGCCCCGTCCGCGTCCGCGCCGACGACGCGTGGGTCCGCACCCAGCCGCGCCGCGACCGCGCGCTCGCCACCGTGATCGCCGCCCCGCTCCTGGCCCGCTACGGCTACCCGCTCACCCCGGCCCCCCACGGGCCGTGACCGACAGGAAGGACCCGATGGACTTCAGCGAGGTACTGCGGCGGCGCCGGATGGTGCGCCGCTACAGCGCGGACCCGGTCGACCCCGAGACCGTCGCGGCGATCGCCCGGCTCGTCCGGCGGGCGCCGAGCGCGGGCTTCAGCCAGGGCCACCGCCTCCTCGTGGTCACCGGGCCCGCGACCCGCGAGCGGATCGCCGAGATCGCCGAGGAGGACTGGTACGTGCAGCGGGGCCTGCCCCGCTGGCTCTCGGTCGCGCCCGTCCTCATGGTGCTCGGCGTCAGCGAGGACGCCTACCACGAGCGCTACACCAAGCCCGACAAGCTGGTGGACGGCGAGGAGATGCTCTGGCCCGCGCCGTACTGGTGGGTTGACGCCGGCGCGCTGCTGACCCTGATCCAGCTCGCCGCGATCGACGCCGGCCTGGTCACCGGCTTCTCCACCGTCCGCCGGTCCGAGGAGCTGAAGAAGCTGGTCGGCCTCCCGGACGAGGTGGCGGTGGTCGGCCTGATCACCCTCGGCCACCCCGAGCCCGGCGCGGAGGACGGCACCGACGCCGCCCGCCTGCGCACCCTCCGCAAACCCTTCGGCGACCTCGTCCGCTACGAGTCGTGGGACGAGCCGCAGTCCGGAGGGTGATCCCGCCCGGGACCCGGGGCCGTGATCGGAACGGACGAACTTTCACCTGGCTGGGCGTGTCATAGCCGGATGACCGTCCGATCTCCTCCCACGGAGCGTCCATGCCCCTCCCGCCGAAGGCCCGCCGCCTCACTGCGGCCGTCGCCGGAGCAGCCGCGCTGCTCCTGGTGATCACGCTCGTCGTCGCCAGGTTCTCCGCGGACGAGCCGAGCGGTCTCGCGGAGGGCGCTCTGGCCGCGCTGCCCGTGCGGTCCGACCCCGTCTCGCCGGCCCGAGGGCCGATGACGGGCGGCTGCGGGGTGTCCAAGGCCACCGTCGACGCCCTGGTGCCCGGCGGACAAGACCGGCTCGAAAAGTGCTCCTGGTACTCCTCACGCCGGGGCGAGTGGCGGCTTAGAGTCGCGGCCGGAACCGACGGCGTCGCGATGAGCGGCATCCTGGCCACCACCACCGCCGACCCGGCCTTCGCGATGAGCCCCCGGCCGCCGAAGGTCCTCGCGGGCCTCGGAGACGACCAGGCGCTCGCCCGGTACTCCGTCCGCAGGCACGATGGAGTGGCCGAGGTCGTCTTCCAGGCCGGCGGCACCCCGGTGACCATCCTGTACGGGGGTCAGCGCGAGATCGCCGGGAAGCGCATCCCCCAGCCGATGTCCGAGCGGGACGCGATGAAGGGCGCGCTCACGGCCGCGTCGGAAGTGGCCACCGGGCTCAAGCTGCCCGCACGGCCCGTTCCGGCGAGCGCGCCGCCGCCGGGTCCTCCGGCGATCACGCGGGTGCCGCGTCCCTGCGACCTCGTTCCGGGGAGGACGCTCGACAAGGTGGCCAGGGGGGCGTTCCGTTCCCGTGGCAACGGAACGCTCCTGGACGGAGTGTCCGGAGCGAGGACCGACTCGTGCGAATGGCAGGTGCTCGACGTATCGGGGCAGAGCCGGACCCTCATGGTCACCGTTGGCACCGTCCCGGACCGGGAACCGGGTGACGGCGCCCGTGCGGCGTCCCGCTGGTTCCTGCAATGGCACCGGCTGACGCGAGAGGGGCACCAATCGGCGGCCCTGGACAAGCCGAAGGAGTTCCATGCGCTGACCGGCCCGGGGGAGCAGGCGTTCGGCGTACTCGGCGGATCGCTCAACGACGCCGACGACCTACCTGGGAGGGTGGTCTTCCGGGATCGGAACGTGGTGGTCGAGGTCGTCTACTCGGGAACCAAGAACGGAGAACCGGCCATGTCCGGCGACCGGGCCGTCCGGGCCGCCTACACCGTGGCCGCCGAGGCGGCGAAGGCGCTGCGGGCCGTCCCGGCGGAGCGGGCCCCGCTGCCCGCGGCGCCCGACCCCGTCCCGGCCCGTCCGCTCATCACCTCGCTCCCCTCGAACTGCGGTATCGCCTCCGCCACGGTCGACGCGGTCGTCGGGCACGCCGACATGAACGAGAACGGCGACCAGGGGACGTGCGCATGGACCACGCGGCTGGGGGAGCGCAACCGCCGCACCCTCAACGTCTCGCTCCATCTGGAACTGGAGGAGACCTCACCGGCCTCACCGCCCGGAAGCGGGACCATGGCCTCCGGCACCCTGAACGATGAGGAGATCCGGATCGCCGACGGGCTCACCCGGAGCGGGCCCTGGGTCAAGAACACTCCCGCGGCGCGGGCGGTCGACCGGCTTCCCGCCGCCTCCGAGGAGACCCGCCAGCGGCCGGTCAAGGGCCTGGCCGACGAGGCCGTGGCGCTGGTCACCGGCCTCGACACGAAGATCGTTTTTAGGTTCGGGAACGCCGTCGGCAGCGTCGAGTACCAGGACGACGGACTGGACCTCGAGCGGGTGGGGGACATGAAGCCCGCGCTGCGGGCGGCGTCCGACGCCGCGCGGGCCCTCGGAGCCTCCGTGCGGTCCCCGAAGGTCGCCGCGCCCCCGGCGCCGGGCGCCGCTCCTGCCAAGACGAAGCTCCCCGGGGGATGCGCCCTGATCCCCACGGGGATGGTGGAACAGATCGTCAAGGGCAAGGCCGAGACAGACTCCGATGTGAGCGTGACCAGGGATATAGGTCCGCTGGGGTCGTCCGACAAGCCGGAGGCGTCCGGATGCGTGTGGAAGTCCGAGCACCGGGCGCTGAGCGTCGTCGCGACGCCCTTCCCGGGGCGGTCGTCGCACGAGGCTGTACAGGCCGCGACCCGGGCCTACCTGAAGCTGCACCTCAACTCGCGGGCGGAGGAGCCGATCAGCGGAGGCGGTGAGAAGTACTTCCGCGCCGTGACGGGTCTGGGTGAGCAGGCGTTCGCCGCTTACGTGGAGGACGGGACGCCGGGGCGTGTGGTGTTCCGTGTCCGTAACGTGCTGGTGGAAGTGGCGTTCGCTCCGAAGGATCCGTCCGAGCGCATGCCGGGCGCCGAGCGTGTCGCCCTCGCCCAGCGGGCCGCCGCTGAGGTGATCAAGCCACTGTGACGGCGGTCGCCCGGTTCTCACAAGGTGGACACGTGCCCGGCGGGTGCACGGAGTCAATAGGATCGTCCCCATGCTGCGCTGGTTGACCGCGGGGGAGTCCCATGGCCAGGCCCTCACCGCGATTGTGGAGGGCCTGCCGGCCGGCGTGCGCGTGACCTCGGGCGACATCGCCGAGGAACTGCGCCGCCGCCGGCTCGGGCATGGGCGGGGCGCCCGGATGAAGTTCGAGCAGGACCAGGTGACGATCCTCGGCGGGGTCCGGCACGGGGTGACCCAGGGCGGGCCGGTCGCGATCCAGATCGGCAACACCGAGTGGCCCAAATGGGAGACGGTGATGTCGGCCGACCCGGTCGACGCCGAGACGCTGGCCGCGCAGGCGCGCAACGCGCCGCTGTCGCAGCCGCGCCCCGGCCACGCCGACCTGGTCGGCATGCAGAAGTACGGCTTCGACGACGCCCGCCCGGTGCTGGAGCGGGCCAGCGCCCGCGAGACCGCCGCCCGGGTCGCGCTCGGCACCGCCGCCAAGGCGTTCCTGAAGCAGGCGCTCGACGTCGACGTGCTCTCCCACGTGATCGCGCTCGGCGAGATCGAGGCGCCCGAGGGGCTGCTGCCCGGCCCCGGCGACCTCGCCGCCGTCGACGACAGCCCGGTGCGGTGCTTCGACGCCGCGGCGTCCGCGGCGATGGTCGCGCACGTCGACGAGCTGAAGCGGGCCGGCGACACCATCGGCGGCGTCGTGGAGGTCCTCGCCTACGGGCTCCCGCCCGGCCTCGGCAGCCACGTGCACTGGGACCGGCGGCTCGACGCCCGGCTCGCCGGGATCCTGATGGGCATCCAGGCGATCAAGGGGGTGGAGCTCGGCGACGGCTTCACCACCGCGCGCCGCCCCGGCTCCCGCGCGCACGACGAGATCGACGCCACCCCGGACGGCGTCCGCCGCCGCACCAACCGGGCCGGCGGCGTCGAGGGCGGCATGACCACCGGCGAGGCGCTCCGGGTCCGCGCCGCGATGAAGCCGATCTCGACCGTGCCGCGCCGCCTCGACACCATCGACGTGAAGACCGGCGAGCCCGCCAAGGCGATCAACCAGCGCAGCGACGTCACCGCGGTGCCCGCCGCCGGCGTGGTCGCCGAGGCGATGGTGGCGCTGGTGCTGGCCGACGCCGCGCTGGAGAAGTTCGGCGGCGACTCGGTCGAGGAGACCGCGCGCAACGCGCGGGGCTACCTGTCCTCCCTGACGATCAAGTAGAGAGCCGGCCAGAGATGACGCAACCCAGGGCCGTCCTCATCGGGGCGCCAGGTTCGGGCAAGAGCACCGTCGGCGCCGCGCTGGCCGAGCGGCTCGGCGTCGTGCTGCGCGACACCGACGCCGACACCGAGGCCGCGGCGGGCAAGCCGATCGGCGAGATCTTCATCGACGACGGCGAGGAGCGCTTCCGCGAGCTGGAGCACGCCGCCGTGCGGGCCGCGCTCGCCGAGCACGACGGCGTCCTGGCCCTCGGCGGCGGCGCGGTGCTGTCGGCCGAGACGCAGGAGCTGCTGGCCGGCCACACCGTGGTCTACCTCAAGGTCGGGCTGGCCGAGGCGGTCAAGCGCGTCGGGCTGGCGTCGGCGCGGCCCCTGCTGGTGCTCAACCCCCGCAGCCGGCTGCGCGCCCTGCTGGAGGAGCGGCTCCCCGTCTACGAGCGGCTCGGCACCGTCCACGTCGACACCGACGGCCGCACCCCCGACGAGATCGCCGACGAGATCGTCAAGGAGCTCCCGTGACCGAGACGCGCGTCCACGTCGGGGGCGCCGACCCCTATGACGTCGTCGTCGGCAGCGGTGTGCTGGGCGAGCTGCCCGGTCTGCTCGGCGGCCGGACCCGCACGGTCGCGGTCGTGCACGCCGAGGGGCTCCCCGAGATCGCCCGCCCGGTGTGCGGGGTCCTGGAGAAGGCCGGGTACGCGGTGCACGCGCTGCCCGTCCCGGACGGCGAGGCGGCCAAGGAGAGCGGCGTCCTGGCCGGGCTCTGGTCCCGGTTCGCCGAGCTCGGCATGACCCGCACCGACGCGGTCGTCGGGGTCGGCGGCGGCGCCACCACCGACCTGGCCGGCTTCGCCGCGGCGTCCTGGCTGCGCGGCGTCCCGGTGGTGCCGGTCCCGACCACGCTGCTCGGCATGGTCGACGCGGCCGTCGGCGGCAAGACCGGCATCAACCTGCCCGAGGGCAAGAACCTCGTCGGCGCCTTCCACCCCCCGTCCGGCGTGCTCTGCGACCTGGCCACGCTGGTCACCTTGCCGCGCGAGGACTACGTCAGCGGCCTCGCCGAGGTGATCAAGGCGGGCTTCATCGCCGACCGCAGGATCCTGGAGCTGGTCGAGGCCGACCCGGCGGGCGCCGCCCGCCCCGACGGCCCGCACACCCGCGAGCTGATCGAGCGGGCCGTCCGGGTCAAGGCGAACGTGGTGTCGGACGACCTCAGGGAGAGCGGCCTCCGCGAGATCCTCAACTACGGCCACACCCTCGCGCACGCGATCGAGAAGGCCGAGGACTACCGGTTCCGGCACGGCCACGCCGTGGCCATCGGCATGGTCTACGCGGCCGAGCTGGCCCGCCTCTCCGGGCGCCTCGGCCAGGACGTCGTCGACCGGCACCGCGCGATCCTCACCTCCGTCGGCCTGCCCGTCGCCTACGCGGCCGACGCCTGGTCGGAGCTGCGCGCCACGATGACCATCGACAAGAAGTCGCGCGGCGCGACGCTGCGGTTCGTGGTCCTGGACGGCCTGGCCGAGCCGGGCCGCCTGGAGGGCCCGGCCGAGACGCTGCTCGCCGCCGCCTACCGGGAGATCAGCCGATGAAGAGCGTGCTGGTGCTGAACGGCCCCAACCTGAGCCGGCTCGGCACCCGCGAGCCGGACGTGTACGGCGCGGCCACGCTGGACGACCTGGCCGCGCTGTGCCGCGACACCGGCCGCCGCCTCGACCTGCACGTCGAGGTGCGGCAGACCGACGACGAGGCCGAGATGCTCCGCTGGGTGCACGAGGCCGCCGACGAGCGGCTCCCGGTGGTGCTCAACCCCGCCGCGTTCACGCACTACTCGTACGCGCTGCGCGACGCGCTCGCCCAGCGCACCGCGCCGCTGATCGAGGTGCACATCAGCAACCCGGCGGCGCGCGAGGAGTTCCGCCATACCTCCGTCGTCGCGGGCGTCGCCACGGGCACGATCGCCGGGTTCGGGATGCTTTCGTACGTGCTCGCGCTCCAGGCCGTCGCCGCCCTCCTCGCCGAGGAGACCCCTCCCACCGCGTGACCGCGCGTCCCGGCGGGCGGGGGCGCGGGCTCAGTCGTCCCGGACGGCCGCGCGGGTCATCTCCTTCAGCTCGGTGACCACGTCGTCGAGCGGGCGGACGTCGCGGTGCGCGCGGCACAGGATGGTCGCGCCCTCCACCGCCGCCACGATCAGCCGGGCCAGCCGGGCGGCGCGGTCGTCCGGGACGCCGGCGTTGCCGAGCCCGGTGGCCAGGGTGTCCTGCCAGCGGTCGAACACCGCCGCCGCGGCGGCGGCGAGCTGCGGCGCCTCCTCGTGGGACTCCACGGTGACCGCGACCACCGGGCAGCCGGCCCGGAACTCGCTCTTGATCAGCACCTGCCGCCACCAGCCGACGAAGGCGTCCACGGCGGACGCCGCGTCGCCGCCCTCGGTGGCCGCCAGGATGCCCGCGTTGAGGAAGTCGCCGGCGTAGCGGACCGCCTCCTCGGCGAGCTGCACCTTGCCGCCCGGGAAGTGGTGGTAGATCGACCCGCGCGGCGCGCCGCTGTGCGCGATGACGTCGCGGAACCCCGTCCCGCTGTAACCGCGCTCGCGGAAGAGGTAGGCGGCGCTGCGCACCATGCGTTCCCGGCTGTCCGTGCCCATGACCATTGATTATGACATTCATCATAAGCACTTCGCCTTGACCATGACGGACGTCATAGCAAAGCGTGGCCGGGACGGACGCTCGTCTACTACCGACCAGTAAGGTCGGGTCAGGCACAGACGAAGGAGACCTGCGTGATCGACCTCCAGCGCGACGGCGACGTGTTCGTCCTGCGGCTCGACGCCGGCGAGAACCGGTTCAGTCCCGACCTCCTGGACGCCGTGGACGGCGCCCTCGACGAGGTCGAGAAGCAGCAGGGGCCGCGGGCGCTGGTCACCACCGGGACCGGCAGGTTCTACTCCAACGGGCTGGACCTGGAGTGGCTCGGCGCCAACGGCGACCACCTCGAGGAGTACCTGCGCAGGGTCAACGGCCTGTACGCCCGGCTGCTGTCGCTGCCGCTCCCGACGGTCGCCGCGGTGAACGGGCACGCCTTCGCCGGCGGCGGCATGCTCGTCCTCGCCCACGACCTCGCCGTCATGCGCACCGGCCGGGGCTACTTCTGCCTGCCCGAGGTCGATCTCGGGATGACCTTCACGCCCGGCATGAACGCGCTGATCCGGGCCCGCCTCGCCCCCGCCGCCGCGCACGAGGCGATGGTCACCGGCCGCCGGTACGCGGCCGAGGAGGCGCAGGCCGCCGGGATCGTGGCGCGGACCGCCGCCGAGGAGGCGGTGCTGCCCGCCGCGATCGAGCTGGCCGCCGGGCTGGCGCCGAAGAACGGCCAGGTGGTGGCCAGGATCCGCGCCGATCTGTACCGGCCGGCGCTGGCCGCGCTGCGCGGACCGGCCCTGGCCTGACGGCACCGCCGCGACTACGTTACGTTCAACTGGAATCTAATTCGGTTTTATGGAAGGGATGCCGGATGCGCATCGGGATGGCCCTGAGCTACTCGGGCGGTTTCAAGGAGACCGTCGAGGAACTGGGCGACTACGAGAAGGCCGGCCTCGACATCGTGTACGTCGCGGAGGCGTACAGCTTCGACGCGGTGAGCCAGATGGGCTACATCGCCGCCAAGACCGAGCGGCTGGAGATCGCCTCCGGCATCCTGAACATCTACTCGCGCACGCCCACCGCGCTCGCGCAGACGGCGGCCGGCCTGGACTACGTCTCCGAGGGCCGGTTCACCCTCGGCATCGGCGCGTCCGGCCCGCAGGTGATCGAGGGCTTCCACGGCGTGCCCTACCACGCCCCGCTCGGCCGCACCCGCGAGATCATCGAGATCTGCCGCCAGGTGTGGCGGCGCGAGCGGCTCCAGCACCAGGGCAAGTACTACTCCATGCCGCTCCCGGAGGGGCAGGGCACCGGGCTGGGCAAGCCGCTCAAGATCATCAACCATCCGGTGCGGGCCGACATCCCCGTCCTGGTCGCCGCGATCGGCCCGAAGAACGTCGAGCTGACCGCCGAGATCGCCAACGGCTGGGAGCCGATCTTCTACCTGCCCGAGAAGGCCGCCGACGTGTGGGGCGCCTCGCTGGCCGCGGGCAGGGCCAAGCGCGACCCGGCGCTCGGCGAGCTGGACGTGGTCGGCCAGGCGGCCCTGGCCATCGGCGAGGACGTGCAGGGCTACCTGGAGTTCGGCCGCCCGATGGCCGCCCTCTACATCGGCGGCATGGGTGCCAAGGGCCGCAACTTCTACAACGACCTCTGCCGCCGCTACGGGTGGGAGAAGGAGGCCGAGGAGATCCAGGACCTCTACCTGGCCGGCAAGAAGGACGAGGCCGCCGCCAAGGTGCCCTACGAGCTGCTGGAGAAGATGTCGCTGATCGGCTCCGAGGGGCACGTCCGCGACCGGCTCGCCGCGATGAAGGAGTCCGGCGTCACCACGCTCAACATCACCCCGATCGCCGGCGACCACAAGGGCCGGCTGGCCCTGATCGAGAAGATCAAGGACATGGCCGCCGACGCCTAGCGCGTCCCGCCCGCGAGCGGTGCGCCGCCCCTCCGGCCGCGCTGGAAGGACGGCGCGCCGCGGGGGCGCGTGGCGCGCTGCGCGCCGTCAGAGCGCGGCGTGGACCTCCTTGGCGACCCGCTCGCCCGAACGGACCGCGCCGTCCATGTAGCCCGTCCAGAAGCCGGACGTCTCGGTGCCCGCCCAGTGCACCGGCCCGCAGGGCGCCCGCAGCGCCGTGCCGTAGTCGCTGAGCACGCCGGGCGGCGCGAACCCGACCGGACCGCCGCCGCTCCACACCTCGTTGTCCCAGCGCTGGAACGCCGTCCGCACCGGGGTCCTGGCCTTGTCGCCGAACAGCTTCCCGAACGCCTCCAGCCCCGCCGCCCGCACCTCGTCCGGCGGCGCGGCGTCGAGCCGGCGCATGTTGGACTGGTTGATGAAGCCCATCAGGATGCCGCGCGAGGCGTCCGGCGGGGTGTTGTCGAACGTCGCGTCGATCGCCCCGCTGTCGGCGATCGCCTGCCCGGTGAGCCCGTCCGCCCGCCAGAACGGGGTGTCGTACACGGCCACGAACTTGGCGATCGAGCCCATCGGGTAGCGCTGCATGAGCTGCGCCCGGCTCGCGGGCAGCACCGGGGAGAAGGCGATCTTCCCGGCGATGGCGGGGGACATCGCCACCACCGCCCGCTTGGCCGACACCGTGATCCCGTCGGCGGTGACGGTGACGCCGCCGTCCGCGATCGCGACGCTCCGCACCGGCGCGTTGTAGTGCACCCTGGCGCCGAGTTCGGCCGCCAGCCGGATCGGGATCTCCTGCGAGCCCCCGACGAACCGGGTCTCCTGGGCGCCGCCCCTGGTGTTGATGAGGCGGTCGACGTTCCCCGGGTTGCCCTCGTTGCCCGCCGAGGCGACGTAGTTGAGCACGTACAGCAGCGACACGTCCCGCGACCGCACCGACAGGGTGGAGCTGGCGAACGCGTCCATCAGGAACCGCGCCCCGCTGCTCAGCGAGTGGGACCGCGACCACGAGTAGAACGTCTGGCCGTCCCACTCCTCGGCCTTGGGCGCCTTCCACGGCTCGCCCACCGGGATGCTCTTGGCCATGTCGCCGAGCGACAGCAGCGCCAGCTCCAGGTCGATCACGCCCCAGTCGGGCGGCACCGCCCCGAGGACGCCGTCCGTCGCGTACAGGGTCCGCTTCCCGTCGCGGTAGTAGACGTTCTTGCCCGTGTTGTAGGTGGGGAACGTGGCGACGCCCATGTCCTTCGCCAGGGCCGCGATGCGGTCCTGGGTGGGGCCGATGAACTCGGCGCCGCCCTCGTTGGTGGTGCCGTCGCCGAGCGGCATCCCGTACACCCGCCCGCCGGGACGCTCCCGCGCCTCCAGGACGATCACCGACCGGCCGGCCGCGACCAGGTCGCGGGCGGCGGCCAGCCCGGAGAGCCCGGCGCCCACGACCACCACGTCGGCGGACGCGGCGGCGCCCTGGGCGGAGGGGGCGGAGGACGAGGCGGAGGCGGGCACGGCGGACGTCGCGGCGCCCGCGGCGGCGGTGAGCGCGCCGGTTCCGAGCAGTCTGCGGCGGCTGAGTCCGGTCAAGGGGATCCCTCCTGGGGGAGGCGGGGGACGAGAGGCCGGGCGGGAGGCGGAAACGGCTCACAAGGTAGGGACCCCGGCGGGCAAAAGTCGAGAGTTCTTCATGTTCTGTGACCGGTCCGAGACGGCGGTCTCCCGCCGCCGGAGCGCTCCCCGCCGATGAACTAGAGTCCTGACCATGGGGGAGACGCACACCGAACGCCGTCGCCGGCTGGCCGCGCTGATCGCCGGCCGTGACGCCGGCGCGCTGCTGGTCACCCGGCTGGTCAACGTCCGCTACCTGACCGGCCTCGACAGCTCCAACGCCGCGTTGCTGGTCTTCGCCGACGGCGCCGCCGTCCTGGCGACCGACGGCCGCTACGCCGAGATGGCCCGCGCGGCCTGCCCCGACCTCGACGTCCTCGTCGAACGGCGGACCGCCGCGGCGCTCACCACCCTCGCCGCGGACTCCGGCACCGGCGTCCTCGGTTTCGAGGCGCACGACCTGACGGTCGAGGCGCACGCCGAGCTCGCCGCCGAGGACGACGGCATCGGGTTCAAGCCGCTCGGCCACCCGGTCGAGCAGCTCCGCGCCGTCAAGGACGAGCAGGAGCTGGCGCTGCTGCGCGAGGCGTGCGCCATCACCGACCGCGCGTTCGAGGCCGTCCTCCCGGAGATCGCACCCGGCGTGACCGAGCGCGAGATCGCGATCGCGCTGGAGCGCCGCATGGTCGACCTCGGCGCCGAGGCCCCCGCGTTCGAGTCGATCGTCGCGTCCGGCCCCAACGGCGCCGTCCCGCACCACCACCCCGGCTCCCGGGCGATCGAGCCCGGCGACCTGGTGACCATGGACTTCGGCGCCCGGTACGGCGGCTACCACGCCGACATGACCCGCACCGTCGCCATCGGTGCGCCCGCCGCCTGGCAGCGCGAGGTCTACGACCTGGTCCGGCACGCCCAGCAGGCCGCGGTCGACGCCGCCGTCCCCGGCGCCGAGACCAGGGCGGTCGACGCCGCCGCCCGCGACATCATCGCCGCGGCCGGGCACGGCGCGGCGTTCTCCCACGGCCTCGGCCACGGCGTCGGCCTGGAGATCCACGAGGCCCCGCTCCTCGGGTACGACAAGACCGGTAAGCTGACGGACCGAGTTCCGATCACCGCCGAGCCGGGGGTCTACCTCGCGGGCCGGGGCGGAGTCCGCATCGAGGACACGCTGGTCGTCCGCGCGGACGGTCCGGAGCTTCTCACCGAGACGACCAAGGAGCTGCTCGTACTCTGACGTACGGGCGGGCCCGCGATCAGGAGAAGGACGCAGTGGCGACGACGAACGACCTGAAGAACGGCATGACGCTGAACCTCGACGGCGGTCTGTGGACCGTTCTGGAGTTCCAGCACGTCAAGCCAGGCAAGGGCGGCGCGTTCGTCCGGACCAAGCTCAAGAACGTGCTCTCCGGCAAGGTCGTCGACAAGACCTTCAACGCCGGCACCAAGGTCGAGGTGGCCACCGTCGACAAGCGCGAGATGCAGTACCTCTACCGCGAGGGCGAGGACTTCGTCTTCATGGACACCGAGACCTACGAGCAGCCGCACATCCCCGAGGCCACCGTCGGCTCCGCCGCCGACTACCTGCTCCCCGAGCAGAACGCGGTGATCGCCTTCAACGACGAGAACCCGCTCTACGTCGAGCTGCCCGCGGCCGTCGTCCTCCAGATCACCGAGACCGAGCCCGGCCTCCAGGGCGACCGCTCCACCGGCGGCAGCAAGCCCGCCACCCTGGAGACCGGCGCGCAGATCCAGGTGCCGCTGTTCATCACCACCGGCGAGAAGGTCAAGGTCGACACCCGCTCCGGCGAGTACCTCGGCCGCGGCTGATGCCGGCACTGAGCCGCGTTGCGGGAGGCGGTGCCATGGGCGCGAGGGGCCGTGTGGTGGCTGGACTGAGGAGTGCAGGGAGCTTGCGACCGGAGCGACGAGGGAAGTCGCCGCGTGCGGCGGTCCCGAGCCGCGTCGCCGGAGGCGGCGCCATGAGCACGGCGAAGCCATGAGCGCGCGGACCAAAGCGCGGAAGCTGGCGCTCGACATCCTGTTCGCGGCCGAGCTGCGGGAGGAGCGGCCGACCGAGGTGCTGGCCGCGCGAGGGCGGCCCAACCAGGACGAGCTCGCCGAGTACCCGCACGCGGTGCGGATGATCGAGGGCGTGCAGGAGCACCGGGAGCGGATCGACGAGCTGATCGCGACGTACGCGACCGGCTGGACGCTGGAGCGGATGCCGGTCGTCGACCGCAACATCCTGCGGATGGGCGCCTACGAGATCCTCTGGGTCGACGACGTCCCGGACGGGGTGGCGGTCAGCGAGGCGGTCGGGCTGGCGAGCGAGCTGTCCACCGACGAGTCCCCGCGGTTCGTCAACGGGCTGCTCTCCCGGATCCAGCAGCTCAAGCCGTCGCTCGGGCTTTAGGCCCGGCTAGGGTGGGGGCCGAGCGGGCAGAACGGACCGACGTTAGGAGGGTGGCCGTGGCCGCCCAGCAGCACAAGCGGTTGCGGGGGACCGGGCGGGTGCGCGACGCCGTCCTGTGGGACGCGCTGCGCACCGTTCTCGACCGCATCGCCTCGGAGGCCGGGCCGAGCGAGGTCGTCGACGTGGGCGGCGGCACGGGGGGGTTCGCGGTGCCGCTCGCCGAGCTGGGCCACCGGGTCACCGTGGTCGACGCCAACCCCGACGCGCTGGCCGCGCTGGAGCGCCGGGCCGACGAGTCGGGCGTCGAGGTGCGGGCCCTTCAGGGCGACGCGAGCGACCTGCCCGACCTGCTCGGGCCGCACTCGGCCGACCTGGTGCTGTGCCACAGCGTGCTGGAGTACGTGGAGGACCCCGCGGCGGCGATGGCGGCGCTGACCGGCACGGTCCGTCCGGGCGGGGCGGTCAGCGTGCTGGTCGCCGGGCAGGTCGCGGCGGCGCTGCACCGGGCGGTGGCCGGGCAGTTCGACGACGCCCGCCGGGTCCTCACCGACCCGGCGGGGCGGTGGGGCGACCATGATCGGATGCCCCGCCGGTTCACTCGGGAGTCCCTCTCGTCGCTGGTGCGCGGCGCGGGCCTGCGGGTCGGCGAGCTGCACGGGGTCCGGATCTTCGCCGACCTGGTGCCGAGCGGGTTGCTCGACTGCGACGCCGGTTCCGCGGAGGCGCTGATCGCGCTGGAGTCCGTCGCGGCGGTGCACCCCGTGCTGCGCGAGCTGGCCACGCAGCTGCACCTGCTGGCGGACAAGCCGGCCGAGTGAGAGCCCCCCGCCGATGAGCCGCAAGCAGCAGTTGCACCGGCCGGGACCGCAGCCCGGACCCCCGGCCGACGACGCCGGATGCGGCATCCTGCACGTCGACATGGACGCGTTCTTCGTCAGCGTCGAGCTGCTGGAGCGGCCCGAGCTGCGCGGCCGGCCGGTCGTCGTGGGCGGCGCGGGCGGACGCGGCGTGGTGGCGGCGGCGTCCTACGAGGCGCGCGGCTTCGGCGTCCACTCGGCGATGCCGATGACGCGGGCGCGGCGGCTGTGCCCGCGGGCGGTGGTGCTGCCGCCCGACCACGAGAAGTACGCCCGGGTCTCCGCGGCGGTGTTCGAGCTCTTCCGCACCGTCACCCCGCTGGTCGAGCCGCTCTCGCTGGACGAGGCGTTCCTCGACGTGACCGGGGCGCTGCGCCGGCTCGGCCGTCCCGCCGAGATCGCCCGGCTCATCCGCGAGCAGGTCAGCGACCAGCAGGGCATCACCTGCTCGGTGGGCGTGGCGGCCAACAAGTTCGTCGCCAAGCTGGCCTCCACGCACTGCAAGCCCGACGGGCTGCTGGTGGTGCCGGCGGACGGCGTCCAGGAGTTCCTGCACCCGCTTCCGGTCGCGGCGCTGTGGGGGGTCGGCGAGCGCACCGAGCAGGCGCTGAACCGCCTGGGCCTGCGGACGGTGGGGCAGCTCGCCCAGGTCCCTTCCGGCACCCTCCAGCGCGAGCTGGGCAACGCCCTGGGCGCCCATCTGCACGCGCTGTCCTGGGGGCGCGACCCCCGCGAGGTGGTGGCGCACACGCCGGACAAGAGCATCGGCGCCGAGGAGACGTTCGAGTCCGACGTCGACGACCCCGAGATCATCCGCCGCGAGCTGCTGCGGCTGGCCGAGCGGGTCGGCGCGCGGCTGCGCGAGAGCGGGAACGCGGGCCGGACGGTGAGCGTCAAACTACGGATGGCGAACTTCACGACGATCACGCGGGCCCGCACCCTGCGGGAACCCACCGATCTGGCCCGTGTGATCTATATCACAGCGTGCGAGCTCTACGAGGCGGCCGGGCTGGAGCGGGTACGACTCCGTCTGGTCGGGGTACGGGTGGAGAATCTGGACCCCGCCGACCAGGCCCCCCGCCAGCTCGCCCTCGATGAGCCGGAGAGCGGCTGGCGTGAGGCCGAGCGGGCGATGGACCAGGCGG
Organism: Spirillospora sp. NBC_01491; assembly: GCF_036227065.1. Taxonomy (GTDB): domain Bacteria; phylum Actinomycetota; class Actinomycetes; order Streptosporangiales; family Streptosporangiaceae; genus Spirillospora; species Spirillospora xylanilytica. Next base: position 7,799,137 of record NZ_CP109432.1, read on the forward strand.
CGCACCGGTTCGGCCGCGGCACGGTTCGCCCTGCCGCGCTCGTCCGGCGCGACGCACGTGACAGCGGGGACGGGAGACGATGAAACACGGCGGTGGGACGACCGGTATGAGGGCCGCGGTCGGCCGTTCGCTTTCGCAGGCTCGTCCGGCCTCGTATTCTGGGCATATCACCGTTGAGGTTCCTGTCCTGCATCGGATACCCCGTCGCGGGGCTGTCGTTGGGAGGCGCCGTGCCGCTCTCTGATCACGAGCAGCGCATGCTCGACCAGATCGAGCAGGCGTTGTACGCCGAGGATCCGAAGTTCGCTCACGCGGTCCGCTCGACCAACCCTCAGGTGCACTACAAACGCCGGATCGTCAAGGCCGCCCTCGGTTTCCTCGTGGGCGTCTGCACCTTGATGGCCGGCCTCGTCATGAACGCCGGAACGGTCACCGTCGCGATCAGCGTGACCGGCTTCCTGCTCATGGTGGTGTGCTGCGTCTGGGCGCTGACGAGCTGGAAACGCATGACCGGAATCGGCACCGAATCCGCCCCGGAGGGCGGTGACCGCCAATCCCGGTCCGCCAAGGCGGGCTTCATGGAACGCATGGAGGAACGCTGGCGCCGCCGCACCGAGGGCGAGTGACCCCGCCGGCGCTCCCCTGAGCGCACGGTGGGAAGACCCCGCCCCCACCCCCTCGCGTACACGTCCTCCCCACGCCGTGCCGGATCTCCGATCCGGCACGGCTTCTGCTTTGCGGGCGACCCCAGCGGGCCGTCACTCGGGGTGGCCGCGGTCCTTCCGGCGGACGCGGCGGCCGAGGCGGCCGGCGAGGTCGTCCAGCCGGTTGGCGGCCTCCAGGGTCCGGCCGCCGGCGCCGCGCAGGACCGAGAAGGTGAGATCGACCGTCGACGGGGGGAGTAGCCGGGCGCGCAAGCGGGTGCCGCGGCCCACCGAGGCGGCGAACGCCTCGCGGACGGTCCGCACGTCCGCCTTGAGCGATTCGGGCGGCACGGCCTGCTGCGACCGGGAGTAGCGGGCCAGCTCCTCGGCGTGGGCGATGCGGCCCAGCGCACCGCTGCCCGGGTCGTCCAGCTCGAGGAGCTCGCCCAGGCGCCGCGCCACGGCGCGGGGCGAATCGCTGGCCCGCCAGTCGAGGCCGTGGTCGAGGGCGTCCGCCCGCATCTCCCCCCAGGCCGCGTGCGCGGCATCGGCCGGATCGGGGTCCCGGCCGATGCCGGGGGAGGGACCGCGCCGGCGGGGCGGCGCGTCCCGGCGGGGCTTTTTGCCGCGCGGGGCGACGGCGGCCCAGTGCCGGCGCCGGGAGAGCAGCCGCACCACCAGCGGCACCGAGAGGAGCATCAGCGCGACGAGCAGCGCGGCGCCCAGCCACGCCATCGGGAATCCGCCGCCGCCGTCGTCGTCGGTGATGACCGGCTCCGCCGCCGGGCCGTCGGCCGGACCGAGGTCCTGGTTGTGCCGGGGCCCCGAGCCGGGGGTGCCCGGCTCCGGCTCCGACGACGGCGACCCGGGCTTCGGCGCGTTCTCCTGCCCCGCTTCCCGGCCGGGGGCGTCGCTGGACGGCTCGCTGTAGGCGGGCGCGACGGCGGTGCCCTGGCCCGCCGGCCCGGCGGGAGTCGGCTCGAACCGGACCCAGCCGGCGCCCTCGAAGTACAGCTCGGGCCAGGCGTGCGCGTCGCGGGACCGCACCGTCCACTCGCCGGCCCGGTTCTGCTCGCCGGGGGTGTAGCCCATCGCGACGCGGGACGGGATCCCGAGGACCCGGGCCATCACCGCCATGCCCGCCGCGAACTGCTCGCAGTAGCCCCGCCGGTTGTGCAGCAGGAAGTCGGCCAATTCACCGCCGTGCTGCGGCGGCTGGGCCGCCAGGTCGTACCGGAACCCGCCCTTCTCGGTGAACCAGCGCTGCAACCGGACGGCCTGCCCGTACCCGGTCGTCGCGCCCGAGGTGACCTCGCGCGCCAGCGCCTTGACCTGTGGGGGCACGTTCCCCGGCACGCTGGCGTACTGGTCCAGGATGTCGCTGGGCGCCGAGCTCGCCGCGGCGAGCTCGGCGCCGCTCGGCTGCGCGCGGATGCTCTCGACGGTGAATGACCGGCCGCCCGCCGAGTCGCGCAGCGAGTAGACCATCAGGGAGGCCGGGTGCACCCGCCAGTCGCCCTTGATCGACACTCGGGCCGGCGCGTACGGCACGGGCAGGAAGGTCATGCGCTTGACCTCCGGACGCACCTGCACCCTGGTCTTCACCACGTGGGAGGGGGCGGCGCCGAGGCCGGGCGCGGCCGGCAGGGTGCGGCCCGCCAGCCGGTCCTCCTCGCTGCTCTGAAGGGCGTTGTAGGTCCACCGGTCGCCGTCGAACCGGTCCAGCGCGTACAACCGCAGGTAGTCGGGGCCCGCCGGGTCGTCGCTCCGGTAGGTGAGCACGACCGAGTCGTCCTGGCGGGCCAGCTCCCGCTTGAGGCTGACCAGCGGGTCGGGGGTGGTGACGGTCCGGAGCCCGCCGTCGCCCTCGCCGCCGCCGCCCATGCCGAACAGGCCGCGCGGATGGATCCCGGGGACGGCTGCGGGCAGCAGCACCGCGACCGCGACGGCGGCCGCTCCGATCCGCCGGCCGCTGGCCGCGAGGGCGCTGGAGTCGGGACGCTCGCCCCGCGCCGGCCCGTCCTGCGGCGCGCCGGCCCCGGCCATCGGGACCTCCTCCGACCAGCGCGGGGTGAAGACCGCCCGGCCCCACCCGCCGACCTGCTCGCGCGAGTCGCTCATCAGCAGGGCCAGGAACCCGAGCGCGCCCAGGCCGAACGCCAGCCAGCTCACGTCGTCCTCGCGGACCGCCGCCGGCACGCTGTACATCGCCAGCAGGGGCAGCCCGGCGGGCGCGGCCCGGCGGAGCCGGACGGCGAGGAGGTCGACCAGGACGGCGACGAGGCCGACGCCCGCGGCGGCCAGCAGCGAGATGCCCGGTACCAGCGGCACCGGCGCGGCGTACTGGTTGGCGGCTTGCCAGCCGTCGCCGATCAGGTCGGCGAGCGCGCGCTCCGACGACGGGGTCGGGATGACGCCGAGCCACGCGGCCCCCGGGACGTGCACCGCGGTCAGGTAGAGGTGCAGCGCGGCCACGCCGCCGAACGCGCTGAACACCGCGGGCACCCGGAACCGCCGCACCAGCATCCCGCCCGCCATGACCGCGACCACCGCGCCGAGCGCGTGGACGAACCAGCCTCCGCCGGAGAACAGCGGGTAGAGCCCCGCCGAGCCGGCCAGCGTCGCCAGCCCGGCGACGATCGTCATGCGGACCCTCATGAACCGTCCCTGGCGAAGTCCTCGGTGGCCTGGTCGGCCAGCGCCCACGCGCCGGCGAGGTCGGCGGCGGAGCGGACGACCGCGACCCGCCAGCCGCCCGCGCGCAGCAGCCGCGCGGTGCGGGCGCTCGTGGCCGGCGCCGCCGGATCCTCCGTGCTGCCGGAGGCCGCCGCGCCGTCGCCCTCCGCCGTGCCCGTCCCGCCCGTCTCGCTCGCGGCGCCCGTCTCGCTCGCGGCGCCTGTCTCGCCCGCTTTGCCGCTCCGGCCGGGGCGGGCCGGGGCGGACGGGTCGACGAGGATCGCGACGCAGGTGGCGGTGCCGCGCCGGGCCGCCGCGATCGAGCGGGCCTCGTCCGGCTTGAGCACGCCGAACACGGCCACCACCAGCCCGTCGCCGTCGCGCCCCTGGCCGAGCGTGCCGCGCAGCGCGGCCAGCCCCGCCGTGAGCGAGCGCGCGCCCGACACCTGCGCCACCGCCAGCGCGTCGAGGAGCAGCCCCTCGAAGGCGCTCTCGAACGACACCGACGAGGGCAACGCCTCGCCGCCGTCGGTCACGTACCGCAGGCCCATCCCGGCCCGGCCGAGGTGCACGCCGACCGACGCGGTGACCGACACCGCCTGCTCGAACGACCCGCCGGGCCCCTCGCCCCAGTGCGCGGCGCGGCGGGTGTCGAGGAACAGGGTCCCGCTGCTCTGCCAGTGCTGCTCCTCGCGCCGCACCATGAGCTCGCCGTACCTGGCGGTCGAGCGCCAGTGCACCCGCCGCAGGTCGTCGCCGTGCCGGTACTCGCGCGGGGCCGCGTCGTCCTCGCCCGCGGTGGCGACCGTCCGGGCCAGGCTCTCGCCGCCGCCGGTCCACGCGCCCGCCAGCCGCCCCGCGGGCAGCGGCACGATCGCGGGCGTGACCGTCAGGGTGTCGGCCAGGCTGAACGACCGGACCAGCTCCACCATCCCGAACGGGTCGGCCAGCCGGACGATCAGCGGCCCGACCCGGTAGCGGCCCCGCACGTCGGACCGGATCCGGTAGCTGAGCTGCCGCGAGCCCTGCGGCTCGATCCGGTCGAGGACGAACCGGGCCCGTCCGCCCAGCGTGTACGGCACCTGGTCCTCGACCATCAGCAGCCCGCTCGGCAGCCGCGACACGTTCTCCAGCCGCAGGTCGGCCTGCGCCTCGTGGCCCACCGGCAGCCGGGACGGCGTGAGCCGCCGCGCGCACGCCAGCCGGTAGCGGGTCCGCGAGACGGCCAGCGTGCACAGCAGCGGCAGCGCCAGGACGAGGACCCCGGCGCGCAGCAGGTCGCGCTCACCGAGGGCGAAGGCGCACACGATCGCGGTCGCCCCGGCGGCCACGAACGACCGCCCTCGGGTGGTCAGACCGGCAAGCGCTCTTCTCAACGGTCACTTCCTGGGGGGACGGTCGCGGTCAGGTCCCGGGAACGGTCCGGTGGCGGACCGCGCCCGGGGTGATCACTGTCTGAGGGAGGGTACCGGCAGCCGAGCGACCAGCTCGGCGACCACGTGCTCGGGCCGGCGCCGCTCGACCTGCGCCTCGGCGGTCGGCAGGAGCCGGTGGGCCAGCACCGGGACGGCCAGGTCCTGGAGGTCGTCGGGCAGCACGTAGTCGCGCTCGTCGAGCGCCGCGTACGCCCGCGCCGCCCGCACCAGGTGCAGGGTGGCCCGCGGCGAGGCGCCCAGGCGCAGCTCGGGGTGGCCCCGGGTGGCGGTCACCAGGTCGATCGCGTACTGGCGGACGGCGGGGGCGACGTGCTGGTGCCGCACCACCTCGATCAGCTCGCGGACGTCGGCGTCGTGCGCGACGGGGCCGAGCCGGTCGAGCGGGGAGGACCGCCCGTGCGCGTCGAGCATCTCCAGCTCGGCGGCCGGGTCGGGGTAGCCCATCGAGATCCGGGCGGTGAACCGGTCGCGCTGCGCCTCGGGCAGCGGGTAGGTGCCCTCCATCTCCACCGGGTTCTGGGTGGCGATGACCATGAACGGCCGGTCCAGCGCGTAGGTGGTGCCGTCGACGGTGACCTGGCGCTCCTCCATGCACTCCAGCAGCGCCGACTGCGTCTTCGGCGAGGCCCGGTTGATCTCGTCGCCGACCACGATGTTGGCGAACACCGGCCCCGGCTTGAACTCGAACTCGCGCTGCTCCTGGTTGTAGGCGCTCACCCCGGTGATGTCGCTCGGCAGCAGGTCGGGGGTGAACTGCACCCGCCGCACCGAGCAGTCGATCGAGCGCGCGAGCGACTTGGCGAGCATCGTCTTGCCGACCCCGGGCACGTCCTCGATCAGCAGGTGCCCCTCGGCCAGCAGCACCGTCAGCGCCAGCCGGACCACCGCGCTCTTGCCCTCGATGACCGACTCGACCGCTTCGCGGATCTTGCCGGCGACCTGCGCCAGCCCTTCGAGCCCGAGGCCCGTACCGCCGTGCGGCGCGGAACCGGGGGGCGACGGGGGGTCGGTCTCCATGAACGACTCTCCGTGCGTGCCTACTGCCACCGGCAACCCTCCTCAGCCTTCCGGCCGCGTGGTGTGCTGACCGGCTCGTCCCCAGGATCTGCCCCGCCACGGGGCCCTCCCGCGAGCCGGCGCGGCGCTTCCGTGCCCGCCCGAACGACAGTACGTCGTCGGGACGGCCGCCGCGATGTCGAAGTGGAACGGGTGCCCATTGTGCTGCACCGAGATCGACGCCACGGCCGACCGGCCGCCCCACCTTCCCCCACCGTCCCGTCCGGAACGCTGCGGACGGGACGCGCCCGGCGGACTGCGGCGGCGTCGCCGGCGGTCCCGCCTGAGCGGCGCGCGGCGGCGCCCTCGCGCACCCCACTCCGCCCCACCCCTGCTGACCTGGCGCTTTGTTGACGATCACGTCCGGCGCAGCGTGTTTTCCTTGTTGACGGTGGGGAAGAGTGGAGTAGAGTGGGGCGCCGTGGGGAGCCGGAGCGCCCCCCGCGGCGCGGGAGGTGGGGCCGGTGTTCCTCGGCACCCATTCACCGCGTCTCGACGACAAGGGACGACTGTTCCTGCCGGCGAAGTACCGCGAGGAGCTGTCGGGGGGATTGGTGATCACGAAGGGCCAGGAGCGCTGCCTGTACGTCTTCCCCATGGCAGAGTTCCAGCGCATCACCGAGGCTCTGCGCAGCGCGCCGGTCACCGAGAAGGCGGTGCGCGCCTACAGCCGGGTCTTCTTCGCCAGCGCGTCCGACGAGGTTCCCGACAAGCAGGGACGCGTCACCATCCCAGCGCCGCTGCGCGCGTACGCGGGACTGGTGCGCGACTGCACGGTCATCGGAGCCAACACACGCTTGGAAATCTGGGACACGAAGGCGTGGGAGACCTACCTCGAGGAAGAGGAGCAGGCGTTCTCCGACGTCTCGGAGGAGGTGTTGCCAGGGATCCTCTGAGAAACGACTCGTCGGTCCGATGACCGGCTCTGGCCCACGTTCGGCCAGGTCTCCAGCCGCTCTCCGAGCCAGCTGGCGCAGCTTCCCCGGTGCCAGACGGCGACCCCCCGCGGGTTTACGCGGTGACTTCCTCAGGGCAGCGGATGGGGACCTGGCCGGGCGAGGCCGCCGCCGGGGGTGCGGAAACGGTCCGGACGGCGATGCCACAAGTCCGCGAGCGAGGTGGCAGTACGAGGGGGTGGACCATGGACGTGGGTGACCACGCGGCCGAATCCGGTCACGTACCGGTCATGCTCGACCGCGTCCTGACACTGCTGGCGCCCGCCGTGCAGATCACCGGCCGCGCCCCGGTCTACCTCGACGGCACCCTCGGCATGGGCGGCCACGCCGAGGCCATGCTGCGGGCCCACCCCGGACTCAGGCTGATCGGCCTCGACCGCGACACCACCGCGCTGGAGCGCTCCGCCCGCAGGCTCGCCCCGTTCGGCGACCGGGTGACGCTCGTGCACGCCGTCTACGACGAGCTGCCGTCGGTGCTCGACCGGCTCGGCGTGCCGGCGGTCGACGCCGCGCTGTTCGACCTCGGCGTCTCGTCCCCCCAGCTCGACGAGGCCGGCCGCGGCTTCGCCTATTCCTATGACGCCCCCCTCGACATGCGGATGGACCGCACTCAGAGCCTCACCGCGGCCGAGGTCGTCAACGGCTACCCGCCCGCCGAGCTCGCCCGCATCCTGCGCGAGTACGGCGAGGAGCGGTTCGCCCAGCGGATCGCCTCCGCGATCGCGCGCGAGCGCGAGCACACCCCGCTCGACTCCACCAGGCGGCTGGCCGACCTGGTGCGCACCTCGATCCCCGCCGCGACCCGCCGCACCGGCGGCAATCCGGCCAAGCGCACCTTCCAGGCGCTGCGCATCGAGGTGAACGGCGAGCTCGACACCTGGCGCCGGGCGCTGCCCGCGGCGCTGGCCGCCCTCCCGGTCGGCGGCCGGATCGTCGTGCTCAGCTATCACTCGCTCGAGGACCGCATCACCAAGCAGGTCCTCGCGGCCCAAGTGGCCGACACCACCCCGCCCGACCTGCCCGTCCCCTTGCCCGGACACCAGCCGAGGTTCCGGCTGCTGACGCGCGGGGCCGAGCTGCCGACGGACGGGGAGACCGCGACCAACCCACGGGCCGGGTCGGTGCGATTGCGCGCCGCCGAGCGGGTCCGGGAGGCGACATGACCACGACGACCAGACGCCCGCCGGGAACCGCGCCGTCCACGCCGAAGGCCCGCCCCGAGCGCAGGCCCGCCGAGCGCCCGGCAGCGGACCGCAAGCCCGCGGACCGCAAGCCCGCGGACCGCCGGCCGCCCGAGCGCGCCGCCGGCAAGGCCGCCAAGCCGGTCAAGCCCGCCAAGCCCGCAAAGAAGAAGAGGACGCCGGAGAAGCCCGCCAAGGCCCCGGCGACCGCCAAGACCACGGCGAAGACCGCCACGAAGACCATGGCGAAGACCGCCACGAAGACGACGCCGCCGCCGAGGCCCGCCGAGCCCGCGAAGGCCCCCAAGCCCGCGAAGGCGGGCAAGGCGGCCGGGGCGCGGTCGCGGGCCGGGGCGGGCCCGGCGCGGCCGACGGTCCGCCAGACGACGCCGCCGCGCACTCCGTTCGTGCTGCTCATCGTGGGGCTGCTCGGCGGCGCGCTGGTCAGCCTGCTGCTGCTCAACACCGTCCTCGCCGAGGACGCCTTCACCTTCACCCGGCTCCAGCGGAGCAACAAGCTCCTCGAGCAGCAGCGCCAGGCGCTCCAGAGCGACATCGCGCGGGAGGAGTCGCCCGCAGGGCTCGACACCAAGGCCAGGGGGCAGAACTGGCACCAGGCCGAGGCGCCGGCGTTCATCGACGGCCGCACCGGCAAGACCATCGGCGACCCGGGCGCGCAGGCGCCGAACGGGGCCGCCGCCGCGGCGGGCGCGGCCGGCGTCGTCGGCGTCCCGGGCGCGGTCGTGTCCGGCGACGGCGTCGCGTCTCCCGCCTCGCCCGCCCCGGCCACGCCCGGCGCCCCCGGCGGCGCCACCGCGCGGCCGGGCGGCGGTTCGCCGTGAACGGGGCGGAGCGGGGTGCATCGTGACCAAGCGTCCTGGACGCGGGCCCGGCGGGCCGCCCACGGGCCCGAAGCGCGGCGGCCAGGGACGCGGTCCCCGCGGGACGGCGGGGCCGGAAGAGAAGAGCGGCCCGGGCGCGGCGCGCGCGTCCGGGCGTAAAACGGGCAACCCTCCACGGTCGCCGGGCGGCAGCACCGCCCGGCGACCGGCCCGTGGTGGCGCCGTCCCCCCGCAGCGGGGGAAGGGCGCCAAGGGGGGCGCGACCGGCAAGCCGGCCAAGGGCAAGGACACCAAGGAGACCACCGCCGGGAAACCGGCCGCCCCGAAGCCCGCGAAGTCCGCGAAGCCCGCGAAGCCTGTGAAGGCCGCGAAGCCCGCGGCCAAGGCCAAGGAGTCCGGGAAGAAGGACGCCAAGGCCAAGGGCGGCGAGCGCTCCCGCCGGGCGGCGTCGGGCATGACCGCGCCGCCGAAGACCCGCCGCGGCGACGCCGCCGCGGCCCGTCCCGGCGGCCCGCGCGGGCCCGGCACCGGCTCGGGGCCGTCCCGGCGGCCCCCGCCGCGCAAGCCGCGCCCTCCGCGCCCCCGCGTCCCGTTCCACCGCCGCGACCCGCTCAAGCGGCTCAATGTCACACTGCTGGTCGTCGCGTTCGTGCTGTCGCTGTTCGCCGGACGGCTCGTCCAGCTCCAGACGATCGAGTCCGACAAGTACAGCGCGAAGGCGATGGAACAGCGGCTCAAGGACATCACCCTGCCCGCGGTCCGCGGCGACATCACCGACGCGCAGGGCAACCCCCTCGCGATGACGGTGGAGGCGCGGTCGGTCTTCGCCGACCCGCACGTGATCAAGGCGGACAAGCGGCAGGCGATCGTCAACGCGCTGGCGCCGACCCTCGGCCTGGACCCGGCCTACGTGATGAAGGTGATCAGCACCCCCGGCACGCAGTTCGTCTACCTCGCGCACGGCATCAGCCCGGCGCAGGCCCGGCTGGTCACCGCGTGGAAGTTCCTCGGCATCGGCACCGAGCCCGAGTACCGCCGGCAGTACCCCAACGACTCGCTCGCCGCGGGCGTCGTCGGGTTCGTCAACAAGCAGGGCGAGGGCGGCGCCGGGCTGGAGTCGGCGCTGAACGACCAGCTCGCCGGCCGGGACGGCAAGCAGCGCGTCGAGATCAGCCCCGAGGGGCAGCACATCCCGCTCGGCGAGGACCAGAAGCGGCCCCCGGTGCCCGGCCGCGGGCTGCGGCTCACCCTGATGCGCGACATCCAGTTCAAGGCGCAGCAGGCGATCGAGCAGCAGGTCAAGAAGCGCGGCGCGCGCGGCGGCAGCGTGGTGGTGATGGACCCGCGCAGCGGCCAGCTCCTCGCGATGGCCTCGGCCCCGGGCTACGACCCGAACCAGTTCGGCAAATCGCCGCCCGAGCGGTGGGGCAGCCCGCTGGTGCAGGAGGCGTACGAGCCGGGCAGCACCGGCAAGGTCGTCACAGCCGCCGCGGTGATGGAGAAGGGCGGGGTGCGCCCCGACACGCCCTTCACCGTCCCCGACCGGATCGGGAAGGCCGACCGGGTCTTCAACGATTCGCACCCGCACGAGGTGCAGCACCTGACGTTCGCGGGGGTGCTGGCCACCTCCAGCAACGTCGGCACCATCAAGGCCAGCGACAGCATCAGCAAGGAGACGCTCTACCAGTTCCTGCGCGACTTCGGGTTCGGGCAGCCGACCGGCGTCGGCCTGCCCGCCGAGACGGCCGGGCAGCTCCAACCGCCCGACAAGTGGTCGGGCACCGACCGCTACGCGATCGCGTTCGGGCAGTCGGTCTCGGTGAACGCGCTCCAGATGGCCAGCGTGTACGCCACGATCGCCAACGGCGGCGTGCGCGTCATGCCGAACCTCATCGCCGGCACGACCGCCGGCGACGGCTCGTTCACCCCGGCCGCCGCGCCGGCCACCAAGCAGGTGATCAGCGCCGGGACGGCCCGGCAGATCAGCGACATGCTGGAGGGCGTCACCACCAACGAGGGGACCGCGCCGCTGGCGCAGATCCCCGGCTACCGGGTGGCCGGCAAGACCGGAACCGCCGAGAACCTGAACCCGCGCTGCGGCTGCTACAAGGGCGGCGGCTTCACCGCCTCGTTCGCCGGGTTCGCGCCGGCCGACAATCCGCGGCTCGTCGTCCAGGTCGTCCTGCAGGATCCCAAGCGGGGCAGCCACTATGGTGGCGAGGCGGCGGCCCCGGTCTTCCGGGACGTGATGAGCTTCGCGTTGCAGACCCGCAAGATCCCGCCGACGGGGAGCAAATCGCCGATCGTCAAGATCCACGCCCGGGACTGACCGCAGCGAGTACCCTCACTCGCCGTGAGTCCAGCTTCCGTGCACCACCAATCCCGTTCCACCCGCACCGAAAGAAACGCCATGCGCCCGACGACGAACCAGGCCCGTCCGCTGAACGGGCTCGCGGCGCTCCTCGGCATCGAGTGGAGCGAGCACGCCGCGCCGGGCGAGGAGGCGGCGGTCTCGGGGATCACCCACGACTCGCGCGCGGTGCGGCCCGGCGACCTGTACGCCGCGCTGCCCGGCACCCGCGTGCACGGCGCGCGGTTCGCCGCGCAGGCCGCCGAGGCGGGCGCGGCGGCGATCCTGACCGACGTCGCGGGGTACGAGGACGCCTCGGCCACCGGCCTGCCCGTCCTGGTCGTGCAGGACGCGCGGGCGAGCCTCGGCGACGCCGCCGCCTGGGTGTACGGGGAGCCCGCCCGCGACCTGACCCTCATCGGGGTCACCGGCACCAGCGGCAAGACCACCACCGTGTACCTGCTGGAGGCCGGGCTCCGCGCCGCCGGGATCGACACCGGCGTGGTCGGCACGGTGGAGATGCGCATCGGCGACACCCGGCTGCCGAGCGCGCTGACCACGCCCGAGGCCACCGACCTGCACGCGATCTTCGCGATGATGCGGGAGCGCGGCATCGGAGCCGGCGCGATGGAGGTCTCCAGCCACGCGCTGGCCCAGGGCCGGGTCGGCGGCGCGCACTACGACGTGGCGATCTTCACCAACCTGTCCCAGGACCACCTGGACTACCACCCGACGATGCGGGACTACTTCCTGGCCAAGGCCCGGCTGTTCACGCCGGAGTACAGCCGGGTCGGCGTGATCAACCTGGACGACCACTACGGCCGGGAGCTCCTGGAGATCGCCACGGTGCCGACCACGACGTTCTCGGCCACCGGCGACCCGGCCGCCGACTGGCGGGCCGAGGACGTCCGGGTGGGCGCCGACGGCAGCGTCTTCCGCGTCGTCGGCCCCGGCGGCATCGAGGCCGACGGGGCGGTGCAGCTCACCGGGCCGTTCAACGTGGCCAACGCGCTCTCGGCGATCGTGGCGCTGGTCGAGGCGGGCATCGGGCTGCCCACCGCGGTGCACGGCGTCGCCGCGCTGCCGGGCGTGCCCGGGCGGCTGGAGCGGGTGGACGAGGGCCAGGAGTTCGTCACCCTGGTCGACTACTCGCACAAGCCCGGCGCGCTGGAGGCGGTGCTCACCGCGCTGCGCCCGGTCACCGAGGGCCGGCTGGCGGTGGTGCTCGGCTGCGGCGGCGACCGCGACCGCGGCAAGCGCCCGCTGATGGGCGAGGCCGCCGCGCGGCTGGCCGACATGGCGTATTTCACCGACGACAACCCGCGGTCCGAGGACCCCCTGTGCATCCTCGCCGCTATGGTCGAGGGCGGGCTCAAGGTGCCGCAGCCGCAGCGCGCGCACATCGTGGTCGAACCCGACCGCGCCGCCGCGATCGGGCTGGCGATCGGCCGGGCCCGCCGCGGCGATGTCGTCCTGGTCGCGGGCAAGGGCCACGAGCAGGGGCAGTACGTGGCCGGCGAGGTGTTCTGGTTCGATGACCGCGAGGTCGTGCGCGAGGCGCTGACCGGGCGGAACGTGAGAGGGGACGGGACGCAGGCGTGATCCCACTACCGCTGTCGGCGATCGCGGAGATCACCGGCGGGGTGCTGCGCGGAGGCCGTCCGGACGCCGTGGTGAGCGGCCCCGTGATCATCGACTCCCGCGCGGCCGAACCCGGCGCGCTGTTCGTGGCACTGCGCGGCGAGCACGCCGACGGGCACGACTTCGCCGCCGCCGCGCTCGCCGCGGGCGCCGCCGGGGTACTCGCCGAACGGCCCGTCGAGACGCTCCCGGACGAGCCCGGCGGGCCCCCGGGGCCGCCCGGCGCGGCCGTGGTGGTCGGCGACGCCCAGGAGGGCCTCGGGCTGCTGGCCCGCGGCGTCCTGGCCCGGCTGCCGGACGCCGCCGTCATCGCGGTCACCGGTTCGGCCGGCAAGACCTCCACCAAGGACCTCATCGCGCAGCTCGTCGGCGCGGCGGCGCCGACCGTCGCGCCGGTCGGCTCGTTCAACAACGAGATCGGGCTGCCGCTGACCGTGCTGCGCGCCGACGCCGGCACCCGGTACCTGGTGCTGGAGATGGGCGCGCGTGGCATCGGTCACATCGCCTACCTCGCCGGCATCGCGCGCCCCCGCGTCGGGGTGGTCCTCAACGTGGGCACCGCGCACATCGGCGAGTTCGGCAGCCAGGAGGCGGTGGCGCGCGCGAAGGGCGAGCTGGCCGAGGCGGTGCCGCGCGAGGGCACCGCCGTCCTGAACGCCGACGACCCGCTGGTGCTGGCCATGGCGGCCCGCACGCCCGCCGAGATCGTCACGTTCGGCCGGTCGCCGGACGCGATCGTCCGGGCCGAGGGCGAGCGGCTGGACGACGCGGGACGGCCCAGGTTCTCCCTGGTCACCCCGGAGGGGACGGCGCAGGTCGAGCTCGGCCTGCACGGCTCGCACGCGGTCGTCAACGCGCTGGCCGCCGCCGCCGCGGCGCGCGCGGCGGGGCTCGGCCTGGACGAGATCGCCGCGGGCCTGTGCCGGGCGCGCCCGGCCAGCCGGTGGCGGATGGAGGTCACCGAGCGGCCGGACGGCGTGACGGTGGTCAACGACGCCTACAACGCCAATCCCGAGTCGACGCGGGCCGCGCTCGACGTCCTCGGGCACATGGCCAGGGGGCGCCGCGCCTACGCGGTGCTCGGCGAGATGGCCGAGCTCGGTGCCTCCTCTGTGGCGGAACATGTCAAGATCGGGCAGCATGTCGCGCGCAGCGGGATCGCCGGCCTCGTGGTGGTCGGCGCCAACGCGGCGCCGATGGCCGATGGGGCCGGGCAGGTGGGGTCATGGACGGGAGAGTGCGTACAGGTGGATGACGTCGGCGCGGCGGTAACCGCGCTCAGAGAGCGGCTCCGGCCGCAGGACGTCGTGCTGGTGAAGGGCTCTCGCGTCGCAGGGCTGGAACGGGTCGCCGAGGGGATCCTCGGAGGTGACCCGGCATGACCAACATCATCATCGCCGCCGGGGTGGCCCTGGTCTTCGTGATGGTCGGCACCCCGTTCTGGATCCGGGTGGTCAACCGGCTCGGCTACGGCCAGATGATCCGCGAGGAGGGCCCGGAGGCGCATCTCAACAAGCGCGGCACCCCCACCATGGGCGGCACGGTCTTCATCGTCGGGTCGCTGGTCGGGTACGCGGTGGCGCACCTGGTCACGACGAACGTGCCGACGGTGTCGGGCCTGCTGGTGCTGTTCCTGATGACCGGCCTCGGGTTCGTCGGATTCGTCGACGACTACATCAAGGTGTTCAAGCAGCGCAGCCTGGGGCTGCGCAGCGGCGCCAAGATGATCGGCATCATCCTGGTCGGCGTGATCTTCGCGATCGCGTCGCTGAACTTCCCCAACGGGTACGACATCACCCCCGCCTCCCCGCATCTGTCCTTCCTGCGCGACTTCGGCCCCTCGATCGGCCCGTACCTGTTCGTGGTGTGGGCGCTGCTGCTGATCGCGGCGATGTCCAACGGGGTGAACCTCACCGACGGGCTGGACGGCCTGGCCGCCGGCCCGGCCGGCATGGTGCTCGCCGCGTACGTGATCATCGGCAACTGGCAGCTCCGCAACAGCTGCTACGACTTCGCGCTGGCCCCCAACTGCTACAGCGTCCGCGACCCGCTCGACCTCGCCGTGGTCGCCGCGGCGGTCCTCGGCGGCGTGTTCGGGTTCCTGTGGTGGAACGCCCCGCCCGCCAAGATCTTCATGGGCGACACCGGCTCGCTGGCCCTCGGCGGCGTGCTGGTCGGCCTGGCCATCCTCACCCGCACCCAGTTCCTGCTGGCGGTCCTCTGCGGGCTGATCGTGATGATCACCCTGTCGGTGGTGATCCAGGTCGGCGGGTTCAAGATGACCCGCAAACGGGTGTTCAAGATGGCGCCGCTCCAGCACCACTTCGAGCTGTCCGGCTGGGCCGAGACCACCATCGTCGTGCGGTTCTGGCTGATGTCGGCGCTGTTCACCGCGATCGGCCTCGGCCTGTTCTACCTGGAATGGATGCCCAAGAAGTGAACGGCGACCAGTGGGCCGGACTCGAGGTCTGCGTGGCCGGCCTGGGCGTCTCCGGCCGCGCCGCCGCCCGCGCCCTGGCCGGACGGGGCGCCCGCGTCACGATCGTCGACGCGCGCGACGACGCGGCCACCCGCGAGCACGCCGCCGGGCTGGCGGCCCTCGGTGTGACCGTGCGGCTCGGCGACGGCGACACCCTCCCCGCCGGGACGCGGCTGGTCGTCACGTCCCCGGGGTGGCGGCCGGACGTCCCGCTCCTGGCCGCGGCGGCCGGCGCCGGCGTCGAGATCCTCGGCGAGGTCGAGCTGGCCTGGCGGCTGCGTCCCGAGGGCGCGGCGCCGTGGCTGGCGATCACCGGGACCGACGGCAAGACCACGGTCGTCCGGATGCTGGCGTCCATGCTCACCGCCGCCGGGCACCGCGCCCTCGCGGTCGGCAACGTCGGCACGCCGATCGTGGAGGCGGTCACCGCCGGGACCGGGGGCGGCCCGTCCGCGGACGGGCGGGGACCCTACGACGTGCTGGCGGTCGAGCTGTCCAGCTACCAGCTGCACTGGTCGAGCAGCCTGGTGCCGTTCGCCGCGGCGGTGCTCAACATCGCGCCCGACCACCTCGACTGGCACGGCACCATGGACGCCTACGTCGGCGCCAAGGCCAAGGTCTACGCGCCCGGCACGATCGCCGTCTACAACGCCGACGACCCGGCCGCGGCGGCGCTGTCGGAGGGGTCCGCGCGCCGTGTCGGCTTCACCCTCGCCACCCCGGCCCCTGGGCTGCTCGGCGTCGTCGAGGGCCTGCTGGTCGACCGGGCGCTGACCGCCGACCCGCGGAACGAGGCCGCCGAGCTGGCCGCGCTGGAGGACGTGCGCCCGTTCGCGCCCCACAATGTCGCCAACGCGCTCGCCGCGGCGGCGCTGGCGCGCGCGTTCGGGGTGCCGTCCGAGGCGGTGCGCGAGGGGCTGCGGGCCTTCGTGCCCGACCCGCACCGCATCCAGCACGTCGCCGACATCGGGGGTGTGGCCTACGTCAACGACTCCAAGGCCACCCAGCCGCACGCCGCCGCCGCGTCGCTGGCCGCCTACGATCCCGTCGTGTGGATCGCGGGCGGCCTGCTGAAGGGCCTGGACGTCGACGACCTGGTCGCCTCCTGCGCCGCCCGGCTCCGCGGCGTGGTGCTGATGGGCCGCGACCGGCAGCGGATCGCGGAGGCACTCGCGCGACACGCGCCGGATGTCCCGGTCGTGGACATGGCGGACACCGACACTGGGGCCATGGACCGCGTCGTCAGCCACGCCGCCGGCCTCGCCCGCCCGGGCGACACCGTGCTGCTCGCCCCCGTCGGGGCCTCCTTCGACATGTTCGCGAACTATCCGGCCCGCGGCGACGCGTTCATGGCGGCGGTGCGGCGCCTGGCCGCGCCGGGGCCGTCCGGCACTGGGGACGACTCCCCGAGCCCGCGGTAGCGATGACGACCGCCGCACCGGCCGAGGAGCCGCAGCCGAGGCGGTCCGGGCCGCGCGAGCAGGTGGTCGCCGCGATCGGGCTGCTCGACCGCCCGCTCACCTCCTACTACCTGGTGCTCGGCTGCTCGGTGATGCTGCTCGCGCTCGGGCTGACCATGGTGCTGTCGGCGTCCAGCGTCAAGCAGCTCCAGGCGACCGGCTCGGCCTACGCCCTGTTCCAGAAGCAGGCGATGTGGATGGCGATCGGGCTGCCCGGGATGTGGCTGGCCTCCCGGCTCCCGGTGAAGACCTTCCGCGCCCTGGCCTACCCGCTGCTGCTGCTGTCGGTGGTGGTGCTGGCCCTGGTGCTGGTGCCCGGCCTCGGCCGCAGCGCGGGCGGCGCGACCCGCTGGATCAGCCTCGGCCCGCTCCAGATCCAGCCGTCCGAGCCGGCCAAGCTCGCCCTGGTGCTGTGGGGCGCCGACCTGCTGGCCCGCAAGGAACGGCTCGGCCAGCTCACCGAATGGCGCCCGCTGCTGGTCCCGCTGCTGCCGGGCGCCAGCCTGCTGGTGCTGCTGGTGATGCTCGGCAACGACCTCGGTACCACGCTGGTGCTGCTCACCATCTTCCTGGCGCTGCTGTGGGTGGTCGGCGCGCCCGGACGCCTGTTCATCGGCATCGTCGGGCTGGTGTGCCTGCTGGTGTCGATCCTCATCGTCGCGAAGCCGTACCGGTTGGAGCGGCTCACCGGCTTCCTCGACCCGACGGGCAACCAGCTCACCACCAACTACCAGGGCACCCAGGGGCTGTTCGCGGTGGCCTCGGGCGGCTGGTTCGGCACCGGGCTTGGGGAGGGGAGGGCCAAGTGGGACTTCCTGCCGCACGCCGACACCGACTTCATCTTCGCGATCGTCGGGGAGGAGTTCGGGCTGGTCGGCACGCTGGTGGTGCTCGGCCTGTTCGGGCTGCTGGCCTACGCCGGGCTGCGGATCGCCCGCCGGGTCAAGGACCCGTTCACCCGGCTCGCCGCGACCGGCGCCACCGCCTGGGTGGTGGTGCAGGCGATCGTGAACATCGGCGCGGTCATCGGTGTGCTTCCCATCACAGGCATCCCGTTGCCGCTGGTCTCCTACGGTGGCTCGGCGCTGATCCCCACCTTGATCGCGCTCGGCATGATGCTCGCTTTCGCCAAACGCGAGCCGGGCGCCAGGCAGGCGCTGGCCGCACGCGGCCCCGGACCGGTCCTGCGGGCTCTAAGCTGGCTGGGCCTGGCACGACGTTGAGCCCCCCTCCGGGGTGCCGGACGGCCTGGCGCCCGTCGACCGCGCGGACGCGCGGCACGGGCCGCGGGGTCCGCGGCACCGCACCGACGAACACGCTGAGGAGATGTCAACGAGCATGAGGGTTGTCCTGGCCGGCGGCGGCACCGCCGGACACATCGAGCCCGCCCTGGCACTGGCCGACGCGCTGCGCCGCAACGACCCCGGTGTCGGGATCACCTGCCTCGGCACCGAACGGGGCCTGGAGACCCGGCTGGTCCCGGCGCGGGGCTACGAGCTCGCCCTGATCCCGCCGGTGCCGCTGCCGCGGACGCTGACCCCCCGGCTGCTGTCGGTCCCCGGCCGGCTGCGCGGGGCGATCAACGCCGCCGCCTCGGTCCTGGACCAGGCGCAGGCCGACGTCCTGGTCGGGTTCGGCGGCTACGTCGCCACCCCCGGCTACCTGGCGGCGCGCAAGCGCAAGGTGCCGATCATCGTGCACGAGGCCAACCCGAAGCCCGGCCTGGCCAACAAGCTCGGCTCCCGGTTCACCGACCACGTCGCGGTCTCGCACGTCGACTCGCCGCTGCCGAACGCCACGTTCGTCGGCATCCCGCTGCGCCGCGAGGTCGCCACGCTCGACCGGCTCGCGATGGGCGACAAGGCCAGGTCCTACTTCGGGCTGCTGCCCGACCTGCCCACCCTGCTGATCTTCGGCGGGTCGCAGGGCGCCCGGTCGCTCAACCGGGCCGCGGTGGCCGCCGCGCCGGCGTTCCGGCAGGCCGGCATCCAGGTGCTGCACATCGTCGGACCCAAGAACACCGAGGAGCCCGACACGGTCGCGGGCGGCCCCCAGTACGTCACCATCCCCTACTGTGACCGGATGGACCTGGCCTACGCCGCCGCCGACATGGCGATGTGCCGCGCCGGCGCGATGACCTGCGCCGAGCTGGCCGCGGTGGCGCTGCCCGCGGTGTACGTGCCGCTGCCGATCGGCAACGGCGAGCAGCGGTTCAACGCCGAGCCGATCGTGCAGGGCGGCGGCGGCCTGCTGGTCGACGACGCCGAGCTGACCCCCGAGTGGATCGGGCAGCACCTGCTGCCGGTGCTCGCCGACCCGGGCCGGGTGGCGCACATGTCGGAGGCGGCCGGCCGGATGGGCCGCCGCGACGCCGACGTGGCCCTGGCCCAGATGGTGTACGACGTGGTCCGCGCGGCGGGCCGCCAGTGAGCCGGGCCGCCCGTCCGGCACCGCGCGCGGCGGTCGTGCCGCACGGGGCGAGCGAGGGGACGAGCGCCACCCGATGAGTCTGATCAGTCCTGCTGAGGTCGTGCCGGCCGGCGAGCTCGGCAAGGTCCACTTCATCGCGATCGGCGGGGCGGGCATGTCCGGCATCGCCCGCATCATGCTCAAGCGCGGCATCGCGGTGTCGGGCAGTGACGCCCGCGACTCCGACCTGCTCGGCCAGCTCGCCGGGCTGGGCGCCGAGGTCCACGTGGGCCACGACGCCGCGCACGTGGGCGACGCCGACACGGTGGTGGTCTCCACCGCGATCCGCGATGCCAACCCGGAACTGGTCGCCGCCCGCGAGCGCGGGCTGCGGGTGCTGCACCGCTCGGCCGCGCTGGCCGCGCTGATGGCCGGCCGGCGCGGCGTCGCGGTGGCCGGCACGCACGGCAAGACCACCACCACCTCGATGCTGACGGTGGCGTTGCAGCACGCCGGCGCCGACCCGTCCTACTGCATCGGCGGCCAGCTCGTCACCACCGGGCTCGGCGCCGACGAGGGCAAGGGCGAGGCGTTCGTGGCCGAGGCCGACGAGAGCGACGGCTCGTTCCTGATGTACGCGCCCGACATCGCGGTCGTCACCAACGTCGAGGCCGACCATCTCGACAATTACGGCGGTTTCGAGATGGTGAAGGAGAACTTCGCCCGGTTCGTCGACCGGATCGAGCCGGGCGGCACGCTGGTGGCGGGCGCCGACGACGCGGTCGCGATGGAGCTGGCCGAGCGCGCCCGCGCGCGCGGCCTGACCGTCCGCACCTACGGGCGGGCACCCGGCGCAGACCTGCGGGTCACCGGTTTCGCCCCCGACGGGCTCGGCTCGCGGTTCGAGATCGACGGGGTCGGCGAGGTGACGCTGAACGTCCCGGGACGGCACAACGCGCTCAACGCCGCCGCCGTCGTCGCGGTCGCGCAGGCCCTCGAGGTCGACCTGTCCGCCGTCCGCGCGGGGCTGGCCGCCTTCGGCGGGGCGATGCGCCGGCTGGAGCTCAAGGGCGAGGCGGGCGGGGTCCGTGTCTTCGACAGCTACGCGCACCATCCCACCGAGGTCGGCGCCGACCTGGAGGCCATCCGCGACCTGGCCGGCGGGGGCCGCCTCGTCGCGGTCTTCCAACCGCACCTCTACAGCCGCACCCGGTTCTTCGCGGCCGAGTTCGGCGCGGCCCTCGGGCTGGCCGACGCGGCGGTGGTGCTCGACGTCTACGGCGCGCGGGAGGACCCCGAGCCCGGGGTGGACGGCTCCCTGGTCGCCGAGCGGATCCCCGCCGCCACCGACTCGGTGTACGTGCCCGTCTGGGACGAGGTGCCCGCGGCGGCGGCCGGGCTCGCCCGTCCCGGCGACGTGGTCGTCACGCTCGGCGCGGGCGACGTGACCCGGCTGGGCCCGCTGATCCTGGAGCGGCTGGCCGCCTCCTGAGCGGCGCCGGGCGTGGGCGCTCCGCGCCCGCCGTGATCACTGCCAAGCTGGACCCATGACGGAGGCGGGCACGAGCCGGACCGCGACCGGCGAGGTCGCGCCGTCCGGCGACCGGGACGGCGGCCACCGGCCGTCCGCGGGGCGCCGCGCGCGCGACCGCTGGAAGGTGGTGTTCGTCACCCTGCTGGTGGTGGCGGTGCTCGGCACGGTGACCTGGGTCCTGCTCGGGTCGCGGCTGCTGGTGGTGCGCGAGGTCGAGGTGTCGGGCACCCGGCTGGCGTCCCGCGACCAGGTGGTGGCCGCGGCCGGGATACGGCTCGGGCTGCCGATGGCGCGGCTCGACACGGACGAGATCCGCGGCCGGGTGGAGCGGCTGCGCGAGGTCGAGTCGGCGGAGGTCGAGCGGCACTGGCCGGCGACGGTCCGGATCGTGGTGCGCGACCGCGTCCCCCTGGTCATGGTGGAACGCGGCGGGCGCTACCACCGGCTCGACCGGCACGGCGTCACCGTCGCCGACGGCACGGCCCGCCCGGCGGGCCTCCCGGTGCTGACCGTCACGTCCCCGGGACCGTCCGACCCGGCGACCCTCGCGGCGCTGCGCGTGCTCACCGACCTGCCCGGACGCCTGCACCGGCGGCTGAGCGAGGTCGAGGCGTCCAGCCCGGAGTCGGTGACCCTGCGGCTGTCGGGCGACCTGACCGTGGTCTGGGGGCCCGCCGAACGGTCCGCGGAGAAGATCCGGCTGCTCGACGCGTTGCAGCGTACGGCGGCGGGGCGCGCAGCCCGTACCATCGACGTGAGTTCACCCGAGGTCGTCACCACGCAGTGACCCGCGCTCCGGCGCGCCACCGCGCGGCACCGTCCTCGGGCACGGGCGGGACGGTCCGGACGTTCTTCCGGTGGCGGCCTCGAGAGGGGCGCCGGGGAAGAACGTCCATTCGGTCCGATCCGGTGCGTGTGTCGCGGGGATTCCGGCCGCCCGATGAGGCACGCTTGAACGGTCGGCCCGGATCGGGCGGGCGGCGGGCCGAGCGGAGTGGTGTAGGGGAGATGTTCCAGCGCCAACCAGGGCAACTGGTGCTCTCGCGACACGCCGATTCAGTTCAGGGCAGGTTAGTTGACCCTGACGGTAAGGCCGCCCTACTGTCCGTATCAGTCCTCAGGTTGACATAACTGTAAGCCTCAAGTTGAGGGTGAGGGTTGAGGGTGGTCCGTACCGCCCCGATTCCCGCCATAAGCACACCCAGGTCAGGTACACCGCAGCGGCACTGGTCGGCAGACCGGTCCGGCCGGTCGGATAGAGCGAGCGGAAAGGCCCCTCGTCGTGGCAGCACCGCAGAATTACCTCGCGGTCATCAAGGTCGTCGGAATCGGCGGCGGCGGCGTCAACGCCGTCAACCGGATGATCGAAGAGGGACTCAAGGGCGTCGAATTCATCGCTATCAACACGGACGCCCAGGCGCTGCTGATGAGTGACGCCGACGTCAAGCTCGACGTGGGCCGCGAGCTCACCCGCGGGCTCGGCGCCGGGGCCAACCCGGACGTGGGCCGCAAGGCCGCCGAGGACCACCGCGAGGAGATCGAGGAGGTCCTCAAGGGTGCGGACATGGTGTTCGTGACCGCGGGCGAGGGCGGTGGCACCGGCACCGGCGGCGCCCCCGTGGTGGCCAACATCGCCCGGTCCCTCGGCGCCCTCACCATCGGGGTGGTGACCCGCCCGTTCAGCTTCGAGGGCAAGCGCCGCGCGATGCAGGCCGAGGCGGGAATAGAGACACTGCGCGACGAGGTCGACACCCTCATCGTGATCCCCAACGACCGGCTGCTGTCGATCTCCGACCGCCAGGTCAGCGTGCTGGACGCGTTCAAGGCCGCCGACCAGGTGCTGCTGTCCGGTGTCCAGGGCATCACCGACCTGATCACCACGCCGGGCCTGATCAACCTGGACTTCGCCGACGTGAAGTCGGTCATGTCCGGCGCCGGGTCCGCGCTGATGGGCATCGGCTCGGCGCGCGGCGACGACCGCTCGGTGGCCGCCGCCGAGATGGCGATCTCCAGTCCGCTGCTGGAGGCCAGCATCGACGGCGCGCACGGCGTGCTGCTGTCCATCTCCGGCGGCTCCGACCTCGGCCTGTTCGAGATCAACGAGGCGGCGCAGTTGGTGTCCAACGCCGCCGCGACGGACGCCAACATCATCTTCGGCGCGGTCATCGACGACGCGCTCGGCGACGAGGTCCGGGTCACGGTGATCGCGGCGGGTTTTGACGAGGGCCGACCCGAGAAGCCGGCCCCTGAACCCGAGGCCAAGAGGGTCCCGCCGCCGCCGCGGCCGACCCCGCCGCCGCCCGCGAGCCCGCCCCCGCCGCCCGCGTCGCTCAACCCGATCCCGAGCCGGGTCGGCCGCACCGAGCCGGTCGGCTCGACCGGGCCGCAGCAGTCGGTGGCCCAGGCCGCCGCGGCGCAGCCCGGCCTCCCGCACCGTCCCGAGGCCGAGCGCCCGCAGCCCGGCGGGCCGGGCTCCGACGACCGCGGCCCGGGCCGTGGCGCCGCGCCGCGCGACGAGGCGGTCCGGGCCGAGGGCCCGCCCGTGTCGCCGGTCCCGCAGCCCGCCGCGTCCGTCGGCCGCGAGGGCGGCGCACCGGGTCCCGGCGATTCCGCGCCCCGCCCGCCCGCGCCCCGGGCGCCGGGCGAGACGGCTCCCTCGCGGGTGCACGCCGGCGAGGGCGAGAGCGGCCCGTCCACCGGGCAGCGCCGCCGCCCGGTGGTGTTCGACGAGGACGACGACCTCGACGTGCCCGACTTCCTCAAGTGATCACGAGCGTCACCCTGGGCGACGGCGTCGGCGCCGGGTTCACCGGACGCGCCGGCGGCGTGAGCACCGCCCCCTTCGACTCGCTCAACCTGGGCGGCGCGGTCGGCGACGACCCCGCCTCGGTCCGGGACAACCGGGCCCGCGCCGCGGCCGGGCTGGGCGTCGACCCGGGCCGCACCGTATGGATGCGGCAGGTCCACGGCGCCGAGGTGGCCTTCGTCACCGCGGGCGCCGAGATCCCCCCGGTGGACGCGATCGTCACGACCGTTCCCGGGCTGGTCCTGGCGGTGCTGGTCGCCGACTGCGCGCCGGTCCTGCTCGCCGATCCGGTGGCGGGCGTCGTCGGCGCCGCGCACTCGGGCCGTCCGGGCACGGCCGCCGGTGTCGTCCCCGCCCTGCTGAAGCTGATGTGCGAGCACGGCGCCGACCCCGCCCGTGTCGCCGCGGCCATCGGCCCCGCGGCCTGCGGCGGCTGCTACGAGGTGCCGGCCGGGATGCGCGACGAGGTCGCCGCCGCCGTCCCCGCCGCGCACGCCACCACCCGCAAGGGCACCCCTGGCCTGGACCTCCGCGCCGGGATCGCCGGGCAGCTCGCCGGCGGCGGCGTCACCGACGTCCGGATCGACCCCCGGTGCACCATCGAGACCCCCGGACTCTTCTCCTACCGCCGCGACGGCCGCACCGGCCGCTTCGCCGGCCACGTTTGGCTCAAGGAAACCTCCTGATGAACCACGAAGACGCCGCCGCCCCCGGCGCGCGGCGCGACGAGCTCGCCGCCAACCTCGCCGACGTCCGCGAGCGCGTCGCCGCCGCCTGCGCCGCGGCCGGACGGGACCCCGCCGGCGTCACGCTGGTCGCGGTGACCAAGACCTTCCCGGCCTCCGACGTGCGCCTGCTCGCCGGGCTCGGCCTCACCGACGTCGCCGAGAACCGCGACCAGGAGGCCCGGCCCAAGGCAGCCGAGACCGCCGACCTCCCGCTCACCTGGCACTTCGTCGGACGCCTTCAGACCAACAAGGCGCGGGCCGTGACCGGCTACGCCGCCGTCGTCCAGTCCGTCGACCGCCCGAGGCTGGTCACCGCGCTGTCGTCGGCGGCCGAGCGGGCCGGGCGCACGGTGCGCTGCCTGGTGCAGGTCTCGCTGGACGACCCGGACGGCCCGGACGGGCCCGGCGCGGTGGGGGGCCGCGGCGGCGCCGCGCCCGCCGACGCGCTCGGACTCGCCGACGCGATCGCCGCTGCGGAGGGTCTGGAACTCGGCGGGGTGATGGCGGTCGCGCCGCTGGACGCCGACCCGCTGCCCGCCTTCGAACGTCTCGCGCAGGTCGCCGAATCGGTGCGCGCGGCGCACCCGGGGGCCGGTGTGCTGTCGGCCGGGATGAGCGGCGATCTGGAACAGGCGATCGCGTGTGGCGCGACACACCTGCGGATCGGTACGGCGTTGCTCGGCGGCCGGCGGGCAATCGTCAGGTAATGTCCCCCCAGTGGTACCTGCTGAAACGGCAGGTCGCACTGACGGAGAGTCCGACGGCGGCGCCGACGCGCCGGGTGCCGCGGCCACAGGACGACGGAGGGACGTATGGCCAGCGCGATGCGCAAGATGGCGGTCTACCTCGGCCTCGTGGAGGACGACCGTTACAACGCCAAGTACGACGACTATGACGAGTACGACCCGTACGACGAGGAGGCCGATCCCGGCCAGGGACGGCGTCGCGACGACGAATCCGCCGGTCAGCTTACCGGAGGTGAGGAGACCGCGGACGGCGATCTTGATCATCACGCAGCGTCCGCCACCGAGCGACGCTCCGTGGCGCTCTACGAGTCGGGTACCACCGACCTTGCGCGTATCACTACGCTGCACCCCAGAACCTACAACGAGGCCAGGACCATCGGGGAGCACTTCCGTGAGGGCACCCCGGTGATCATGAATCTGACCGAGATGGTGGACAGCGACGCCAAGCGTCTGGTCGACTTCGCGGCGGGTCTCGTGTTCGGACTGCACGGGAGCATCGAGCGTGTTACCAACAAGGTGTTCCTGCTGTCACCGGCCAACGTGGAGGTGACGGCCGAGGACAAGGCCCGGATGGCAGAACGAGGGTTCTTCAACCAAAGCTGACAGCCACATGCGAGAGTGTCCGTGACAATCGTTGGATCCGTGCTGAGCGCACTGCTCTACATCTTCCTCCTCTTCCTGATCGGGAGGTTGATCCTCGAAGTCCTGCAGTCGTTCGCCCGGTCATGGAAGCCCACTGGAGTGGTGCTGGTGATCGCGGAGGCGACGTACACCATCACCGACCCGCCACTGAAACTGCTGAGGCGTTTCATCCCGCCGATACGTCTGGGTAACGTGGCGTTGGACCTCAGTTTCACGGTCCTCATCCTTGTGGTCTGGGTAATGATCATCTTCGTGCAGAGGCTCTGATCGGATACCGTCCTTCGGGACAGACTCCAAGCGCGCCAAGGAGACGAACATGCCGCTGACACCCGCAGATGTGCGGAACAAGCAGTTCAGTACGACCAGGCTGAGGCCGGGTTACGACGAGGAGGAGGTGGACGCCTTCCTCGACGATGTCGAGGGAGAGCTCGACCGTCTCATCCAGGAGAACGAGGAGCTGCGCGCGAAGCTGGCCGAGTGCCTGCGCGGCAAGGTCCCCGCCATGGCCGCGCCCATCGTGGAGCCCAAGCCCGACGTCGCCCAGATCCCCGAGCCCCCCCGGCCCGAGCCGCAGCCCAAGCCCGAGCCCGAGCCGGCCCTCGGCGGCCTCGGCATGTCCGCCGCCCCGACCGGCGAGGACAACATGGACACCGCGGCGCGCGTGCTCGCGCTGGCGCAGCAGACCGCCGACCAGGCGATCGCCGACGCCCGCCGCGAGGCCGACGAGACGCTGGGCCGCGCCCGCCGCGAGGCCGAGGAGATCCTCGGCAAGGCCCGCCGGCAGGCCGACCAGATCGTCAGCGAGGCCCGGTCCCGCGCCGAGGCCCTCGACCGCGACGCGCAGGAGCGGCACCGCCAGGTGATGGGATCGCTCGTGCAGCAGCGCGAGGAGCTCGAGCGCGAGGTCGACAACCTGCGCGCGTTCGAGCGCGAGTACCGCAGCCGGCTGAAGGTCTACCTCGAGGGCCAGCTCCGCGACCTCGAGGCGGGCAGCACCGAGACCGGCGGTTTCCCGGCCGTCCCCGGCGGCTCCATGCAGTCCGGCGGTCAGCAGCAGCCCATCGGCCAGCCCGTCGGACAGCAGTCAGGCCCCCCGACCGGCCCCCAGAACGCGCTTCCCCACGCCCCCGAGAACCGCAACGGCCTCTCTGGCCAGGGCGTCCCCACCGGCCCCTCGCCCTTCCCGCCGCCCGCCGAGCCGGTGCAGCACGCGCAGCAGGTTCAGCACTCGGCCACCGGCGCGTTCCACGTCGGCGACACCCCGCCGCACGAGAGGCGCTAAGGCCCGCCCCGCAGGCGATAGTGTCTTCTCCGATCGCCGCGCCGCGGATGGCACCGCCGCCATCCCGGCGCCGTTTCGGAAGCGTCGGCGGTGACCTCCGAGCCGGGACGACGGCCTGGGGGCATGCGGCTTGTAGAGGGGGAGAGACCCTGTGATCATCCTGAGTGGCGTCCTCGTGGTGGCGGCGATCGCACTGCTGGTCGCGGGAATCGTCGCCGGCAACGGAGACAGCGCGCAGGTGTTCGGCCTGGACGCGCTGGTGGTGATCTACATTTCGATCGCCGTCAGCATCGTGTCCGCACTGTGCCTGGCCATCGGGGTGTTCCTGCGCCGCCGAGACCTCTGGGGCCCGGGCGCGACGTCCTCCGGCGCCGCCCGCAAGACCAAGAAGAAGACCAAGAAGGCCGAGCGCGCGGCCGTCGCCGCCGCACGCGCCAGGTCCGCCGACGGCACGAGGGACGCCGCCGAAGCGGCCGACGACGAGGTCGAGATCCCCGCCCCGCCGGCCGACGTCCCCGAGGACGCGCTGGTGCACGTCGTACGGGGACGCAAGCGTTACCACCTGGACACCTGCCGGCAACTCGCCGGGCGGGAAACCGAAGAACTGACCTACGCCGAGGCCAAGGAAGAGGGCTTCAGCTCCTGCACCGCCTGCCTGCCCGACACCGCACTGGCGGCGCGCGCCGCGGTCGCGGTCCCGGCGGCACCCGCCAAGGCGGCGGCCGGAGCGGTGGCCGGGAGCGGCTCCGAGCGCCCCGCCCAGCGTTCCGGCGAGCGACCCGCCCAGCGTTCCGGCGAGCGACCCGCTCAGCGTTCCGGGGAGCGGCCCGCCGGGCTTGCCTCCGAACGTTCCGCCGAGCGGTCCGGTTCGGCCGCCGGCGGCCTGGCCGGGCTGGCCAAGCCCGCCCCGGCGCGCCCCACCGGGCCCGGCACGACCGCGGAGTTCGAGGGCGGCCGGCCCGGGGCGGACGAGAAGGGCGGCATCCCGCCCGCGTCCGCCGATTCGACCATCACCTCGCCGTTCACGTCCGTCGAGCCCGGCTCGGTGAAGCCGTCCGGGACCGAGGGGCCGGACGGCTCCCGGTCCGCCGGGTCCGAGGCGTCGCCGTCGTCCGCGCCGGTGGAATCCGGCGCCGAGCCCGGCGGGTCCGACGCGCTGCCGTCGGTGTGGGGTCTCCCCGGAGGGTCCCCGGCGGCGAAGCCAAAGCTGGCCGACCTGCCCGTCGCGGGCGACGCGGCGGCGACCCCGGCCGCCGGAGCGGACGCCCCTGCCGCCACGGAGACGGCGGAGAAGGCCGAGACCGAGCCTGGAACCCGTCCGGCGGGCGAACGCGTCGCCACGGCCGCGTCCGCGTCGTCCGGAGGGTTCGGAGACGACCCGCCGGGCGATGAGGGCACGGCCTCGCCGGCGGCCCCGCGTCCGCGCGAGTCGGGCGAGTCCGGCGCCGCCGAGTCCGGCAGCACGGAGTCCGGCACCACGGGGTCCGAGGCGATGGGGTCCGAGGCGACGGTGTCCCCGGCGGCCGGTACCGGCCCGGCCGCGAGCGACGGCGACGAGCCCGCCGAGATGTCCGGATCCGGTCCGGACGACGGCACGCCCGACGCCGGCGGCGACGCCCCGGCCAAGGAGGCCGACGACGCCCCGGCCGACGACGCGGGCGAGGCCGACGACGAGGGCCCGCAGGTGCGCATCCTGAGCGGCACCAAGCGCTACCACCGCACCGACTGCGCGCTGATCGAGGACATCGGCGACGACGCCGACGACCTCGAGGCACTGTCCCGCGCCGAGGCCAAGGCCCGCGGCTGCACCCCGTGCCTGGTCTGCCAGCCCGACCGCGAGCGGGCCCGCGACTGACCACCGGCCCGACCCGCTCGACGCGGCCGTGATCCCGGATCCCCGGTGGTCACGGCCGCGCGGCGTTCACGCGTCCGCGCACCGGACCGGCGCCCGCCGGGCGCCGGTCAGTGGTCGCGAGGTGACCGGCGCTGTTCGCGGCGGTCGTGCCGCAGGTCCTCAAGGTGCCTGCGGTGCGAGTCGCGGATCCCCCGGACATGCTCGGTGTGCGCGGCCCGGCGGTCGGGCCGGGGCGCGTCGGGCTCGCGGCGGGTGACGTTGACGCCGCCGAACAGCACCATCCCGGACAGCTTGATCACCGGGGCGTCGGGCTCCAGCGGGTCGTCGTCGGGCAGGCTGTGCCCGCCGAAGACCGCGACGCTGGAGTTGACCACCCGGACGCCGGGCGGGACGGTGATCTCGACGCCGCCGAAGACGCAGCTGATGGTGAGGCCGACCTCCCGCTGCGTGAGCACCGCCTGCCGCAGGTCCAGTTCCACGCCGCCGAAGACGCACGTGATGGTCGTCTGCGGCTCGACCAGCCAGCGGCCCTTGCGCTCGGCCGCCCCGAAGACCGCCACGATCGCGGTCGACTGCGGGGCCGGGTGCGGCAGCGCGGGCTCGTCCTTGCGGAGCCGGACCTTCGGGGCGCCCGGGACGGCGTCACCGGCGCCGGGCAGGTCGCTCAGCAGCGGTTCGAGTTCGCTGTAGGTCTTGGCCCGGTAGACCGCGTCGATGCGCTCGGCGTGCTCCTCCGGGGTGATGCGGCCCTCCGCGAGGGCCTCGCGGAGGGTGTCGGACACCCGGTCCCGGTCGGCGTCCGACGCACGCAGCGCGGCGGCCCCGGACGGGCCTTCGGCCGGAGCCGCGGCCGGGGTCTCCGGTTCGGACGGTGAAGGGGGTTCTGGAAGGTTCACGCCCCCATCATCCATCATCGCAAACACGATGTGTCGCGAAATGGCCCCCGGCCCTCCGGCCGCGCCCCGGCCGCGCTCGGCAGCGCGGTCAGGTCGCCTTGCGGAGCCAGAACGCCAGGCCCAGCTCGTCGTCCCGGCGCGTCTCGGGCGCGTCGGCCGGGCGGCCCTCGGCGACCTCGGTCGCCAGGACCTCGGCGGCGACCTCGCCGCCGTGCGCGCGCAGCGCCTCGGCCAGGTCGTCGCCGGCGGCCTCCCACCACAGCGCGATCCGGTCGGTGACGTCCAGGCCGGACGCCTTGCGCGCGTCCTGGACGAGCCGGACGGCCTCGCGGACGAGCCCGGCGCGGCGCAGCTCGGCCGTCACGGTCAGGTCGAGCGCGATGGTCTCGCCCGCGGCGCTCTCGACCGCCCAGCCGCTGCGCGGCCGTTCGGTGACGATGACGTCGCCGGGCGCGAGCCGCACCGGGCCGAGCCCGGGGACCTCCACCTCGGCGGCCTCGTCGGCGCGCAGCGTCCGCACCAGCGCGGCGGGGTCGGCCCCGGTGACGGCCTTGGCGACCGTCGGGGTGTCCTTGGCGAAGCGCTTGCCGAGCTCGCGGAAGTTGGGCTTCACCTCGTACTCGACCAGGTCGCCGCCGATGGAGGACAGCTCCTCGAAGGCCAGCACGTTGAGCTCGTCGGAGATCTGGCCGCGCAGCTCGGCGGGCAGCGACGCCCAGCCGGCCGCGCCGACCAGGGCCCGGCCGAGCGGCTGCCGGGTCCGCACGCCGCTGGCGGCGCGGGCCGAGCGGCCGAGCTCGACCAGCCGCCGCACCAGCGCCATCTGCGCGGTCAGGTCGGCGTCGAGGAGGTCGGCGCGCACCTCCGGCCAGTCGGTCAGGTGCACCGAACCGGGGCCGTCCTCGGGGCGGATGACGTCCCACACGTGGTCGGTGATGAACGGGACCATCGGCGCCATCAACCGGGTGAGGGTCTCCAGGCACTCGTACAGGGTCGCGAACGCGGAGGCGCCGCCGGGCGTCTCCGGGCCCTCCCAGAACCGCCGCCGCGAGCGCCGCACGTACCAGTTGGACAGGTCGTCGACGAACTCGGAGAGGCGCCGCCCGGCCGCCGCGGTGTCGAACCGCTCGAGCGCCTCGTCGACCTCGCGGACGGTGCGGTGCAGCTCGGCCAGCGCCCAGCGGTCGAGCAGCGGCCGGTCGGCGGGGGCGGGCGCCTCGCCGCGGCGGTCCGGCGTCCACGCGCGGCCCTGCGCCGCCGCCGCGTTGGCGTACAGGACGAAGAACGACGCCGTGTTCCAGTAGGTGAGCAGCACCTTCCGGACGATCTCCTCCAGCGCGGCGTGCCCCACGCGGCGGGACGCCCACGGCAGTCCGCTGGCGAGCATGTACCAGCGCACCGCGTCGGCGCCGTGCTGGTCCATCAGCGGGATCGGCCGGAGCACGTTGCCCAGGTGCTTGCTCATCTTGCGGCCGTCCTCGGCCAGGATCAGGCCGAGGCAGAGCACGTTCTCGTAAGCGGACCGGTCGAACACCAGGGTGCCGACCGCCATCAGCGAATAGAACCATCCGCGCGTCTGGTCCTGCGCCTCGCAGATGTACTGAGCCGGGTAGGACGCCTCGAAGACGTCGTTGTTGCGGTGCGGGGCGCCCCACTGCGCGAACGGCATCGAGCCCGAGTCGTACCAGGCGTCGATCACGTCGGGGACGCGCTTGGCCTCGCCCCCGCACTGCGCGCAGGGGAGCGTGATGTCGTCCACGTAGGGGCGGTGCGGGTCGAGGGCGGACAGGTCCTGCCCAGCGAGTTCGCCCAGCTCCTTGAGGGACTCGACGCAGGTGATGTGCGTCTCGTCCTCACCGCACACCCACAGCGGCAGGGGCGTGCCCCAGTAGCGGCTGCGCGACAGCGACCAGTCGACGTTGTTGCGCAGCCACTCCCCGTACCGGCCGTCCTTGACCGTCTCGGGGAACCAGTTCGTCCTGGCGTTCTCCTCCAGCAGCCGGTCCTTGATCTCCGTCGTGCGGATGTACCAGGCGGGGAGCGCGTAGTACAGCAGCGCGGTGTGGCAGCGCCAGCAGTGCGGGTAGCTGTGCTCGAAGTGGCCGCCGCGGTACAGCAGCCCGCGCGCGCGCAGGTCGTCGGTGAGCGTCTCGTCGGCGTTCTTGAAGAACGTCCCGCCGACGAGCGGGACGGTCGGAAGGAAGCGGCCGTCGGGCCCCACCGGGTTGACGATCGGCATGCCGTAGCTCTTGCAGACCGTCATGTCGTCGGCGCCGAACGCGGGCGCCTGGTGGACCAGGCCGGTGCCGTCCTCGACGGTGACGTAGTCGCCCAGCACCACGTAGTGCGCGTCGGGGATGTCGACCAGGTCGAACGGCCGCTGGTAGGAGGTGCGCTCGAGCTCGGCGCCCTTGTAGGTGGCGAGGCGTTCGGCGCCCTCGCCGAGGACCTGCTCCAGCAGCGGCTCGGCCACGACGAGGACCTCGTCCGACCCGGCCGGGCGCGCGGCGACGTAGGTGACGTCGGGGTGGACGGCCACGGCGGTGTTGGAGACCAGCGTCCACGGCGTGGTGGTCCAGATCAGCAGCGCCGCGCCCAGCTCGGCGAGCGGGCCCGAGGTGGCCGGCATCCGCACGAACACCGAGGGGCTGGACACCGTCTCGTACCCGCCGGGCTGGCCCAGCTCGTGGTCGGACAGCCCGGTCCCGCAGCGCGGGCAGTACGGGGTGATGCGGAAGTCGCGGAACAACAGCCCCTTGTCGAAGATGGTCTTGAGGGACCACCAGACGGCCTCGACGTACTCGGCGTCCATGGTGCGGTACGCCTGGTCGGTGTCGACCCAGAAGCCCATCCGCTCGGACATCTCCTCGAAGGCGTCCACGTGCCGGAGCACCGACTCGCGGCAGCGCGCGTTGAACTCCGCGACGCCGTACTCCTCGATGTCCTTCTTGCCGGTGAGGCCGAGCTCCTTCTCCACGGCCACCTCGACGGGCAGGCCGTGGCAGTCCCAGCCGGCCTTGCGCGGGACGTGGTGGCCCTTCATGGTCTTGAAGCGCGGGAACACGTCCTTGAAGACGCGGGCCTCGACGTGGTGGACGCCGGGCATGCCGTTGGCGGTGGGCGGGCCCTCGTAGAAGACCCACTGCGGTCCGGACGCGGTGCGTTCCAGCGACCGCTCGAAAACCTGGCCCTCCTGCCAGCGGCGGATCATGTCCCGCTCCAGGGCGGGCAGATCGACTTGCGCGGGCAGGGGCCGGAACTGGCGGCTCACGGTGGTCGGACCTCCGGATCGACGTGGAACTGCACGTGGACCGGAGGGACGAGACGCCCTGGGCAGGGGTCCCGCGGTACCACCCTCCTTGACCGCGTCCCTCGCGCCCGGGGCGACCCCCGGGCCCTGGGCACAGTGGCCCCGGGGCGCGATCCGCTTCGTTCGGGCACCGGCTGCCGGGTCTACCGCGCCCCGCGGGGCGTTTCTTCCAGCGGCTCAGGGGTGATCAGACCGCCGGGCTGGCCCCCGGGCTCGCACCGTCCCCGGGTCGCTCATGGCCGCGTGCGGCGGCAGGTGTCCCCTTCACGGCCTGCCGATGCGACTGCTGGTCCGAGATTAACCTACCCGGGGGCCGCTCTCCTCCCGTTTTCGGCCCGGCGGGGGACGGCGCGGGCACCGGGCTCGGTACAGGTCATTTCCGAGATTGTGCAACCGCGGGGGTTTCTGTCCGCGTGGTCACCGGGCATATGCGGGCTGTAATGCACCCAGGTCGTTCGCGGAAGGGGACTCATGCTGCCCGCACTGCCCGTCGAGGAGATCAGCGCGAGGGGGGCCGACACGGCCGGCGCGGGGAGGGGCGAGAAGCCCTCGGCCAAGGCGCCGTCCGGCCGGACCGGGTCCGCCGCCAAGGGCCCGGGTAAGGCCGCCGCGAAGGCCAAGGCCAAACCGAAGGCCAAGACCGCCAAGGGAGGTGCGAAAACGGCCGTCAAACCCGCCGCCAAACCCGCGAGATCGGCGCCGAAGGCCAAGGACCCGGCCGTCCAGGCCGCGGCGGGGGCCGCCGGTTCCGCCGGTTCCGCCCAGGTCAAGACGGCCGACGTGGCGAGCTTCCCGGTCCGCGAGGGCGAGGACCGCTGGACCGGCACCGAGCTGGACGAGGTGCGGGCCGGGCTGGAGCGCGAGATCAGCGCCCTGCGGACCGAGATCGCCGCGTCCGCCAGCCAGATCGCCGAGGGCGACTCCAACGAGGGGGCCGGCGACGACCAGGCCGACGCGGGCGCCAAGACCTACGAGCGCGAACACCATCTGGCGTTGTCCTACAATTCACAGGACCTGCTCGCCCAGAACGAGCGGGCCGTCCAGCGAATGGACGGGGGCACGTACGGAATCTGCGAGTCGTGTGGCCGGCCTGTCGGCAAGGCGCGCTTGCAGGCCTTCCCTCGTGCGACCCTGTGTGTGACATGCAAACAACGCGAGGAACGTCGCTGAGCGACTCAACGAAATCTCAGAGCGAGGCCGAGGGGTCCACGGGATCGCCTCGGCCGCGCCGCATCGCCGTACTGATCGCCATCGCGCTGGCCGCCTACGCCCTCGACGTCGTCTCGAAGAGCGTCGTCGTGGCCACCCTCCAGGGCGAGGAGCCGGTCCGGCTGCTCGGCGGGCTGCTGACCCTGCGCGAGACGCGCAACAGCGGGGCGGCCTTCTCGATCGGCGCCGGCTACACCCTGGTTTTCACGGTGATCGCCTGCGGGGTGGTCGTCGCGATCCTGCGCACCGCGCGCAACCTGCGGAGCCTGCCGTGGGCGGTGTGCCTCGGGCTGATGCTCGGCGGCGCGTTCGGCAACCTGACCGACCGCATGCTGCGCGCCCCGGCGCCGCTCAAGGGCCATGTGGTCGACTGGATCGAGCTTCCGCACTGGCCGGTCTTCAACCTGGCCGACTCGGCGATCGTCTGCGGCGGCGTGCTCGCGGTCCTGCTGGCCGCGCGCGGCCTCCAGATCGACGGCACCCGGATCACCGGCAAGGACGACGAGCCCGCCGCCGACGAGCCCGCTGCCGACGAGCCTGCCGCGGACGCTCCGGCCAAGGACCAGGGCGCCGAGGCCCAGGGGACCGAGGGCCGGGAACCCGCCGAGGACGCGTCCGTCAAGGGCGCGGTCCCCGCCGCGGACCCGCCGGTCAAGGATCCGCCGGTCAAGGACGTGCCGGTCAAGGACGTGCTCAAGGACGACGGCAGGGGCGAGGACGGTCCGGTCGAGGACGGCTCCGCCCCGAAGGAGGCGTCCTGATGGGCGACGTGCGCAGCCTCCCCGTGCCCGACGGGCTGGAGGGGGAGCGGGTCGACGCCGCGCTGGCGCGGCTGTTCGGGTTGTCCCGGGCCCGCGCCGCCGACATCATCGCCGCCGGCGAGGTGCTGCTCGACGGCCGGCAGGTGGCCAAGTCCGAGCGGCTCCACGCCGGGACCTGGCTGGAGGTGACGATCCCGCCGCCGCCCTCGGCGCCGGTCCCGGTCGCCGAGCCGGTGCCGGGCATGTCGATCCTCTACGAGGACGACGACATCGTGGTGGTCGACAAGCCGATCGGCGTCGCCGCCCACCCCACCACCGGCTGGACCGGCGCGACCGTGCTCGGCGGGCTGCTCGGGGCGGGGCACACGATCGCCACCAGTGGCGCGTCCGAGCGGCAGGGCATCGTGCACCGGCTCGACGCCAACACGACCGGGGCGATGGTGGTGGCCAAGAGCGAGATCGCCTACTCCCGGCTCAAGCGCGCGTTCAAGGAACGCCGGATCGACAAGCGCTACCAGGCGCTGGTGCAAGGTCACCCCGACCCGTTCCGCGGCACCGTGGACGCCCCGATCGACCGGCATCCCGCCGGTGACGGGCGCTTCGCGGTGGTGGCCGGTGGCAAGCCGTCGGTGACGCACTACGACACGGTGGAGGCGTTCCGGGCGGCGACGCTGCTCGACGTCGACCTGGAGACCGGGCGCACGCACCAGATCAGGGTGCACATGTCCGCGATCCGGCATCCCTGCGTGGGCGACATGGCCTACGGCGCCGATCCGACGCTCGCGGCCCGGCTCGGCATGAAGCGGCAGTGGCTGCACGCGGCGCGGCTCGGCTTCGAGCACCCCACCCGGGGGGAGCGGGTGGAGTTCGTCAGCCCCTACCCCGACGACCTGGCCCGCGCCCTGGAGATCGTCACCGACGAGTCCTGACCGGCCGTCCCGTCCGTCCCGTCCGGCCCGTCCGGCCCGTCCTGGACGGCCCCCGCCGGGACGCGCCGCCGGGACCCGCCGCAGGGGCGGTCACAGGCCGGCCAGGCGCAACCCGGCGGCGACCGCGGCGGCCACGGCCAGCACCACCAGGAACGGGGCGCGCAGCAGCAGCGCGGCCACGGCGGAGCCGAGCCCGGCCAGCCGCGGCACGTCGAACTCCAGGGACGGGCCGTCCGGCGCCAGGGCCTGGACGGTGATCAGGGCGGTGAGCAGCGCCACCGGGATCAGCTCGGTGAAGCGGCGCACCCGGGGGTCGTCCAGCACCCGCCGCGGGGCGACCAGGCCGCCCAGCTTCAGCGCGTAGCAGCCGAGCCCGGTCGCGACGACCGCGATCCACACGCTCACCGGCGGCCCCGCCTTCCCAGACCGGCCGGGACGAACCCGGCGAGCGCCGCGGCGGCGGCGAGCATGACCGGCACCCCAGCGGGCAGCAGCGGCGTCGCCACGATCGCGATCGCCCCGGCGGCGGCGGCGACGCGCAGCTCGGCGCGGCCGGCGGTGAGCCGCGGCCACAGCAGCGCGAGGAACGCCGCGGGGCCGAGCACGTCCAGTCCGAACGTCCCCGGGTCGCCGAGCCTGGCGGCGCCGAGCACGCCGAGCAGCGTGGTGAGGTTCCAGGTCAGGTAGAGGCTGACCGCGGTGACGTGGAAGCCGGTGCGGGCCGTCCGGGGGCCGGGCTGGGCGGTGGCCACGGCGGTCGTCTCGTCGATGACCACGTGCGCGGTGAGCAGCCGGCGGGCGCCGCGGACCCGCAGCAGGCCGGAGAGCCGCAGCCCGTACAGCGCGTTGCGCCCGCCGAGCAGCACCGCGCCGAGCGTCCCGGCGACCAGG
Source organism: Spirillospora sp. NBC_01491 (assembly GCF_036227065.1). Taxonomy (GTDB): domain Bacteria; phylum Actinomycetota; class Actinomycetes; order Streptosporangiales; family Streptosporangiaceae; genus Spirillospora; species Spirillospora xylanilytica. The sequence goes on from NZ_CP109432.1 coordinate 7,835,856, forward strand.
CCGCCGCCTCCGCCGATCACGCCCGCCAGCGCGAACTGCGAGGCCCCGGTGAAGGCCAGCAGGCTGAGCACGCACGCCTGGGCGGCCGACAGGCCGGCGGTGGCCGCGGCGGCGCCGAACGCGAACCCGGAGAGGCCGACAGCGAGGCCGACGCCCAGGCCGTCCCGTACGGCCGCCGCGTGGGCCCCGTCCGTCTCGTCCGGCCCGTCCGCCGTGGCGGCCCCGTCCGGCCCGCCGGGCGGGCGGGGTGCCTCCGGGGCGGTCTCCCTCGCTGTCATGCCACCGGACGATATCCGGACGATTCCGGAGGGTCGGGGGCGGTCCCGTCCGGTCAGGCGTCGCCGGGGGCGCGTCCCGCCGGGGGCTCGGCCGCCGGGCCCGCGGGTGCCTCCGCCGCGGCCTCCAGCCCCGCCTCGATGATCACGTCGACGATCCGGGCCAGCCGCCCCGCGCCGAGCGCGGGCGCGCGCCCGGCCATCGCCGCGACGATCGCGCGCTCCCGCTCGGGGTCGCGCCCGGCGAAGCCGCCGACGGGCTTGAGCCGCTGGACGACGCCGGCCACCGCGGCCCGGCGCTCCAGCAGGACGGCCAGCGCGGCGTCGATGTCGTCGATCGCGGCGCGCGCGGCGTCCAGCGTGGTGAGGTCGTCGAGCGGGGCGAGGGGCACGGTCAGCGCGCCGTCGTCGAGCGTCGGGTCGGGCATGTGGGGTTTCCCTCTCTGGCGGGCGGCCCGGCCGGGGCGGTGCCGTCCGTGCGCCGGGGCCGGGGCGCTCCGCGAGGAGGCGGGTTCCGTGCGCCGGACTGCGCCTGACCGGCACCGGGGTCGTCTGTCCGCCGATCGTAAGGGGACGGGGCGCGGTTCCGTCAACTCGTGGGACGCCCGTCCCGCTCCGTGAGACGAGCGGCCGGTGCGGCGGGCTCGGCCCCGCACGGCGTCCGGGCGGATGCCGACCGTAATGGGACCGATGGGGCAAAAGAGGCATCCGGAGTGTCGGGGCCCGGGCTGCGGGCGACCCGGGTTAGGCTCTCAGAACCGCGTCATCCCGGAGCGCGTCCGGGACGGCGATCTTCCCCCGGGACCGAGACACCGACCGCACGTGCCGACCGCACGTGGGCGGTCGCATGCGACAAGCAGGAGGCGCAGCACGCATGGCCGACTCGTTCGTTCATCTGCATGTTCATACCGAGTACTCCATGCTGGACGGGGCCGCCCGGTTGAAGCAGATGTTCGAGGAGGTCGACCGGCAGAAGATGCCGGCGATCGCGATGACCGACCACGGCAACATGCACGGCGCCTACGACTTCCACCGGCAGGCCACCGCCGCCGGGATCGTCCCGATCATCGGCATCGAGGCGTACATGGCGCCCGAGTCCCGCTACCACAAGAAGAAGGTCCAGTGGGGCGAGCCCAGCCAGAAGCGCGATGACGTCTCCGGCGGCGGGCTGATCAACCACAAGACGCTGTGGGCGCGCAACCGGACCGGGCTGCACAACCTCTTCAAGCTCTCCAGCCGCGCCTTCACCGAGGGCTTCGTGTTCAAGTACGCGCGGATGGACGAGGAGCTGCTCGCCGAGCACGCCGACGGGCTGATGGCCACCACCGGCTGCCCGTCCGGCAAGGTGCAGACCCGGCTGCGGCTCGGCCAGTTCGACGAGGCGCTCAAGGCCGCCGCCACCTTCCAGGACATCCTCGGCAAGGACAACTACTTCCTGGAGCTGATGGACCACGGGCTCGACATCGAGCAGCGGGTCCGCCAGGGACTGCTCGACATCGGCAAGAAGCTGAACATCCCGCCGGTGGTCACCAACGACTCGCACTACACGCACGAGAGCGAGGCCACCGCGCACGACGCGCTGCTGTGCGTGCAGGTGGGCAAGCAGCTCGCCGACCCCGACCGGTTCCGGTTCAACGGCAGCGGCTACTACCTCAAGACCGCCGACGAGATGCGCTCCATCGACTCGTCCGAGGCGTGGCTGGAGGGCTGCAAGAACAGCCTGATGATCGCCGAGCGGGTCGACCCCGCCGGCATGTTCGAGTACCGCGACCTGAGCCCGCGGTTCCCGGTGCCGGCCGGCGAGACCGAGGAGACCTGGTTCCGCAAGGAGGTCGTGAAGGGCCTGGAGCGGCGGTTCCCGGGCGGCCTGCCCGAGGGGTACCAGCGGCAGGCCGACTACGAGATGGGCGTCATCCTCGGCAAGGGCTACCCGTCGTACTTCCTGGTCGTGGCCGACTTCATCATGTGGGCCAAGGAGAACGGCATCCTGGTCGGGCCGGGCCGCGGCAGCGCGGCGGGCTCGCTGATCGCCTACGCGATGGGGATCACCGACCTCGACCCGATCCCGCACGGGCTGATCTTCGAGCGGTTCCTCAACCCCGAACGCGAGTCGATGCCCGACATCGACATCGACTTCCCGGAAGACCGGCGGGCCGAGGTGATCCGCTACACCACCGAGAAGTGGGGCGAGGACAAGGTCGCCTACATCGCCACCTTCGGCACCATCAAGGCGAAGGCCGCGATCAAGGACGCGGGCCGCGTCCTCGGCTTCCCCTACGCGCTCGGTGACAAGATCTCCAAGGCGTTCCCGCCCGCCGTGATGGGCAAGGACATCCCGCTGTCGGGCATCTTCGACGACAAGCACCCCCGGCACGGCGAGGCCGGCGAGCTGCGCAAGCTCTACGACGAAGAGCCCGACGTCAAGCAGATCATGGACCTGGCGCAGGGCCTGGAGGGCCTGATCCGGCAGACCGGCGTGCACGCCGCCGGGATCATCATGAGCGGCGAGACCATCACCGACCACGTGCCGGTGATGCGCCGCGACGCCGACGGCGCGATCATCACGCAGTTCGACTACCCGACCTGCGAGACGCTCGGCCTGCTGAAGATGGACTTCCTCGGCCTGCGGAACCTGACGATCATCGACGACGCGCTCAAGGGCATCAAGCTCAACAAGGGCATCGACGTCGACCTGCTCGGCCTCGCGCTGGACGACCCCAAGGCCTACGAGCTGCTCGGCCGGGGCGACACCCTCGGCGTGTTCCAGTTCGACGGCGGGCCGATGCGGTCGCTGCTGCGGCTGATGAAGCCGGACAACTTCGAGGACATCTCGGCGGTCGGCGCCCTCTACCGGCCCGGCCCGATGGGCGCCAACTCGCACACCAACTACGCGCTCCGCAAGAACCGCCAGCAGGAGATCACCCCGATCCACCCGGAGCTCAAGGACTCCCTGGAGGAGATCCTCGGCACCACCTACGGCCTGATCGTGTACCAGGAGCAGGTCATGTCGATCGCGCAGAAGGTCGCCGGGTACACGCTCGGCCAGGCCGACCTGCTGCGCCGCGCGATGGGCAAGAAGAAGAAGGAGGTCCTCGACAAGGAGTTCAAGCCGTTCTCCGAGGGCATGAAGACCAACGGCTACTCCGCCGAGGCGGTCAAGACCCTGTGGGACATCCTGGTCCCATTCTCCGACTACGCCTTCAACAAGGCGCACAGCGCCGCGTACGGGCTGGTGTCGTACTGGACGGCGTACCTGAAGGCCAACTACCCGGCCGAGTACATGGCGGGCCTGCTCACCTCGGTCGGCGACGACAAGGACAAGAGCGCGCTCTACCTGAACGAGTGCCGCCGGATGGGCCTGAAGGTGCTGCCGCCCGACGTCAACACCTCCGAGGCCGACTTCACCCCGCTCGGCGACACCGAGATCCGCTTCGGCCTCTCGGCGGTCCGCAACGTCGGTACCAACGTGGTGGACGGCATCGTCGCGGCCCGCAAGGAGAAGGGCGCCTACACCGACTTCAACGACTTCCTCAGCAAGGTCCCGCCGATCGTGTGCAACAAGCGCGTGGTGGAGTCGCTGATCAAGGCGGGCGGGTTCGACGAGCTCGGGCACCGGCGCAAGGCGCTGCTGATGGTGCACGAGCAGGCGATCGACTCGGTCATCGACATCAAGCGCAAGGAGGCCGTCGGCCAGGACTCGCTGTTCGGCGCGCTGGAGGACGACGGCGGCGACGACGCGTTCGCCGTGGTCATCCCCGACAGCGAGGAGTGGGAGAAGAGCACGCTGCTGGCCTTCGAGCGCGAGATGCTCGGCCTGTACGTCTCCGACCACCCGCTGCTCGGCGTCGAGCACATCCTGGAGCGCGAGGCCGACTGCACCATCGCCGTCCTCAACGGCGGGGAACGTCCCGACGGGCAGGTCGTGGTCGTGGCCGGGCTGCTGTCCGGACTTCAGCGCAAGGTCACCAAGCAGGGCAACTCGTGGGCCATGTTCCAGCTGGAGGACCTGGGCGGGTCGATCGAGGTGATGTGCTTCCCCTCGTCCTACCAGCTCTGCTCCACCCTGCTGGCCGAGGACACCGTGCTGGTGGTCAAGGGCCGGCTGGACCGCCGCGAGGACGTCGCGAAGATCATCGCGATGGAGGTGGTCCAGCCCGACCTGACCGTCACCGACGCCAGTGGTCCGCTCGCGGTGACGCTGCCGATCGGCCGCTGCACCCCGCCGGTCGTGTCCCGGCTCAAGGAGGTGCTGGTCACCCACCCCGGCTCCGCCGAGGTCCACCTGCACCTCCAGAACGGCCCCCGCATCACCGTGGTGCGGCTCGACGACAAGCTCCGCGTCGCGCCGTCCCCGGCCCTGATGGGCGACCTCAAGCAGCTCCTCGGCCCGTCCTGCCTGGGCTGAGCCCCGCCGCCCGCCCGTCCGCCCGTCCACCGGGCCGCGGGCTCAGAGGGCCGCGGGGCTGAGCTCGGCCTCCCAGTCGACGAACCGGCCGAGCCCGTCGAAGTGGGCGCGGGCGGTGCCGCCGCCGCCGGGGAGCCGGAGCTCGATCCGGCCGTCGGCCTCCCGGTAGGGGATCCGGTGGTGGCTGAGCAGCCGGGCGAGGGTGAGCCGGGGCTCGTGCGGGAACAGGCTCACCGCGTTCATCAGCAGCCGCGGCACCGGCACCGGGTCCCACGGCGCGGGCGGGGCCTGCGCGTCGTCGACGTGCAGGTAGGCCGAGCCGCCGTCGTAGCCGGCGCCGATGTAGCCGCCGCCGCCGAGCACCCCGCCGGCCGCCATCGCGATCAGCTCGCCGCCGTGCCCCGCGGGCCCCTCGTACCAGGACAGGTCGACCTCGGGGGTGGTGAACTCGGGGATGCCGAGCCGCTCGCCGAGCCGGCGGATGACCATCGTCGGGCCGACCGCCGGGTGGTCGTCGCCGAACTGCGGGTTGGCCCAGCCCCACAGCCAGGTGCGCTCGCGGGCGGCGTAGCTGCCGAGCAGCGACACCCGTACCGAGACCCCTCCGCTCGCGTACGTGCGCGCGGTGAGATCGGCGCTCCAGTCCTCGCGCGGCAGGAACTCGGCGAGAGTCTCCTGCTGCTGGAGGACGACCGCGGCGAGGGCGGCGCCGAGGCGTTCGAACGCGGAGCTGAATCCGGACATGTCGGGCACATTATCCCAGAAAATAGGGCCGTTCGGGGGCGTGAATCGGACTCGGGGCACGTGTCGTTCGGTTGACCTGGGCAGGCTAGGCTTTCGTCGTCGGTGTGTCTCCGGGGGCGGGCCCCCGGACGGCCGGAGGACGGGTCGGGAACATGATCGTGCTGCGCTGGGCAGCACCTTCCAGCTAGGAGCGTACGAGGTGCGGCGACCGACCGGGAGGGCCTTGCGGACCTGGGTGGTGACCAGCGCCGTCGTGGCGCTGCTCGGCCCGCTCGCCGGGCTGCTGTGGTACGCGGTCGTCCCCGCGGTGCGGTTCGTGGTCATCCAGGGCCGGCCGCTGCTCGCCGACCCCGAGGGACAGGCCCCCATCGGGATCGACGCCCGCTTCGCGCTGATCGCCGCCGCGGCCGGCGTCGGCTGCGGCGCGCTCGCCTATCTGCGCGGCGGGCGCGACAACGACGTCCCGCTGCTGCTCGGCCTCGCGGTCGGCGGCGCGGTCGCGTCCGTGCTGGCGTGGCGCGTCGGCCATCAGATCGGCCTCGGCGGGTTCCACACCGCGGTGCGCGGCGCGCCCGACGGCCGTGTCGTCACCGGGCCGGCCGACCTGCGCGCCACCGGTGTCCTGGTCTTCTGGCCGCTGCTGGCGGTCGCCGCGTACGGGCTGCTGGAGCTGTTCATCAAGCGCCTACCCGCGGGCGATGTCGGCGAGGCCGGCGCCGGTGATCCGGACGAGGTCGGCGGGGGCGAGCTCGATCTGGAGCCCGCGCCGCCCGGCCGAGACGTAGACCGTCGCGAACCCTGACGCCGAGGCGTCCACCACCGCCGGCAGCCGCCTGCGCTGCCCGAGCGGGCTGATCCCGCCGACGACGTACCCGGTGGCGCGCTCGGCGTCGCGTGGGTCGGCCATCCGGGCCCGCTTGCCGCCGGTGGCCGCCGCGAGGGCCTTCAGGTCCAGGGTCGCCGACACCGGGACCACGCCCACGGTGAGGGCGCCGTCGACGTCGGCCAGCAGCGTCTTGAAGAGGCGCTCGTGCCGCACGCCGAGGGCGTCGGCGGCGGCCCGGCCGTACGAACCCGGGTCGGCCGCGGCGGACGGGGCCGCGGTCTCGTAGCTGTGCAGGGTGTAGTCGATCTCGGCCTCCGCCGCGGCGACCGTGGCCGGAGTCCCCTTACTCCCCGTGGGCTTGGCTGCGCTCATGCCGACCATTCTGCCCCGCGATCATGATCACCCGCGCCGCGGACCGGACCGGCCGCGGACCGGGCGGGCCCGGACCGGGCGGGATGCTCAGTTGGAGGTGAACGAGCCGTCCAGGAACTGGCCGGCGGGAACGGCGGGCAGCACGTCGAGCAGCCGGTTCTCGCGGGCCAGCAGTTCGCGCTCGGCGCGCAGCCGCAGGGTGGCGTCCTCGGCCTCCAGCAGCCGCTGCTTCTCGTGGCCGTCCAGCACCATCGAGGCCGCGATGAAGTGCGACAGCCGGACCGGGTCGGCGGGCAGCCCGTCGGGTCCGCTCCCCTCAGCGCCCTCGTCCCCCTCGGGACCGGAGCCGGGCCCGGAGGTGCCGCCGATGCCCATCATGCCGAGCCGCTGCCGGTAGAGGCGGAACTGGTGCCGCGCCCGGCGGGCCGCGCTCTCGGGTTCGGCGCCGGGCTCCTCGGGGAGGAACTCGACCTCGCCCCGCAGGTAGGGCAGCGTGCGGTCGATCTCCTTGAGCCGGAACCGGCGGCTGCCGACCGTCACGATGTCGTACCGGCCGTCCGGGTGCGGGACGACCTCGGTCAGCTCGGCGACGCAGCCCACCTCGGCGAGCCGGCGCGCCGCGCCCTCGCCCACCTCGTGGCCGAGCTCGATGCCGACCACTCCGATGCCGCGGGGCTCGGGGCGGGCGAGCAGGTCGCGGACCAGGAGGCGGTAGCGGTCCTCGAACAGGTGCAGCGGGAGCACCAGTCCCGGGAACAGCACCGTGCCCAGCGGGAACAGTGCAAGCCGGTCGGTCACGGTGACTCCCAGCCTCGGGGGGACGATCCGGGCGCGCGCCCCTCACGGCCAGGGTACGCGGCGCTCGATGATCTTGAAATGGCCGGATTGTCACCATCTGAAGTTCCGTCCCGGAACCGGGCCACTTCCGCGGAACGGCCCTGCCGTGCGCGCCGGGCCGCGGCTAGGGTCTGTCTCAAAGTACCTCGGCCGTCGCGCGAGCGTGTTACCTGGCCGGTGGGGCGATGCCGGAGGCGAGCCCCATCGGTCAGATCGCGGAGCGATGTCGCGTTCGCCTAAGCCAGGTCGGTGTCCGAGCCGCCAGGCGAGGACGCCGGGCCGGGCTTTGAAACACGGCCTAGGGTCGGGACCATGAGAATGCTCGTCGTCGATGCCTTCACCGACCGCCCCTTCAGCGGGAATCCCGCCGGGGTCTGCATGCTCGAGCACGAGGCCGACCCCGGCTGGATGCAGCGGGTGGCCATGGAGATGAAGCACTCCGAGACCGCGTTCGTCCGCCCGATCGAGGCGCCGGACGCCGATTTCGAGCTGCGCTGGTTCACCCCGCTGACGGAGGTGGCGCTGTGCGGGCACGCCACCATGGCGAGCGCGTACGCGCTGTTCGCCACCGGAGCCGTCCCGGCCGGCGGGACGATCCGCTTCCGGACGCTCGAGAGCGGCGTCCTCACCGTGACCCGCGACTCCGGCGGCGTGCTGGAGATGGACTTCCCCGCCTCCCCGGCCGAGCCCGCCGAGGCCCCCGCGGGGCTGGCGGCCGCCCTCGGCACCGCCGCCCTCCGCACCGGCCGCACCTCCCAGAACGATCTGCTGGTGGAGGTGGCGGGCGAGGCCGCCGTCCGCGACCTGGCCCCCGACATCGCCGCCCTCGGGCGGATCGAGGCGCGCGGGATCATCGTCACGGCCGCCGCCGCGCCGGGGGAGGCGCACGACTTCGTCTCCCGCTTCTTCGCCGCGGGGGTGCTGCTCGGCGACGGCGAGGACCCGGTCACCGGCTCGGCGCACTGCGCGCTCGCCCCGTTCTGGAGCGAGCGGTTCGGACGGGACGCCCTGGTCGGCTACCAGGCGTCCGCTCGCGGCGGGTACGTCCGCACCGCCCTGCGCGGCGACCGGGTGATCCTCTCGGGTACGGCCGTGATCGTCCTGGACGGCACCCTCACGGTGTGATCCCGGCGGGCCCCGAGGGCGGGTGCCCGCGGCCTCCCGGCGGGCGTCTCGGCTGGTGAGATGGTGCACGGGGCGCCTGTCCCACTCCGTAGACTGTTCGGGTGATCTCCCGTATCGATCTGCGCGGCCCGCTCCCCGGCGACCTGCGCAGTGTGCTGCCCCGCGCCGAACTGGACGTCGAGGCCGCCCTGGACAAGGTGCGGCCCATCTGCGAGGACGTGCGCCATCGCGGCTCGGCGGCGCTGCGGGAGCACACCAGGGCCTTCGACGGCGTCGACCTGGAGTCCGCCCGGGTGCCGGTGCCGGTGATCCACCGGGCGCTGGCCACCCTCGACCCGGCCGTCCGCGACGCGCTGGAGGAGTGCGTCCGGCGGGCCCGGCTCGTCCACCGCGACCAGCGCCGCACCGACGTCACCACCCAGGTGGTGCCCGGCGGCACCGTCACCGAGCGGTGGGTCCCGGTCGACCGCGTCGGCCTGTACGTGCCGGGCGGGCAGGCGGTCTACCCCTCCAGCGTGGTCATGAACGTGGTGCCCGCGCAGGAGGCCGGCGTCGGCTCGCTCGCCGTCACCTCGCCGCCGCAGAAGGAGTTCGGGGGCCGTCCGCACCCGACGATCCTGGCGGCCTGCGCGCTCCTCGGCGTCGACGAGGTCTACGCGGCGGGCGGCGCGCAGGCGGTCGCGATGTTCGCCCACGGCACCGCCGAGTGCCGCCGCGCCGACCTGGTCACCGGGCCCGGCAACGTGTACGTCGCCGCGGCCAAGCGGCTGCTCAAGGGCGTCATCGGCATCGACTCCGAGGCCGGCCCGACCGAGATCGCCGTCCTCGCCGACCGCACCGCCGACCCGGCGCACGTCGCCGCCGACCTGATCAGCCAGGCCGAGCACGACACCCTCGCCGCCGCCGTGCTGGTCACCGACTCCACCGAGCTCGCCGCCGCGGTCGAGGCCGAGCTGAGGACCCAGGCCGCCGCCGCCCGGCACGCCGGGCGGATCACCGCGGCGCTCGCCGGCCGGCAGTCCGGCATCGTGCTGGTCGACGACATCGACGCCGGGCTGCGCGTCGTCGACGCCTACGCCGCCGAGCACCTGGAGATCCAGACCGCCGACGCCCGCGGGGTCGCCGCCCGTGTCCGCAACGCCGGCGCGGTCTTCGTCGGCCCGCACGCGCCGGTGTCGCTCGGCGACTACCTGGCCGGGTCCAACCACGTGCTGCCGACCGGCGGCTGCGCCTGCCACTCCTCGGGGCTGTCGGTGCAGTCGTTCCTGCGCGGGATCCACGTGGTCGAGTACGACGAGGCCGCGCTCGCCGAGGCCACCGCCCGGGTGGTCGTCCTCGCCGAAGCCGAGGACCTGCCCGCGCACGGCACCGCCCTGAAGGCGCGGTTCGGCGGGCAGGTGCCGTCGTGACCTCGCTGGACGACCTGCCGATCCGCGCCGACCTGCGCGGCGAGAAGCCCTACGGCGCGCCCCAGCTCGACGTTCCCTACGCCCTCAACACCAACGAGAACCCCTACCCGCCGTCCGAGCGGCTGGTGAAGGCGCTCGGCGCGGCCGTCATGGACGTGGCCGGGTCGCTCAACCGCTACCCCGACCGCGACGCGGTCGCGCTCCGCGGCGACCTGGCCGCCTTCCTGAACCGGGAGAGCCTGGACGGCGCCCCGCCCGGCGCCGCGCTGACCGCCCGGCAGGTGTGGGCGGCGAACGGGTCCAACGAGATCATCCAGCAGATCCTCCAGGCGTTCGGCGGATCCGGCCGCAGCGCGCTCGGCTTCGAGCCGTCCTACTCGATGCACCAGGCGATCACCCGGGTGTCCGGCACCCGGTGGATCGACGCGCACCGCGCCGAGGACTTCGGGCTCGAACCCGAGCGGGCCGTCGCGGCGATCAAGGAGCACCGGCCCGACGTGGTGTTCCTCACCTCGCCGAACAACCCGACCGGCACCGCCCTGCCGCTGGAGGCGATCGAGGCCGCGCTGGACGCCGCGCCCGGCATGGTGGTGGTCGACGAGGCCTACGGCGAGTTCCGCCGCGCGGGCACCCCGTCGGCGCTGTCGCTGCTGCCCGGCCGCCCCCGGCTGATCGTCACCCGGACGATGTCCAAGGCGTTCGCGATGGCCGGGACGCGGCTGGGCTACCTGGCCGCGGACCCCGCCGTGCTCGACGCGCTGCTGCTGGTCCGGCTGCCCTACCATCTGTCGTCGGTCACGCAGGCCGTGGCGCGCACCGCCGTCGCGTTCGGCGACGAGCTGCTCGGCACCGTCGGCGCGCTCCGCCGCGAGCGCGACGACCTGGTCGCGTGGCTGCGCGCCGAGGGGCTCACGGTGGCCGACTCCGACGCCAACTTCGTGCTGTTCGGGACGTTCCCCGACCGGCGCCGCGTCTGGGAGGCCCTGCTGGAGCGGGGCGTGCTGATCCGCGAGGTGGGCCCGCCCGAGTGGCTGCGGGTGAGCGTCGGCACCCCGGACGAGATGGCCGCCTTCCGCACCGCTTTGAAGGAGAGTCTGTGACGCGCAAGGGCAGAGTCGAGCGCGGGACCGGGGAGACCCAGGTCCTGGTCGAGATCGACCTCGACGGCACCGGGCAGGTCGACGTCGCCACCGGCGTCGGGTTCTTCGACCACATGCTGGCCCAGCTCGGCAAGCACGGGTCGTTCGACCTGACCGTCAAGACCGCCGGCGACCTGCACATCGACAGCCACCACACGATCGAGGACACCGCGATCGCGCTCGGCCAGGCGTTCCGGCAGGCGCTCGGCGACAAGGCGGGCATCCACCGCTTCGCCGACGTCTCGATCCCGCTGGACGAGGCGCTCGCGCAGGTGACGGTGGACGTGTCCGGCCGCCCTTACCTGGTGCACGCCGAGCCCGCGGGCATGGCCCCGATGATCGGGCCCGAGTACGACACCACGATGACCCGGCACATCTTCGAGTCGTTCGTGTCCAACGCGCGGATCGCCCTGCACGTGCACGTCCCGTACGGGCGCAACGCGCACCACATCGTCGAGGCCCAGTTCAAGGCGCTGGCCCGCGCGCTGCGCGACGCCGTCGCCCTCGACCCCAAGGTGCACGGCATCCCGTCCACCAAGGGAGCCCTGTAGCCGTGGACATCGGCGGACTGCACTTCACCTATGGCAACGTCGTGGTCTTCGCGGTCGCGGTGTTCCTGCTGATGGGCGTCTACAGCTTCGTCAAGCAGGGGCTGAAGATCGCCGCGCTGATCGTCCTGGTCCTCGCGGTGCTGGCCGCGACGGCGGGGGTGATGTGGCTGTGACCCCCCGCGTCGTCGTCCTCGATTACGGCTCGGGCAACCTGCGCTCGGCCGAGCGGGCGGTCGCCCGCGCCGGCGCCGAGGTCACCGTGACCGCCGACTGGGACGCCGCGCTCGACGCCGACGGCCTGGTCGTCCCCGGCGTGGGCGCGTTCGCCGCCTGCATGGCGGGGCTGCGCGCGATCCGCGGCGAGCAGATCATCGGGCGGCGGCTGGCCGGCGGCCGGCCCGTCCTCGGCATCTGCGTCGGCATGCAGATCCTCTTCGGCAAGGGCGTCGAGCACGGCGTCACCACCGAGGGCTGCGACGAGTGGCCCGGCACCGTCGAGCGGCTCGACGCGCCGGTCCTGCCGCACATGGGCTGGAACACCGTCGCCGCGCCCGAGGACTCGGTGCTGTTCCGCGGCCTCGACGCTGCCACCCGCTTCTACTTCGTGCACTCCTACGCGGTGCGCCGCTGGGAGCTGGAGCCCGACCCGGCCGGACGGCTCACCCCGCCGCTGGTCACCTGGGCCGAGCACGGCGGGCCGTTCGTCGCCGCGGTCGAGAACGGGGCGCTGTGCGCGACCCAGTTCCATCCGGAGAAGTCCGGCGACGCCGGCGCCGAGGTCCTCGGCAACTGGCTCTCCACCCTCGCCTGAACGCGCCCGCCGTGGCGCGAGTCCCTGTCACCAGCCCCGATGAGGTCCTCGCATGACTCTGACGCTCCTTCCCGCAGTCGACGTCGCCGATGGCAAGGCCGTCCGCCTGGTCCAGGGGGAGGCCGGCACCGAGACGTCCTACGGCGCGCCCCTGGACGCCGCGCTGGCCTGGCAGTCCGCGGGCGCCGAGTGGATCCACCTGGTCGATCTGGACGCCGCGTTCGGGCGCGGCTCCAACCGCGAGCTGATCGCCGAGGTCACCGGGCGGCTGGAGGTGAAGGTCGAGCTGTCGGGCGGCATCCGCGACGACGCCTCGCTGGAGGCGGCCCTCGCCACCGGCTGCGCGCGGGTCAACATCGGCACCGCCGCGCTGGAGGACCCGGCCTGGTGCCGCAAGATCATCGCCTCGCACGGGGACCGGATCGCGGTCGGGCTGGACGTCCGCGGCACCACCCTGGCCGCCCGCGGCTGGACCCGCGAGGGCGGCGACCTGTGGGAGGTCCTGGCCCGCCTGGAGGACGACGGCTGCCCCCGCTACGTGGTCACCGACGTGACCAAGGACGGCACGCTGCGCGGCCCGAACGTCGAGCTGCTCCGCGAGGTCTGCTCCCGGACCGGCAAGCCCGTGGTCGCCTCCGGCGGCGTCTCGTCCCTGGACGACCTGCGCGCCCTCGCCGCGCTGGTGCCGGACGGGGTGGAGGGCGCGATCGTCGGCAAGGCCCTGTACGCCGAGGCGTTCACCCTCGAAGAGGCGCTGGCGGCGGTCAAGTGAGTGTCGCCGTGCGGGTGATCCCGTGCCTGGACGTCGACGCCGGGCGGGTGGTCAAGGGCGTCAACTTCCAGAACCTGCGCGACGCGGGCGACCCGGTCGAGCTGGCCCGCCGCTACGACGCCGAGGGCGCCGACGAGCTGACCTTCCTCGACATCACCGCCTCCAGCGGCGACCGCTCCACCACCTACGACGTGGTGCGGCGCACCGCTGAGGAGGTGTTTATCCCGCTCACCGTCGGCGGCGGCGTCCGGGCGGTGGACGACATCGACCGGCTGCTGCGCGCGGGGGCCGACAAGGTGTCGGTCAACACCGCCGCGATCGCCCGTCCCGAGTTCCTCAGCGAGGCCGCGCACCGGTTCGGCTCGCAGTGCGTGGTGCTGTCGGTCGACGCCCGCCGGACGGACGCGGGCACCGAGTCCGGCTACGAGGTGACCACGCACGGGGGCCGCAAGGGGACCGGCATCGACGCGGTCGGCTGGGCCCGCCGCGGTGAGGAGCTCGGCGTCGGCGAGATCCTGCTCAACTCGATGGACGCCGATGGCACCAAGAACGGCTTCGACCTGGAGATGCTCGGCCGGGTCCGGGCCGCGGTGTCGGTGCCGGTCATCGCCAGCGGCGGCGCCGGGGCCCTGGAGCACTTCGCGCCCGCCGTCGACGCGGGCGCCGACGCCGTCCTGGCCGCCAGCGTCTTCCACTTCGGCGACCTTAAGATCGGTGAGGTGAAGGACGCCCTCCGCGCCGGGGGCCACCCCGTCCGTTAGGAACCCCCCCCGTGACCATCGCCCTGGCCACCTGCTCGTGGCTGCCCGAGGGCAGCGACGACGCGCAAGCCCTGATCAAGGCCCTCGACCGGGCCGGCCTGGCCGCCGACCCGGTCGTCTGGGACGGCCCGGCCGACTGGTCGTCCCACGACCTGGTCATCATCCGGTCGACCTGGGACTACACCACCCGCCGCGACGAGTTCCTGGCCTGGGCGCGGGGGCTGCCCCGGCTGCTCAACCCGGTGGACGTGCTGAGCTGGAACACCGACAAGCGCTACCTGCGCGAGCTCGCGGACGCGGGAGTTCCGGTCGTGCCGACGCTGTGGGACCCGTCCGGGGTCCCCGCCGAGTGGCCCGAGTACGTGGTCAAGCCCGCGGTCTCCATCGGGTGCCGCGACACGGCCCGCTGGGGTCCCGGCGAGGAGGCGGCGGCCCGCGCGCACCTGCGGTCGCTGCGCGAGGGGGGCCGGACCGCGATGGTCCAGCCGTACCTGTCGGCCATCGACACCGAGGGCGAGACCGCGCTGGTGTTCCTGGACGGCGCGTTCAGCCACGCGGGACGCAAGGCGCCCATCCTCACGGCGGGCGCCGGCGTCGAGGGCCCGGTCGTCCCGGGCGGCCCCCGCGGGCAGGTCACCGCCGCCGAGGCGACGGCCGAGCAGCTCGCGGTGGCCGAATGGGCCCTGGCCGCCGTCCCCGGCGGCCCCGACCTCCTCTACGCCCGCGTCGACCTCGTCCCCGGCCCGGACGGGTCGCCGGTGGTGATCGAGCTCGAACTCGCCGAGCCCAACCTCTACCTCCAGTTCGGCCCCGGCGCCGCCGACCGGCTGGCCGGGGCCGTCGCCGCCCGCCTCTGACCGTCCGTCCCGGCCGGAGCCGAGCGGCGGGCGCGGTCGACCGGCGTGCCGCCGCCACCGGCCGGTTCGGCGGGGCCGACCCGTTCGGGCCGGGCCGGGAGGAGGCGGGGTCAGCAGACGCTGTCCTTGGGGGCGGGGTTGGCGAGGCCGAACAGGGTGCGGGCGCGCAGGCCGACCCAGGTGCCCGCGAGCGCGACCGCGCCCCACAGCCACCCGTGCAGGCTGCCGGAGGCGATCCCGGCGAGGTAGGCGCCGATGTTGCAGCCGCCGGCCAGGCGGGCGCCGACGCCCATGATGATCCCGCCGAGGACGGCGGCGACGGCGGTGCGCCAGGGCATCCCGCGGTGCAGCGTCCAGGCGCCGCCCGCGGCGGACGCGACGGCGGCGCCGAGCATGATCCCGATGTCGGTGAGGCTGGTCTTGTCGGCCAGCACCGGCCCGGCGAGCATCTGCGCCTGCTTTGGCTGCTCCCAGTAGCTCCACGTCTCCGGGTGCAGGCCGATGAACTGGAGGAACTTGGCGCCCCAGAGCGCGAACGCGCTGGTGATGCCCCAGGCTCCGCCGGAGACCAGCAGCACCGCGCCGCCCAGCACGGCCAGGACCAGCGCCCCGGCGAGCAGCGGCCAGGAGCCGCGGACGGCGCGGACCGGGCCGCGGGCGGTGGGCACCGCGCCGACCGGCGGCGGGGTGCGGCGGGCCTGGACCGCCCGGGTCAGCGCGACGATCCCGGCGAGCGCGGCGAGGGTGACCGCCCACGAGCCGAACCAGCCGAGGTGGTCCGACAGCAGCACGCCGGGCACCGACGGCAGGTCGTCGACCAGGTCGAACTGCCACGAGTACAGGATCGAGCCGGCGATGAAGCCGCCGAGCGTCAGCAGGATGGTGGACTGGCCGGACCCGACCGCGAACAGCGTCCCGGACGCGCAGGCGCCGCCGAGCTGCATGCCGATGCCGAACAGGAACGCCCCGGCGAGCAGTGCGACGCCGAGGTCGCCGCCGGACGGCTGCGGCGCCGTCCCGAACAGCCCGGTGCCGGTCCCGATGATCAGCGCGAAGAGGGTCGCGGTGGTGCCGAGCAGCAGGGCGTGCGCGCGCAGGCCGGTGCCGTTGCCGACGGCGACGAGCTGCCGCCACGCGGAGGTGAAGCCGAACCGGGAGTGGAACAGCGCGATGCCGAGGCCGAGCCCGAGGAGCAGCAGCACGCCCTGCTTGGCCCCGTGCTCGGCCCAGACGTAGCCGGTGAGGGCGAGCGAGCCGAGCGAGGCGATCAGCAGCGGCGCGCGGCGGACCGGTTGGAGGTCTTCGGGGACGGGGGCGGGCACGGAGGTGACGGCCGGGGAGGGCGGGCGCAGGAAGGGAAGTGTCGTCGACACGAGGGGCTCCAGGGGGAGTGGGGGTGACCCGGCCGGACGCGGAGGTGGGCGCGGGCAGGGCGCGCACGCGCGGTGGCGGCGGGTCAGGAAGGGTCGGGCGGGAGCGTCAGCGGCGACACAGCGCGTCGTCCACACAGGTGAGCGCCATGGTGAACAGCACCATGCGCAGCCCCGTCGTAAACCCGATCATGCCGGTCAGAATACCCGGTTGCGAAACCCGCCGGTCAGGCCGGGGTCCCCAGCGGGAGGTCGGGCGGGTTCGGCACGTGCCCCTCTTCGCTTCCCGGACGGGACGTCACCGGCCCGCCGCGCCGGGCCGGTCAGTGCGGGCGGGCCCGTCTGGCGGCGGGCGGGGTTCTCTGGGATCGTGTCGGCGACAGAGCAGCGCCGCAGGATCTTCTCCGTACGGGAGAACGGGGAGGACCGAGATGTGGGCCGGGCCGAACACGCCGACGGGACCTGCGCCTCCCGGGCCCCCGCCGTCCGGCCGGCCGCACCCTCCTCCGGTGCGGCCCAGGGCGGGCTGGTACGCCCTGCCCGCCGTGCTGCTGCTGGCCGCCTCCGCCGGGTTCCTCGGGGTGCTCGCCTGCACCTGGGAGGACGTCGAGGCCGCGGACGGGCCCGTCGTGTCGGGCGACCCGCGGATCGGGGTGACCGTGCGGCTGGCCGAGGGCCGCACCTACTTCGTCTACGTGCGCGAGCACGCCTCCAGCCCGTATAGGTGCGCGGTCGCGCTCGCCGGGGCGTCCGGGCCTTTGAGGCTCACCCGGGAGAACTCCTGGAGCGCCGCCGGCCATCCGGGCTACCGCTACACCGCGACGTTCAAGGCCCCGCTCACCGGCCCCGCCCGGCTCACCTGCCGCGGCGAGGGCGGCGGGCTGCTGGTGACCCCGGACGGCACCGTGCGCACCTACCGTGGCCTGGCGTTCCTGGGCGCGGTCGGCGTCGCGGGCCCGGCGGTCCTCGCCATCGCGGTCATCGCGGTGACCCGCCGCCGTTCGGCGGGCAGGGCCCGGGCCGCCGCCGGCTGATCTCCGGACGGCGGGCCCGCCTTGCCCTGGGGCGCCCGCCTCGCCCTGGCGTCCGCCTCAGCGCGTCGTCAGCCGGTACGGGTAGGTGCAGACGATGACGTCGAGTTCGGTGCGCAGCAGCGTCACCAGGATGGCCGGGCGCGGGTCCTGGAGGAGCCGGTACCGCCAGCGCCGCGGCTCGACCTCCGGGACGAGCACGGCGACCGGCCGGTCGCTGTGCTTCTCGCGCACGAACGTGATGATCGGCCTGATCAGCGACCGCTGCGGGCTGGTCAGCGTCTCCAGCCGCACCCCCGGGTCCCATCGGTCCCATCGTTCGCGGAACGCCGCCGCCTGGTCGGCCTCGGTGTGCACGCTGACCGCGATCACCTCCAGCCCGAGCGTCAGCGCTGCCCCGAGCGCCTGCCCGGTCAGCCGGTCGATGCCGGCCACCGGCACGATCACCACCTCGGCGGGGTTCCGCGCCGGGGCGGCGACCAGGTCCGCGCCGATCTCGCGGTCCACCGCGCGGTAGAACGCCTGGATCCGGGCGAACAGCAGCATCACCAGCGGGATGATCACCACCACCACCCAGGCGCCCTCGGTGAACTTGCTGGCCAGGAAGACCGCCGTCGCCGTCGCGGTCATCGCCGCGCCGGCGCCGTTCAGCGCGGCCCGCGCCGCCCACCGCGGCGGGCGGGTGGACCACCAGTGCCGCACCAGCCCGGTCTGGCTGATCGTGAAGCCGATGAACACCCCGATCGCGTACAGCGGGATGAGGCGCGCGGTGGCCGCGTCGACCACGATGAGCAGCACCGCCGCGAACAGCGCGAGCGTCACGATCCCGAACCGGAACACCGGCCGCCGCGACCGCAGCGCGAACAGGTGCGGCAGCCGGTGGTCGCGGGCCAGCAGGCTGAACAGCACCGGGAGCCCGCCGAAGCTGGTGTTGGCCGCCAGCGCCAGGATCAGCGCCGTCACGAGGTTGACGGCGTAGTACAGCCAGCCCGCCCCGAACGCCCCGGCCGACAGCTGCGCGAGCACCGTGACGCCCGCGCGCGGCGCCACGTGGTCGCGGGTGATCAGGGTGGCGAGGCCGAGCAGCATCGCCCCGAGCAGCACGCCGAGCATGATCTCGGTGTGCTGCGCGCGGCGGACCCGCGGCTCCTGGAACGCCGGGGTGCCGTTCGCGATCGCCTCCACCCCGGTCAGCGCCGAGCAGCCGGCCGAGAACGCCTTGAGGATCAGCACGATGCCGACGGCCTCCACGGCGTGGACCGGCCGCGCCCCGCCGACCACCGCCGCCGGATGCCCGCGGACCAGCCCGGCGGCCACGATCCCGAGGATCAGCACCACGAACGCCGCCATCGGGAGCATCAGCACCCGCGCGCTCTCGGCGATGCCCCACAGGTTGACCCCCGCGATCACCAGCAGCCCGCACAGCGCCATCTCCAGGAGGTGCCCCGACAGGACCGGGAAGGCCGAGGCGATGCTGGCCGCGCCCGCCGACAGGCTCACCGCGACCGTCAGGACGTAGTCGACGAGCAGGCTCGCCGCCGCCAGCAGGCTGACGGGCTGCCCGAGGTCCCTGCGGGCGACCGCGTAGGAGCCCCCGCCGTCCGGGTGGACGGCGATGACCTGCCGGTAGGACACCACGAGCACCACCAGCAGCACCGCGATCACGGCGGCGACCGGCAGCGTGAACCGCAGTGCGGCGGCCCCCGCCGCGACGAGCACCAGGACGATCGCCTCCGGCCCGTACGCGACGGAGCTGAACGCGTCCAGCGACAGCGCCGCCAGCCCCCCGAACGCGGTGAGCCGCTCGCGGTCGCCCTCCCCGCGGTGCGGCGGGACCCGCGGCGCCGCCCGTGCGGGAGGACGCGCCGCACCGTCCCCCGTCCCGCCCTCCACCACGCGCGCCCCCCGTCGCGTCCGCCAGGCGATGATCACCTACCCGCGTCCCCGCCCGGCTACGCCCGGTCGGAGGTCAGGGGAGGTCCGCGGTCGGGGGCGGGCCGGCCGATCCCGGACGCGGGGCGGTCAGCGCCGCTTCCGGGCGTCGGCGGCGAGGTGCCGGCCGATGACCATCCGCTGGATCTGGTTGGTGCCCTCGAAGATCTGCATCACCTTCGCCTCGCGCAGGTGCCGCTCGACCGGGAAGTCGCGGGTGTACCCGTAGCCGCCGAGCACCTGGACCGCGTCGACCGTCACCTTCATCGCCGCGTCCGTCGCGACGAGCTTGGCGATCGACGCCTGCCGCGCGAACGGCAGCCCGCGGTCTTTGCGGCGGGCGGCGTCCAGATAGGTCGCGCGCGCCGACTCCACCGCCGCCGCCATGTCGGCCAGCAGGAACGAGAGCCCCTGGTTGTCGATGATCGGGCGGCCGAACTGCTCGCGGCCGGTCGCGTAGGACACCGCGTGGTCGAGGGCGCCCTGCGCCAGCCCGACCGCGCACGCCGCGATGCCGAGCCGCCCGGAGTCGAGCGCCGACAGCGCGATCGGGAACCCCTGCCCCTCGGCGCCGAGCCGCCACCGGGCGGGCACGGCGGCGCCGTCGAAGTGGAGCTGCGCGGTGGTCGACCCGGTGAGGCCCATCTTGCGCTCGGGCGGCCCGAAGGTCAGGCCCGGCATCCGCCCCTCGGTGAGGAAGCAGGAGATGCCGCGGCCCCCGTCGTCGGACGTGCGCGCGAAGAGGACGTAGAAGTCGGCCTCGCCGCCGTGGGTGATCCACGTCTTGGTGCCGGTGATCCGGTAGTGGTCGCCCTCGGGGACGGCGCGGGTGCTGAGCGCGCCCGCGTCGGACCCGGCATGCGCCTCCGACAGCGCGTAGCCGCCGAGCAGGTCGCCGGCCAGCAGGGCGGGCAGCCGCTCGCGCTGCTCGCCGGCGCCGTAGGCCGACAGGGGGAAGCACGACAGGGTGTGCACGCTGACGCCGACGGCGACCGACGCCCACACCGAGGCGATCTCCTCCAGCACCTGGAGGTAGATCTCGTACGGCTGGCCGCCGCCGCCGTCCTCCTCGGGGTAGGGCAGGCCGAGCAGCCCGGCCCGGCCGAGCAGCCGGAACATCTCGCGGGGGAACGCACCGGCCTCCTCCGCGGCGGCGGCGCGCGGCGCCAGTTCCCTGCGGGCGAGGTCGCGGGTCAGGGCGATGAGGTCTTCGGCTTCGGGGCTCGGGAGCATCCGTTCGGCGGGCATGCCGACATCTTCGCGGATCAGGCGGTCAGTTCGCGTTCCAGGGGGGTGCGGAACCGGGGGACGGCGCGGACGTCGGCGTAGAACGCGGTGGTGCGGGCGGCCTCGGCCTCGATCGACGCCTTCGCCTCGGCGCCCGGGTCCTCCAGCAGCCGCACCGCGATCTCGCCATCGGCGCGCTGGGCCCAGCCGCCGACGACGCGGCCGTCCCACCATACGGTCGGGCCGATGTTGCCGGTCTTGTCGAACAGGGCGGGCCCGTGTCCGCCGAGGAACCAGCCGCGGTCCTGCCAGCCCATCGGGGTCGGGTCGAGCGCGGGCAGCAGCGCCGCCCACGGTTCGGCGGGCGCGACCGGCTCGGTGTCGTCGGCGAGCACCAGCCCGGTCGTCCCGCCGAGGCCGGCCTCGACGACGTCCAGCGCGGCGACGGCCTTCCTGACGTCGCCGGCGCTCCAGCCGGTCCACCACTTCAGGTCCGACAGGGGGGCGGGGCCGAACGCGCGCAGCCAGCGCCGGGCGACCTCGGCCCGCGCCTCGGCGGGCGGCGTGCCGGGGATGCCGCCGGGGAACCAGGTCTCGATCGGCGCCCACCGGTACTGGCTGCTGGACCACGACCCGTTGGGGCGCCCGCGCGCGATGCGCCCCGCGCAGCCGAGCGTCAGCAGGACCCAGGTGGTGATGCCGGTCGGGCGCGAGTACGGCTTGCCGGGCGAGGTGTCGACCTGGGTGCGCAGCCGCGGCTCGTCGGCGCTGAGCTGCGCGCCGGTCGCCTCGCCGCGGGCCAGCAGCGCCCGGTGGGCCGCCTCCTCGACGTCGGCGAACCAGGCGGCGGCGTCGCCGTCGACGACGCCGGCCCGCTCGACGAACCGGGAGTAGGTGCGGCGCTGCCTGGCCGCCAGGGCGTCGGCGGTGGACGCCTGCACGGCCGGGACGAACTCGGCCGGCACCACGAACATCGTCCGCCGCATCGCCAGCATCCGCAGCAGCGACCGGTCGTCGTAAAGGGCACGCTCGACCGCGCCGGGGCCCGCCGTGACGCTGCGCGCCGCGACCGCCAGGAAGACCGAGGCCGGGTCGCTGGCGTGCAGCGCCACCATGGACCGGACGATCTCGCGGACGTCGTCGGTGCGGTCGCCGGCCGCCAGCCGGTGCCGCCGGCCGAGCCGCGCCCGCCGCTGCGCGGTGTCGATCTCGATCATGCGCGGGAGCCTACGCGGGGGGGACGACGGTCCGGGCGTCAGCCGTTGTTGGCGATCTTCACGACCACCTGGTCCTTGGTGACCGACTGGACCGAGACGTCGAAGCCGTCGGCCTGCTCGTTCTCGCCGACCGGCACGGTGATCCGCTGCCCGGCCACCTTCAGGGTGACCGAGCGGCCGTCCACGCCGATCAGCTCGGCCTTGACGCCGAGGATGGAGGCGTTGGCGTCCACCCCGCGATCGAAGGTGATGGTGCAGGAGCGGGCGCCGCAGTCGGTTTTGCTGCCTTCGCCGCCGCAGGCGGCCACGGTGCCCAGGGGCAGCAGCACTAGAGGGAGCAGGGCCAGTTTCCGCCGGACGGGGGAGATCATGGCACCGAGTCTACGGGCGGCCGTCCCGCCGGCCCCCCTCCCTGAGACCGAACGTCCGGGGCCGGAAAGTAGTACCAGGCGGTGACCCGCGCGCCCGTCCCGTCACCGGGGGAGCGGCTCGGTGAGGTAGCGCTGGACGGTGGGACCGATGTTGGCGATCAGCGCGTCCGCGCCGAGGCCGGTGAGCGGGGGCAGGCACAGGATGTAGCGGCACAGCGCCACCCCGAGGAGCTGGGTGGACACCAGCCCGGCCCGCGCGGGCAGCTCGGCCGGGTCGGCCACCACGGGGGCGAGAGCCCCGGCGACCTGGACGCCGAACACGGTGCGCATCCGCTCGGCGGCGATGTCGTTGGTGACGGAGGAGCGGAACAGCACGATCAGCATCTCGTCGGAGAGGCTGCCCTCCCACCGCTCGACGAAGTGCCGGACCAGAGTCTGCCCGACCTGGTCGCGGGGGACCGCGCCGAGGTCGGGCGCCATCAGGTCGATGTCGGTCGCCGCCGCGAACAGCCCGTCCTTGCTGCCGTAGTAGCGCATGACCATCGACGGGTCGATGCCGGCGTCGGCGGCGATGGCGCGGATGGTCGCGCGTTCGAAGCCGTCGGCGGCGAAGCGGCGCCGGGCCGCCGTCAGGATCGCCGTGCGGGTCTGGTCGGAGCGCTGGGTGAAGGCCATCCGGACAAGGATAGCCAACAGGTGTTGGCAAACGTCCGGCGGGCGGTTAGCGTTGAGGTCAACAGCCGTTGGCAAACTGCTGTTGGCCAACGGACGTCGACGAAGGAGGACGCCATGTCCACCCAGAACGGCCCCCGCATCCCGGAACCGGCCGTCCGCCCCGCCGGGGCCGCCCCGGCCGCCCCACTCCCCACGAGCGCCGACGTGCTGATCGTCGGCGCGGGCCCCGCCGGACTGGCGCTCGCCGCCGGCCTCGCCGCACGCGGCGTGGACGCCGTCGTGGTCGACCGCCTGGCCGAGCGCGGGACCACCTCACGCGCCATCGTCGTGCACGCCCGCACCATGGAGGTCCTGGACGGCCTCGGTGCCGGCGCCGAGCTGGTGGGACGCGGGCTGATCGTGCCGCGCTTCACCATCCGCGACCGCGACCGCATCCTGCTGGCGATCGACCTCGGCGGCCTGCCCACGGCGCACCCCTACATGCTGATGGTCCCGCAGTACGTCACCGAGGCGGTGCTCCTGGACCGGCTCACCGCGCTCGGCGGCCGGGTCCACCGCCCTTGCGAGCTGACGGGCCTGGAGCAGGACGCCGGAGGCGTCACCGCCACCATGGCGTCCGGCGAGACGATCCGCGCCCGCTACGTCGTCGGCGCCGACGGGATGCACAGCGCCGTGCGCGAGCACGCGGGCATCGGCTTCACCGGCTCCGCCTACCCCCTGTCGTTCGTGCTCGCCGACGTGCGGATGGAGTGGGCGCTCGGCCGCGAGGAGGCCGCGGTCTTCCTCGCGCCCGCCGGGCCCGCCATCGTGGCGCCGCTGCCGGGCGGTCGCACCCGGGTCGTCGCCGCCGTCACTGGCCCGGCGCCCGAGCGTCTGAGGTTGGACGACGTGCGGGCCATCCTGGACGCGCGCGGGCCGATGAGGAGCCGGGCCAGGGTGACCGAGGTCGAGTGGAGCTCGCGGTTCCGGGTGCACCGCCGTCTCGCCGACCGCTTCCGGGACGGCCGGATCTTCCTCGCGGGGGACGCCGCCCACGTGCACAGCCCGCTGGGCGGCCAGGGCATGAACACCAGCATCCAGGATGCGGCCGACCTCGCCGGGCGGCTCACCGCCGCGCTCCGGCCCGGCGCCGGGCCGGACGGTTACGAGGCCGCGCGCCGTCCGGTCGCCGAAGGCGTGGTCGCCTTCACCGACCGGTTGACCCGCGCCGCCACGCTCGACGGCTCGTCCCAGCGGTGGGTCCGCAACCTGCTGCTGCGGGGGGCCGGGCAGATCCCGGCCGTGCGCCGTGCGGCGGCGATGAACCTGTCAGAGCTCGCCGCCGACGGCGTCCGCCGGGCCGGGGCGGGGGCCCCTAGGTCATGAGCCGCGCGGCGGAGGTGGCGCGGACCTCATGGTCCTCGGCGGCGTCGTGCTGGAGCCGCTGGAGGCGGATCCGGGTCTCGTCGGTCAGCGGGGCGAACCGGGCGGCCTCGTCGCGGACCTTCTCCTCGCAGTCCCACAGCCCCTCAACGGTGTAGGACTCGGCGGTGTGCGGGGCGGTGCGGGTCAGCGCCGTCAGGACGCGGGGCCGCAGGTAGGCGTAGGCGGATTCGGTCCAGGCGGACTTCAGCAGCGGGACGGCCTCGCCCGCGCGCAGCCGTCCCAGCCCCTCGATCGGCCCGGCGGCGGCGGACCAGTCGCGCCGGTCGAGCGCCGCGCGCAGCTCGCTCATCAGCAGCGGGATGTCCTGCCGGGTGCCGTGGCGGGCGAGGATGCGCAGCCCCATGTCGGCGCAGCCGCCGCGCGCGGTCGCCCACGCGCGTGCGCGGGGGAGCGCCTCGGGCCCGTACTCGCACAGCGCCCGGCACACCGCGCCGCCGAATCTGCTGGGCCGCTGGGGGAGCAGCTCCTCGGCCAGGTCGAGCAGGCCGAGGGCGCGTCTGCGCCCGAGCTCGAAGATGGCCGCCACGGCGTCGTTGTCACGGCCCCTGGCGAGCTGGAGGAGTTCGGTCTCGCTGCGCTCGGCCCGCCGTCCCGACGCGGCGCCGGGACGGCGGCCCAGGGCGGCGCCCCGGCGCCGCTCCAGGGCCTGGGCTATCCGCGGCTGCCCCGCCGCCCAGGTCTCGACCACCGGGTTGCGCGGCCCCGCCACCAGCAGGTCGAGCTCGACGTCGTCGCACCGCGCCGCCACCAGGCCCTCCAGGCCGAGCGTCAGGGACGGGTCGCGCAGCCCCGCCAGGGCGTCGAGCGCGTCGAACCACTGGGCGCCCTCGTCGGCGTACTGGCGCAGCACGAGGGCCGCCTCGCGGCGGCTGAGCCGCACCAGGTCGGCCAGCACGTCCAGGGCGAGCTGCGCCCGCCAGTCGCCGTCGTCGGTGGCGTCGGCCGGATCGAACAGGTGCTCGGCGACCGGCCCGACCGGCAACTCCAGGTCCACCATCAGCCGGGCGTAGTAGAGCCCCCGATCCTCGCATTGCGGATCCCAGCGCGGATCCCGGCGGACGCAGTCGTAGACGTACTCGCCCGCGCCCGGCTCGTCCGCCGCGCGCCGGGCGGCACGGCCCAGGCCGCGCTGTAGCTGCCCGTGCAGCGTGCC
Organism: Spirillospora sp. NBC_01491; assembly: GCF_036227065.1. Classification (GTDB taxonomy): domain Bacteria; phylum Actinomycetota; class Actinomycetes; order Streptosporangiales; family Streptosporangiaceae; genus Spirillospora; species Spirillospora xylanilytica. Next base: position 7,861,141 of record NZ_CP109432.1, read on the forward strand.
CGCTGATTCCAAGACGACCTCATAGCTGCTCACCCCAGCAGAATGCGCACTCGACCAGATAACGGGCAAGTGCTTTACCCCAGGTCGTCACAGCAGAAAGTCCGGACCGCCCCGGAAACCGACGCCGGGCGCACCGCGGACGGGCGCCCGGCGCGGCTCAGATCGAGCGCTGCGCGATCCAGGACCGGTGCAGATCGGCGTACACGCCGGGGACGGCGACCAGCTCGGCGTGCGGCCCGCGCTGGACGATCCGGCCCGCGTCGAACACGATCACCTCGTCGGCCGCCTCCGCGGTCGACAGCCGGTGCGCGATCGAGATCGCGGTACGGCCCCGGGTGACCCCGTCCAGGGCGCGCTGGATCCGCACCTCGGTGGCCGGGTCGACGGCCGAGGTCGCCTCGTCCAGCACCAGCAGGTCGGGGGCCGCCACGTACGCGCGGGCGAGGGCGACGAGCTGCCGCTCGCCCGCAGACAGGGACTCGCCGCGCTGCCCGACCGGCGTGTCCAGGCCGCGCGGCAGCCCGTCCAGCCAGTCGGCCAGCCCGAGCTCGGCGATCGCCGCGGCCAGCTCGCCGTCGGTCGCGCCGGGCCTGCCGTACCGGACGTTGTCGGCCAGCGTCGCGTCGAACAGGAACCCGTCCTGCGGCACCATCACGACCCGCTCCCGCAGGGACGAGAACCGGACCCGGTCCAGCGGGACGCCGTCGACCAGGACCCGGCCGGACACCGGGTCCATCAGCCGGGTCAGCAGCTTGGCGAACGTCGTCTTGCCCGACCCGGTCTGCCCGACGATCGCGACCCGGCTGCGCGGCGCGATCGCCGCGTTCACCCCGTGCAGCACCGGCGGCCCGCCCGGGTAGGCGAACCCGACCTCCTCGAAGCGCACCTCGATCGGGCCGCGCGGCAGCGTCTGGCCCGCCTCGCCGGGGTCGGCGACGTCGGGGACGGTGTCCAGCACCCCGAGCACCCGGCGCCATCCGGCGATCGCGTTCTGCGCCTCGTTGAGGGTCTCGGTGGCGGTCTGCATCGGGCTGACGAACAGCGTCACCAGGAACAGGAACGCCACCAGCTCGCCGGCCGTCAGGTGCCCGCCCACCCCCAGCAGCGTGCCCGCCACCACGACCGCGGCGGTCGCGGCGGCGGCGACCATCTCGCTGGTGGGGAAGGTCATCGCGACCAGCCCCTGCGCCCGCGTCTGCGCCCTGCGGTGCTCGTCGACGGTCGCGTCCACCCGCTCGGCGGTGCGCTCCTCCGACGCGTACGCGCGGATCACCGGCGCGCCGACCACCGACTCGCTGACCGCGGCCAGCAGGTCGCCCATCCGCTCGCGGACCCGCGTGTAGGCGGCCGACACCAGCCGCTGGAAGCGGCGCAGCGCGAACGTCAGCGGCAGGAACGCGGCCCACACCAGCAGCGCCAGCGGCCAGGAGTACACCAGCATCAGCACGCTGGCCACCGCGAGCTGCCCCAGCGACACGATGATCATCAGTCCGCCGAACTGCATGAACTGGCTGATCTGGTCGACGTCGCCGGTCACCCGCGACACCAGCGCGCCGCGCCGCTCCCCGTTCTGGGTGAGCATGGACAGGTCGTGCACGTGCCGGAACGCCTTGACCCGCAGCGCCGCGAGCCCGCCCTCAGTGGTCTTGTACAGCCGCACGTTCATCGCGTACGCGCTCACCGCCGTCACCAGCACCGCCACGGCGCACAGCAGCACCGCCGTGCGGATGAACGCCGTGTGGGGGGCGCCCGTGTCGCTCAGCCCCTTGTCGAGGGTCTGCTGCACCGCGATCGGGACGACGACGCGTCCCGCCGTCGCCACCAGGGCCAGCAGCAGGGTCCCGGTCAGCCCCGCCCGGAACTCCGGGCTCAGCCGCAGGCCGCGCCGCAGCGTGCTCAGCGCCCCCTCGTCGGCGGCGACCTCGTTCAATGTCGTCGTCGTCACGCCAACGCCCCTTCCCCGCCCTCGAACGCCTCTTGCCCCGCCGGACGCCGCTCGCCCGTCTCCAGCTCGCCCGTCTCCAACCCGCCCGTCTCCAGTTCCGCCTCCCGCGCCTCTGCCTCCCGCTCAGCCTCGGCGCGCTCATAGGCGTTCACGAGCTCGCGGTACCCCTCGGAACGCTCCAGTAGCTCCGCATGCGAGCCCTGCGCGGCCACCGTGCCCCGCTCCAGGAAGACGACCTCGTCCGCCAGCGCGATGGTGGCCTTGCGGTACGCGACGACGATCACGGTGGCGCCGCCGCCGCCCTCGGCGGCCTGCGCCTCCCGGAGGCTTTGCAGGATCCGCGCCTCCACCTGCGGATCGACGCTGGAGGTGGCGTCGTCCAGGACCAGCAGCCGGGGCCGCCGGACCAGGGCGCGCGCCAGCGCGAGCCGCTGCCGCTGCCCGCCCGAGAGGGTCGCGCCGCGCTCGCCGACCCTGGTGTCGAGCCCGTCGGCCAAGGCCGCCACGAACCCATCGGCCTGGGCGAGCCGCAGCGCCTCCCAGATCCGCTCGTCCGGCAGGTCGAGGCCGAGCGCCACATTGTCCCGGACGGTGTCGTCGAACAGGAACGTCTGCTGGGGGACCAGCGCGGCGGTCTCGGCCACGCCCCCCTGCCGCACGTCCCGCACGTCCAGGCCGTCCAGCAGCACCGACCCGTCCGAGGGGTCGACGAGCCGGACGAGCAGCGAGGTGAGCGTCGACTTGCCCGACCCGGTGGGCCCGACCAGCGCGATCGTGCGCCCGGGGGCGGCCGTGAACGACACGTCGCGCAGGACCTGCCTCCCCTGCGCGCGGCCCTCGCCGGTCGCCTCGGTGCCGAGGTCCTCGTCGGCACCGTCGCCGTCCGCCTCGTACCCGAAGCGGACCCGCCGGACCTCCAGCGCCGCCGCCTTGTCCTCGTCCAGGGCCCGTCCGCCGAACGGCATCGAGCCCCCGGCGTCCAGGACGCCCCGCACCCGCTCCCAGCCGACGACGCTGCGCGGCACCTCGGCCAGCACCCAGCCGAGCGCCCGGATCGGCCAGGCGAGCAGGGTGAACAGGTAGGCGACGTGCACCAGGTCCCCCGCCGTCATCGCCCCGGACTGGAGCCGCGCCGACCCGATCAGCAGGACGGCGAGCACGCCGAGGTTCGGCAGCGCCTCCAGCACCGGGTCGAACAGCCCCCGGATGCGCCCGACCGCCACGTTGGCGTCCCGCAGCGCCTCCGCGCCCGCGCGGAACCGCTCGGTCTCGGACTCCTCGCGGCCGAGCGTCTTGACCACCAGACCGCCCTCGAAGCTCTCGTGCGCCACCTCGCTGACCTCGGCGCGCAGCCGCTGGGCTCGGGTCGCGACCGGTGAGAGCCTGCGCTGGTAGACCACGTTGAGCAGCGCGATCGCCGGAAAGACCAGGAAGCCGACGATCGCCACCACCGTGTCGGTGAGCAGGATGGACACCGCGGCGATCAGCAGCATGACCACCACGCCGACCGCCATCGGCAGGGGCGCGATCGGCGCCCAGGCCGCCTCCACGTCGGCGTTGGCGTTGGACAGCAGCTGCCCGGTCGGGTGCCGGTGGTGCCAGGCCAGGGGCAGCCGCAGGTACTGCCGGGTGACCTCGCGCCGGTAGCGGGCCTGCATGCGGTACTGCATGAGCCCGGCGTAGAACCGGCGGCCCGCCACGCCGAGCGCCTTGAACAGCGCGACTCCGACGATCGCCGCCGCGGCCCCCGACAGCGCCCCGGCCGTGGTGTGCCCGGAGCGGAACGCCGGGAGCATGACGTCCTGGGTCACCCAGCCGAGGACCTGCGCGGTGGCGACCGTCATGGCCGCGTAGAGCGCGCTGGCGAGCACCGACACCGTGAAGACCGTCGGCTCGGCCTTGACCGCGACCCACAGCACGCGCCCGCCCTCCCTCAGGACGTGCGGGCTGACGCGTCTGGAACCTGATGGCACGGATTCTCCTCGATCACGGGGGGCGCGGGCGCGCGCCAGGGGGGCTCCCCGCGTGCCGGTTCGCGGGGATACGGGGGCTGAATATGCCTACCATCCGATAAGGGCGCTTATTCCCGTACGGCCGCGCACCGGTCATTCCGGTCGGCCCCCGCACGGCTTACGATCGGCGTATGAGCACGCCCGCCGACGAGTCCGGCCGACCGGCCCGGAGCATCGACCCGGCGCGCCGCGAGCGGCTGCTCCTGTGCGCGGCCCTTGCCGAGGCGGGTCCCGGCGCCCCGACCGAGTGCGCGGGCTGGAACACGGCGGACCTGGCCGCTCACCTCGTTGTCCGAGAGGGCCGCCTTGACGCCGCTCCCGGAATACTGGTGCCGCCGCTGGCCTTCTACACAGAGCGCGTCCGGCGGCGCACGGCGCGGAAGGTGCCCTTCGACCGGCTGGTCGATCGGATTCGCCGCGGGCCGCCGAAGTCGTCGCCCTTCGCGGTTCCGGTCGTGGACAAAATCGCCAACGCGGTGGAGTTCTTTGTTCACCACGAGGACATCCGCCGGGCGCGTCCGGACTGGGAGTCGAGGACGCTCCCCGCGGGTCTCGAGGAACTGCTGTGGCGAAGGATTAAAATTGCCCGGTTTGTCCTAAAGAAAGTGCCGGTCGACGTCACCCTCGTCCAGCCGGACGGGCGGAGCCTTCACGTCTCCGGCGCCCGGCGGGGCGCCTCCGGCGGCGCGGCCGGTCCAGTGCGCGTGCACGGCCCCGTAGGGGAACTGGTGCTCTGGGCCCTCGGCCGGACGGGCGTGGCGCGGGTCCGCGTGACCGGGCCCACGGACTCTGTCAAGACCCTGACGAAGTCGGGTTGGGGCTTTTAATGGGCCGGTAACGCCGTGGTTCGCCGAGAGGTGAATCGTGAGGGATGCGACCCCTCCGCTTTGCGGGGAACCGGTGATACGGTGGCCCCGTCGGTTGCAGTCGTGGTTCTCGATCGTTTGTCCAGACGCCCGCGGACTGATGGCAGCGGGCGTTTTGGCTTTTCCGGGGACCGTACCGGTAGGCGAGGGCGTTCCGCAGTGACCGCGCCGGGCCCACGAGGTGTGGGCCCATGTTTTGCCGCAAGGAGAAAGACATGCCCCAGCAGGGCACCGTGAAATGGTTCAACGCCGAAAAGGGTTTCGGTTTCATCGCCGTGGACGGCGGCGGACCGGACGTCTTCGTGCACTACTCGGCGATTCAGTCCTCCGGGTATCGCACGCTGGACGAGAATCAGCGCGTCCAGTTCGAGGTGACACAGGGTAACCGGGGTCCGCAGGCAGACCAGGTCGTCCCCCTGTAACACCCCCTAGCCGTACGTCAGGGCCCGTCTCTCCCCGGGGAGGCGGGCCCTTTCGCGTCCCGGCGGAAGGGAAAAGCGGGCCGGGGACGGGGCCGGGCGGCGGGGCCGTGCCGGATCGCGCGGGCGACCCGGCACAATGGATCCATGTCCGCTCGCCCGTCCAATCTGGACCCCAAGATCGCCGACCGTCTCAAGCGCACCGACGACGGCCTCGTCCCCGCCATCGCCCAGCAGCACGACACCGGCGAGGTGCTCATGCTCGGCTGGATGGACGACGAGGCGCTGCACCGCACCCTCACCACGGGCCGCTGCACCTACTGGTCGCGCAGCCGCCAGGAGTACTGGGTGAAGGGCGAGAGCTCGGGCCACCAGCAGTGGGTCAAGTCGGTCGCCCTCGACTGCGACGCCGACGTGGTGCTGGTGAAGGTCGACCAGGTCGGCGGCGCCTGCCACACCGGCGACCGCACCTGCTGGGACGCCGACGTGCTCGACGCCGTGGTCGGCGAACGGCCCGCGACCGGCGAGGGTGAATGACCGGTGTCCCCCGGGCGTGAGCGCGGCCTGACCGCGCTGATCTGCGCGGCCGGAGCCGGCCTCGCGCTGCTGGCCGCCGGCCGCCCCTGGGCGAGCGTCAAGGCCAGGGAGGCCATCACGCCGTTCGTGCAGGACCTGACCGGACGCGATCTCGGCGGCGCCGCGGGCGCGCTCGGCTGGGCCGGGCTCGCCGGGCTGGCGGCGCTGTTCGCCACCCGCGGACGCGTCCGCGCGGGCGTCGGGGTCCTGCTGGCGCTGTTCGGCGCCGGCGTCGTCTACAGCTCCGCCATCGCGGTCCGGCACGCCCACGTGGTGTCGGTGGCCGGTGAGAAGAGCGCGCTGCTGAGGCTGGGCTCCCGGCCCGCCGCCGACGTCAACCTGTGGTGGACGGTGTCGGTGGCCGGGGGAGTGCTGCTCATGATCGCCGGGCTGATCGCCCTGGTGCGCGGGACGCGCTGGCCGGGGATGTCGGCCCGCTACGAGCGGGAGGCCCCCGCCGCGTCCCACGACGGCGGGCCGGGCGGGCCGGGCGGCGCCGGGGGCGGGTCCTCCGCGGACGTCCCAGACGACCCGTCCAGCCTGTGGAAGTCCCTCGACCGCGGAGAGGACCCGACGGCGGCGCGGGAATCCCGCCGGTGAGCGCCGAGGGCGGCGGGCTGGTCCTGGTGGTCGAGCACGAACCGCCCGTCGCCGAGCTGGAGCGCCGCTACCTCGCCCGCGAGGGCTACGAGGTCGAGATCGAGACCGACCCGGTGCGGGCGCCCGCCGCCGCCGCGCGGATCCGCCCCGACGTCATCGTGCTCGACCTGTCGGTGTCGGCACGGCCCGCCGATCTCTACCGCCGCGTGGCGGGCGCGGCGCCCGCCGCCCCCGTCGTCGTGGTCGTGGCCGGGCCCGACCCGGCCGTCGGCGACCTCGGGGAGCGCCGGGTGACCCGCCCGTTCGGCCCGCGCGTGCTGGTCGCCGCGGTCGGCGACGCGCTCCGCCGGAGCGGCGAGGCCGACGCGCCGGGGCTGCTGCGCGCCGGCCCGGTGATCCTCGACCCGAGCGCCCGGACGACCCTGGTCGGCGAGCGGGACGTCGGCCTCACCGTCACCGAGTTCGACCTGCTGGAGTTCCTGATGGCCAATCCCGGCCGCGTCTTCACCCGCGAGCAGCTCCTCGGCGCCGCCTGGGGGCCCGGCGCGGGCGCGGGCAGCCGCACGGTCGACGTCCACGTCGCCCAGCTCCGCGCCAAGCTCGGCGCCGACAACCCCCTCCGGACCGTGCGCGGGGTCGGATACGTCCTGGACGCCTGAACCCTGATCCGGGGCGCGGCGTCTAGGCTGGAGGCCGTGACCCGCGTACCCGCGCACGACGACGTCCCAGCTCACGGCCGGGCACAGCACCCGCCCGGCCCGCAGGCGTCCCACGGCGCCCTCGACCGGCCGGGCCCGCCGCGAGGGCGGCCGGGCGGCCGGCCGGACGGGCCGGGAGGCCGCGGGGTCTGGATGCGGCTCGCCCCGGCGCTGGTGCTCGGCGGGGTCCTCGCGGGGACGGCCGTGGTGGCGAACGTCGACCCCCACCGGCCGGGCCACTACCCGACCTGCCCCTTTCTGTTCCTGACCGGCCTGTACTGCCCCGGATGCGGGGGGCTGCGCATGGTCAACGACCTCGCGCACGGGCACGTGGGAGCCGCGTTCGGCTCCAACCAGCTCCTGTTCCTGCTGATCCCCGTCGCGGCCTACCTGTGGGGACGGTGGGCAGTGCGCACCGCGCGGGGCCTCCCGATGAGGTCGGCGCTGCTGCGGCCCGCGACCGCGCATGTGGCCGTCGGCGTCCTGCTCGCTTACGGGATCGTCCGCAACCTGCCGTTCGCGCACGTGCTGGCCCCGTGACGCCCGGACCGTCCGGCCGTGCCGCGCCCCGCGTCCCGCCGGGGAGGCGCTGACCCCCCTCCCGGATGCGAGGCCCGGCCGCCGGTGCGGCTACGATCGGTGCACGGATCGACCGGAAAATAGGGGGCCCAGGCGTGAGCGAGCAGAGCGCGAGCGTGCTCGACGAGATCATCGAAGGCGTCCGGGCCGATCTCGCCGAAAGGCAGCGAGAGGTCTCGCTCGAGGCCCTCAAGGAGCGCGCCGCCGCGGCGGCGCCCCCCATCGACGCGCTGGCGGCGCTCCGCGGCCAGGGTGTGTCGGTGATCGCCGAGGTCAAGCGCAGCAGCCCGTCCAAGGGCGCGCTGGCCGCGATCGCCGACCCGGCGGCGCTGGCCCGCGACTACGAGGCCGGCGGCGCCAAGGTGATCAGCGTGCTGACCGAGCGCCGCCGCTTCGGCGGCAGCCTCGACGACCTGGCCGCGGTCCGCGCCAACGTCGGCGTCGCGGTGCTGCGCAAGGACTTCGTCGTCACCTCCTACCAGCTCTGGGAGGCCCGCGCCTACGGCGCCGACGTGGTGCTGCTGATCGTCGCCGCGCTGGAGCAGGACGCGCTGGTGTCGCTGGTCGAGCGGGCCGAGTCGATCGGCCTGCTCCCGCTGGTCGAGGTGCACAACGAGGAGGAGCTGGCGCGTGCCCTGGACGCGGGCGCCAAGGTCGTCGGGGTCAACGCCCGCGACCTGCGCACCCTCCGGGTCGACCGGGAGGTCTTCCGCCGGGTGGCGCCGCTGATCCCCAAGCACATCGTCAAGATCGCCGAGTCCGGTGTGCGCGGTCCGCACGACCTGCTCGCCTATGCCGCCCACGGCGCCGACGCCGTCCTGGTCGGCGAGAGCCTGGTCGTCGGCGGCGACCCGCGCGCCGCCGTCGCCGACCTGGTCGCCGCGGGCGCCCACCCGGCGCTGCGCCAGAGCGGCTGAGCCGGGCGCGGGCGGTCCGGGCGAGCAGCGGAAACGAGTAAAGTACGGCCATGCGGAAGGAACCGCCGACGGAGGCGGGCCCCCGGCGGGGGCCGGAGACGACACTGCGCGAACGATGGCGGGGCTGGCCCACGTCCCACTGACAGACAGCCAGCCATCCACACGCACGACAGGACGTTCTCCCTCATGACCACCGACCCCGCGCGCGGCGGCCCCGCCGTGCCCGTGCCCGACGTCACGGGCCATTTCGGCCTGTACGGCGGGCGGTTCGCCCCCGAGGCCCTGATGGCCGCGCTCGACGAGCTCACCCACGAGTTCGAGACCGCGCGCAAGGACCCCGAGTTCACCGCCGAACTGGCCGACCTGCTCAAGAACTACGCCGGCCGGCCCAGCCTGCTGACCGAGGCCCCGCGGTTCGCCGAGCACGCCGGCGGCGCCCGGATCCTGCTCAAGCGCGAGGACCTCAACCACACCGGCTCACACAAGATCAACAATGTGCTCGGCCAGGCGCTGCTCGCCAAGCGGATGGGCAAGCGGCGGGTGATCGCCGAGACCGGCGCCGGCCAGCACGGCGTCGCCACCGCGACCGCCGCGGCGCTGCTCGGCCTGGAGTGCACGATCTTCATGGGCGAGGTCGACACCGAGCGGCAGGCCCTCAACGTCGCCCGGATGCGGATGCTCGGCGCCGAGGTCGTCCCGGTCAAGGCCGGCAGCCGCACCCTCAAGGACGCCTGCAACGAGGCGTTCCGCGACTGGGTCGCCACCGTCGACCACACCCACTACTGCGTCGGCTCCACCATGGGCCCGCACCCGTTCCCGATGATGGTCCGCGAGCTTCAGCGGATCATCGGCGTCGAGGCCCGCGAGCAAGTGCTGGAGCTCACCGGCCGGCTGCCCGACGCGGTCGTCGCCTGCGTCGGCGGCGGATCCAACTCCATCGGCGCCTTCCACGCCTTCATCCCCGACGCCTCGGTCCGGCTCTGCGGGTTCGAGGCCGCCGGCGACGGCGTGGAGACCGGCCGGCACGCCGCCACGATCACCGGCGGCTCGGTCGGCGTCATCCACGGCATGCGCACCTACCTGCTCCAGGACGACGACGGCCAGACCATCGAGTCGCACTCGATCTCGGCCGGGCTCGACTACCCCGGCGTCGGCCCCGAGCACTCCTGGCTGTATGACACCGGCCGCGCGGAGTACCGGCCCATCACCGACGCCGAGGCGATGGAGGCGTTCGCGCTGCTGTGCCGCACCGAGGGCATCATCCCGGCGATCGAGTCCGCGCACGCGCTGGCCGGCGCGATCAAGCTCGGCAAGGAGCTCGGCCCGGACGGCACCCTGCTGGTGTGCCTGTCCGGCCGCGGCGACAAGGACATGCACACGGCCGCCGAGTACTTCGGCCTGATGCCGGAGGGTGAGGGCCGATGAGCGTCCAGGACGCCTACGACAAGGCCGCGGCCGAGGGGCGCGCCGCGCTCGTCGGCTACCTGCCCGCCGGGTTCCCCAGCTACGAGGGCGCCATCGCCGCCGCCACCGCCATGGTGGAGGCCGGCTGCGACGCCATCGAGATCGGGCTGCCCTACACCGACCCGATGATGGACGGGCCCACCATCCAGGACGCGGTGCACCAGGCGCTGCTCGGCGGCATCCGCGTCGCCGACGTGTTCCGCACCGTCGAGGCCGTCGCCGCCACCGGCGTCCCGACCCTGGTGATGACCTACTACAACCCGGTCGACCACTACGGCGTCGACGCGTTCGCCCGCGACCTGAAGTCGGCCGGCGGCGCCGGGCTGATCACCCCCGACCTCACCCCCGAGGAGGCCGGCCCCTGGCTCGAGGCCGCCGACGCGCACGACCTCGACAAGGTGTTCCTCGTCGCGCTCAGCTCCACCGACGAGCGGATCGAGAAGATCACCGAGGTCTGCCGGGGCTTCGTGTACGCCGCCTCGCTGATGGGCGTCACCGGTGCCCGCACCGCCATCGACACCGGCGCCCCGCGGCTGGTCGAGCGCACCCGCACGGTCCTGGCCAAGAGCGGATCGGCGCTGCCGGTCGGCCTCGGCCTCGGCGTCGGCAACGGCGTCCAGGCGGCCGAGGTGGCCCGCTTCGCCGACGGCGTCATCGTCGGCTCGGCGTTCATCCGCCGGCTGCTCGACGCGCCCGACGAGCGCGCCGGGCTGGCCGGGGTCCGCGACCTGACCGCCGAGCTCGCCGAGGGCGTCCGCAAGCGCGGCTGAACCCGTACGGGCCGCCGTGCCGGACGCCCCGTCCGGCACGGCGGCCCGGCCGGGCCCGGGCGTTCACGCGACTCGCCGCCGGGGCCGTCCGGTTCGGGGCCGCCCCGCGGGCGCTCTCCCGTAGGCTGAGTGTTCGCCGGCGGCGGGCCGTGCCCGGCCCGGCCCAGCGGATCAGGCCGCGCGGCGGCCCGGGAGGATCACGATGACGCAAGAGATAACGGCGCGGGACGGCGGCGAGACGACCGCGGAACCGTCCCGCCCGCTGTGGTTCCAGGCCCTCGCCTGGCTGCTGACCCTCGCCGGGCTCGGCATCTCGGTCTACCTCACCGTCAGCCACTACGACGCCGACGTCGCGCTACTCTGCTCGGCCACCGGCAGCGTCGACTGCCACGCCGTCACCACCAGCAGCTACTCCGAGCTCGCCGGGATCCCGCTGCCGCTCCTCGGCCTGCTGTTCTTCGTCGCGTTCGCGGCGCTGATCACCCCGTGGGCGCTCCGCTCCGGACTGCCCGCGCTGCGCTGGGGACGGCTCGCGAGCGCCGCGGTCGGCGTGCTGTTCGTGGTCTACCTGGTGACCGTGGAACTCGCGGTGCTGCATAAGATCTGTCTGTGGTGCACCGGGGTGCACATCCTCACTATCCTGCTGTTCATCCTCGTCCTGGTCGACGAGTTCCGGCGGATCGGCCAGGTCGACTAGCGGCCGAGCAGCACCGCCGGTCCGGATCGCGCCGCTCGGGCGCGGCCACCATCACCGCATAGGAGTGCCAATGAGCAAGGCCGCACGGGAGCGGTCCGCGAGGGAACGCCTGGCCGTAGAGCGCAAGCGGCAGGCCGCGCGGGACAAGCAGCGGCGGCTGCTCACCATCGTGCTCGGCGCGGTGGTCGCGGTGGCGGTCGTGGTGGTGGCGGTCGTCATCATCATGGACCAGCGGGACAAGGGCATGCAGCACGCGACCGCGCACAAGGGCGCGCTGCCGCCGGTCACCCGCGAGGCCGACGGGTCGATCGTGCTGGCCAAGGCCGGCGTGACCAAGCCGCTCCTGGAGGTCTTCGAGGACTTCCAGTGCCCCATCTGCCAGGAGATGGAGAAGAGCAGCGGCAAGACCATCCAGAAGCTGGCCACCGAGGGCAAGGTCAAGGTCGTCTACCGGCCGTTCCACCTGTTCGGCGGGCAGCAGGACCCGGTCAAGACCAACTCGCTGCGCTCGGCCGCCGCCGCGCTGTGCGTCCCCGCCGACAAGTGGGTCTCCTACCACGACGCGCTGTTCGAGTTCCAGCCGGCCGAGGGCTCGAAGGGCTTCGCGCCCAAGGACCTGGTCCGGTGGGGCAAGGAGGTCGGCATCACCGACGCCGGGTTCGACAAGTGCGTGACCGACATGCAGAAGAAGCCCCAGGTCGACACGATGACCGACTACGCCCTGAAGACCCGCAAGGTCGAGGGCACCCCCACGGTCTTCCTGGACGGCAGGCAGCTCGACCTCCAGAAGGAGATCATGTCGCCCGGCGCCCTGGAGGCCGTGATCACCGGCGCGTCCGGCAAGTGACCCGCTGAGCCGCCGACCGGCTGACCGGCCGGCCCGCTGACCTGCCGGCCTCACCGGCCTGACCGCCGATCCGCGCGGTGGTCCGCGCCGTTCCCGCCCGGGGCGGCGCGGCACCCGCCGCCCGCCCCGCCCCCGGCCTACCCTCGTACCTGCGGTTACGCAGGGTGATGGGGCCGATCGGGGGATCGATGAGCAAGCCCGGCAGGGATCGTTCGGCACGGCAGCGGCTCGCGGCGGAGCGGTCGCGGCAGGCGGCGCGGGAGAGGCGGCGCCGGCTGCTGCTGGTCGTGGTCGGCGCGGTCGCCGCCGCCGCGGTGGTCGTGGTGGTCGTGGTGGTGGTCCTCACCCGGGACGGCGGCGGCGGCAAGCCCGCCCCCGCCTACACCGGGGCCCTCGCGCCGACGTCCAGGCAGTCCGACGGGGCGGTGGTGATGGCCCGGCCCGGCGTCGCCCGGCCGGTCCTCCAGATCTTCGAGGACTTCCAGTGCCCGATCTGCAAGGACCTGGAGGACAGGCAGGGCCCGACGATCAAGGAGCTGGCCGCCGCGGGCAAGGTCAAGACGGTCTACCGGCCGTTCCAGCTCTTCCAGCAGGAGCCGCTGTCGGGCAACTCCCGGCGCGCGGCGAACGCGGCGGCGTGCGCCCCGGCCGACCGCTGGATCCAGTACCACGACCAGATCTACGCCCACCAGCCGGCCGAGGGCGACAAGGGCTTCGCCGACCCCGACCTGATCACCTGGGCCGGCGCCGTCGGCATCTCCGGCGCCCCCTTCACCACCTGCGTGGACAAGGCGCAGAAGACCGCGGAGGTCGACCGGGCCACCGCCTACGCCGAGCGCGCCGGGGTCACCGCCACCCCGTGGCTCACCCTGGACGGCGCCAAGCTGTCCGGCGAGGTGCTCGCGTCTCCGGACGCACTGAGGAAGGCGATCGAGGACGCCGGCCGGAAGTCCCCGGGCGGGGGCGCCCCGTCCTGACCGGGCGGTGATCGGGAGACGTGCGGCCCCCACTCGCCGGAGGCGGTAACGTCATCGCTCATGCAGCCGCTCGCCTTCATCCCGAGTCCTTCTCAGGGCGTCTGGCACCTCGGGTTCATCCCGCTGCGCGCCTACGCCATCATGATCATCATTGGCATCGTCGTCGCGGTCTGGCTGGGCGAGCGGCGCTGGGCCGCCAAGGGCGGCGCCCCCGGTGTGATCATCGACGTCGCCGTCTGGGCGGTGCCGTTCGGCCTGGTGGGCGGGCGGGTCTACCACGTCGCCACCGACTACCAGCACTACTTCGGCGACGGCCACGACCCGATCAACGCGCTGAAGATCTGGGAGGGCGGCCTCGGCATCTGGGGCGCGGTGGTGCTAGGCGCGGTCGGCGCGGTGATCGGCTGCCGGCGGCGCGGGATCTCGGTGCTGGCGCTCGGCGACGCCGTCGCGCCCGGGATCGTGCTCGCGCAGGCGATCGGCCGCTGGGGGAACTACTGGAACCAGGAGCTGTACGGCCGTCCGCTCGACACGTTCTGGGCCCTGAAGATCGACCCGGCGCACCGGCCCCGGCTCTCCGACGGCAGCCTGAACCCCAAGTACGCCGACATCGCCACCTACCACCCCACCTTCCTGTACGAGTCGCTGTGGTGCGTGGGCGTCGCGATCCTGGTGATCTGGGCGGACCGCCGCTTCTCGCTCACCCACGGCCGCTCCTTCGCGCTGTACGTGGCGGCCTACACCGTCGGCCGGTTCTGGATCGAGTGGCTGCGCATCGACGACGCCCACCAGATCCTCGGGCTGCGCCTCAACGACTGGACGGCCCTGATCGTCTTCGTCGGGGCCGTCGGCTACCTCTACTGGGCCCGCAACCGCACCGGTCCCGAGAACGTCGGCCGTCCCGCGGAGGAGACCGGCGACGTCGCGACTTCCGCGGACGCCGTCGTCCTCGAGAAGCCCGCCGAGGAACCCGCGGAGACCAAGCCGAAGGACGAGCCCGAGCTCGAGCCCGGGCCGAAGGACGAGGCCACCGCCGACGACAAGCCGGAGCCGGACCCGGAGCCGGAGTTGGAGCCGGAGGCGAAGGTGGAGGACGAGCCGGAGCCCGAGGCGGCCACGGAATCCGAGCCGGAGCCCGAGGCGAAGGTGGAGGACGAGCCCGAGGTGGTCCCGGAACCCGAGCCGGACGCCGAGGCCAAGCCGGAGCCTGAGGCCAAGGCCGAGCCCGAGGTGGAGGCCACGGCTGAGCCCGAGCCCGAGCCCGAGCCCGAGCCCGAGGCTGAGGCTGAGAGCAAGCCCGAGCCGGAGGCCGAGGGCGACCCTGGGGACGGGGCCGTGAACGGGGCCGGGAAGAATGAGGGCGAGGGCGGCACCGCGGCGAGCGCGGGCAAGGGGGGGTCCGTCACGGACCCCAAGTGAGGGGACGGGCGTGGCCGCGGAGATCCATCACCAGCACCGGGACGTCACGGGCGGCTGGCTGCGGCCGGCGGTGTTCGGCGCGATGGACGGGCTGGTCTCCAACTTCGCGCTGATCGCGGGGATCGCGGGCGGCCAGGCGAGCCAGAAGGTGGTGCTGCTGGCCGGCCTGGCGGGCCTGGCGGCGGGCGCGTTCTCCATGGCGGCGGGCGAGTACATCTCGGTGGCCTCCCAGTCCGAGCTCGCCGAGGCCGAGATCGAGATCGAGCGGCTGGAGCTGGTGCGGCACCCGGGGGCCGAGGCGCGCGAGCTGGCCGAGGTCTTCGAGTCGCGCGGGGTCGACCCGGACGTGGCGGCGGAGGTCGCGCGGCAGCTCTCGAAGAACCCCGACGAGGCCCTCCAGGTGCACGCCCGCGAGGAGCTCGGCGTGGCGCCGGGCGACCTGCCGTCGCCGCTGCTGGCGGCGGGCTCGTCCTTCCTGTCGTTCGCGCTGGGCGCGCTGCTGCCGGTGCTGCCGTACCTGCTCGGCGCCACCAGCCTGTGGCCCGCCGCGGTGGTCGCCGGGCTGGGGCTGTTCTCGGCCGGGGCGCTGGTGTCGCGGGTGACGGCCCGCGCCTGGTGGTTCAGCGGGACGCGGCAGCTCGGGTTCGGCGCCGCCGCGGCGGCGATGACCTACGGGGTGGGCGCGCTCATCGGCGGTGGCGGCGGGGCGTGACGCCGGCCAATCTGGATGAATCGACCTTTTGGGCGCGCGAGAGGTGGTCGGCCCGATAGGCTCCCGGCTGTGATCGAGGCGCGTGACACAGGGTCCTCTCAGGCGGACCGGCAGGACGGCGGCCAGGACTTCTGGCCGGAGGACAAGCCCGGCCGCGAATCCGGCGGGAAGCGTCCCGGCGGCAAGCTGCTGATCTACGGCGCCGCGGCCGTCGCGGTCGTGATCGCCGCGGTGGTGGCGGGCGTGGTCCTGATGACCGGGGGCGACGACGACGAGGCTCCCGCGGGCAAGACCGGCAACGGCAAGCAGGCGCTGCCGACCGCCTACACCCCGGACTACGACGGCGACGGGATGAGCAAGATCGCGCGGCGCGCGGCCGACCAGCGCCCGGTCACCGAGGGCGAGGCGTTCACCGCCGACGCCAAGACCGTCAAGTCGGGCAAGTTCACCTTCGGCCTGGCCGGCTCGCAGGTCTCGGGCGACTGCAAGGCGGTCACCTGGGGCCAGCGGCTCCAGGCCGACCTCGCCCGGCACGGCTGCACGCAGATCGTGCGCGGCGCCTACGTCAGCCCGGACAAGAAGTACGCCGGCCAGTTCTTCCTGATCAACATGGAGAACGAGGACGGCGTCCACCAGGTCCTGCGCGACCTGGACCGCGACTCCGGCGCCGGGTTCGTGCTGCCGCTGACCGCGCCGGGCGCGCCGGCGTTCGGCTCCGGGTTCAGTGCCGCCTACGCCAAGACGTTCGGGCACTACGCGGTGGTCACCTGGGTGCAGCGGGCCGGCGGCGCGCAGCCCGCCTCGCTGAACGAGATGATCGACGCGAGCCTGGCCATCGAGAAGCCCGCCGACTTCGTGTGGGGGCGTTTCAGTTGATCGGCGAGCGGGCCCCGCACCCGGCCCCGGCGGCACCGGCCGGGCGTCCGGCCCGCGGGCGGTAGATTCCCCCGTGGAGCACGACGAGCCCGGCCGCCGCCCCGGCCGTCCCCGCCGGGGCGCGGCGCCCCGTGGCGGCGAGCGGCAGCCGGCCCCGCGCGGATCCGCGCGGCGGGGCGGATCGTCCCGCCGCACGCCGCCCGCGCGCGGTGGCGCCCCTCGCGGGGGGCGTCCCGAACGCCGTCGCCGCCCGGCTCCTCGGGACGAGGCCGGGTACGCCGCCCCGGAGCAGGAGACGTTCGACGCCTACGACCCCTACGAGCAGCCCTACGACGCCGATGAACCGGCCGGGCCGGAGCCGGAGCACGGGCCGGAGCCCGAGGGGCGCGGCGGCGCCGGGCCGGGCCGGGGCGGTCGCGGCGGGCGGCCGGGCCGGTCCGGGAAGAGCGGCAAGGGCGGCAAGGCGTCCGGCCGGGGCGGGAAGAGCGGCAAGGGTGGCAAGCGGCCGGCCGAGAACGGCGGGCGGCCCGGTGGGCGCGGCGGTTCCGGCGGCGGTCCGACCGGGCCGCGCCTGTACTTCGGGGCCGCCGCCGGGCTGGGCGTGATCGTGGTCCTCGCTCTCGTCCTGGTCGCGGTGACCGGCTCGGACGGGAAGGACGGGAAGGGCGCGGCCGTCCAGGATCCGGGGCGGGGCACGACGATGGGGCAGCCCGCGGCGAGCGGCCCGTCCCCCTCGTCCTACTCCAGCTCGCCGTCCGCCGCCGCCTACCGGGCGATCGAGCGGCGGTCGGCCGACACCGCGCCGCTGACGGTGGGGGAGCTGTTCCCCTCGTCCGCCGCGGCGATCTCGGGGCTGGACGGCAAGGCGCGGCCGACCCTGCGCGAGAAGCGGCTGGACGGCGACTGCGCCGCTGCGGTCTGGGGCACCGGCACCGCCACGTCGCTGCGCGCGGGCGGGTGCTCGCAGGCGGGCCGCGGTGTCTACGCCGACACCAAACGGGGTTATGCCCTGTCGGTCACAGTGTTCAACCTGGCCGCGGCGGCGGACGCCGACCGGGTCGTGGACGCGCTGGGCCGGGGACGGGGCGGCGGTTTCGTCCGGCCGGTGCCCGCCGGGCCGCCGCTGGACCGGTTCGGCCGCGGGTACGGCATGGCGCGCGGGCTGGCGATGGGCCACTTCGCGGTGGTGGCGTGGGCGCAGCGCCTCGACGGCAACGGCGACGAGCGCGACGAGACGCTGCTGTCGCTGCTGATCGAGGGCGGCAAGTCGCCCGCCGTCCTCGGCCGGGCGGCCCGCACCACCACCGGCTAGCCGGTGCTTCCAAGCCCGGCCCGGCCTCCTCGCCTGGCGGCTCGGACGCCGACCCCCCTCGGGCGAGCGCGGCATTGCTCCGCGACTTGGCCGCCGCCCAGCGGCACCGCCGCCCCGGCGCCGTGGATCGGTGCATCATTCGTGCACGTTTTGGGTGTCACAGGGTAAACGTCCCCTATCGGTGAGGATGATCACCGAGGTCAGGACGTTTTGCCGGGAGACGTCGTCGGTATCCTGGTCTAAACCACTCAGAGATGACGCACAGGCGATCGAGGAGAAGAAGTTTCGCGATCCGGTCGAGTCGGGCATGATCCCGACAGTGATGTAATGTCATCTCACCGCAGCAGGGCCAACGTCGTCCCGCGACTGCACTGACATCGAAGCAGTGACACGAAGACGACGGGAGGGTTGATGGCTGCTGCTGCCCTCACGCCGGGCGCCCCCAAGAACCAGGGGCTGTACGACCCGGCCAACGAGCACGACGCCTGCGGCGTCGGCATGGTGGCGGACCTGCACGGTCGAAAGAGCCACGACATCGTTCAGAACGCCCTGACCGTCCTGAAGAACCTGGATCACCGGGGGGCGGTCGGCGCCGAGCCGGACGACGGCGACGGCGTCGGCGTCATGCTCCAGATCCCGGACGCGTTCTTCCGCGAGGTCTGCGATTTCGCGCTTCCCGAGGCCGGCTCCTACGCCGCCGGGATCGCCTTCCTGCCCACCGACGACGCCGAGCGCGCCGCGGCGGTCGCCCACATCGAGGCGCTCTGCGCCGAGGAGGGCCTGACCCCCCTCGGCTGGCGCGACCTCCCGCACGACCCCGCCTTCACCGGGCCCGCCGCGCGCCGGGTCATGCCCTACTTCGCGCAGTTCTTCGTGGCCCCCGCCGCGGACGGCCCGCACGCCGGCGAGACCGGGCTGAGGCTCGACCGCGCCGTGTTCTGCATGCGCGAGCGCGCCGAGCAGGACGTCCGGGTGTACTTCCCGAGCCTGTCCAGCCGCACCATCGTGTACAAGGGGATGCTGACCACCCCGCAGCTGGAGCCGTTCTTCCCCGACCTGTCCGACCGCCGCTTCACCAGCGCCATCGCGCTGGTGCACTCGCGGTTCTCGACCAATACCTTCCCGGCGTGGGAGCTGGCCCACCCCTACCGGTTCATCGCGCACAACGGCGAGATCAACACCGTCAAGGGCAACCGGAACTGGATGCGGGCCCGCGAGGAGCTGCTCCGGTCCGACCTGATCCCGGGCGACCTGTCCCGGATCTACCCGGTGATCGACAT
This sequence comes from Spirillospora sp. NBC_01491, assembly GCF_036227065.1. Classification (GTDB taxonomy): domain Bacteria; phylum Actinomycetota; class Actinomycetes; order Streptosporangiales; family Streptosporangiaceae; genus Spirillospora; species Spirillospora xylanilytica. The sequence goes on from NZ_CP109432.1 coordinate 7,880,107, forward strand.
CGTGGCCAGCGACACCGCCTCGTTCGACGAGTGCCTGGAGCTGCTGCACCTGGGCGGCCGGTCGCTGCCGCACGCGGTGCTGATGATGATCCCCGAGGCGTGGGAGAACCACGCCGAGATGGACCCGGCGCGGCGCGCGTTCTACGAGTTCCACTCCACCCTGATGGAGGCGTGGGACGGCCCCGCCAGCGTCAGCTTCACCGACGGCACCGTGGTCGGCGCGGTCCTGGACCGCAACGGGCTGCGGCCCGGCCGCTACTGGGTGACCCGCGACGGCCTGGTCGTCCTGGCCAGCGAGGCGGGCGTGCTGGACATCCCCGCCGACCAGGTCGTGCGGAAGGGCCGGCTCCAGCCGGGCAAGATCTTCCTGGTCGACACCGAGGCCGGCCGGATCGTCGAGGACGACGAGGTCAAGGCCGAGCTCGCCGCCGAGCACCCCTACGAGCAGTGGCTGCACGAGGGCCTGGTCCGGTTCGAGGAGCTGCCGCAGCGCGAGCGGGAGATCCCGACGCACGACACGCTGGTCAAGCGGCAGCAGATCTTCGGGTACACGCTCGAGGAGCAGCGGATCATCCTGGCCCCGATGGCCGCCAGCGGCGCCGAGCCGATCGGCTCGATGGGCACCGACACTCCGATCGCGGTGCTGTCGGAGCGGCCCCGGCTGCTGTTCGACTACTTCAAGCAGCTCTTCGCGCAGGTCACCAACCCGCCGCTGGACGCGATCCGCGAGGAGCTGGTCACCTCGCTCCAGTCCACGCTCGGCCCGGAGGGCAACCTCCTGGAGCCCGGCCCGGACTCGTGCCGGCGGCTGGTGCTGCCCACCCCGATCCTCGACAACGACGAGCTCTCCAAGATCATCCACATCGATGACGAGGGGTCGCTGCCGCACCTGGCCGCGCACGTCGTGCACGGCCTGTACGAGGTGTCCGGCGGCGGCGAGGCCCTGGAGGCCCGGCTCGAGGAGATCTGCTCGGAGGTGTCCCGGGCCATCGCGGCCGGCGCGCGGATCATCGTGCTGTCCGACCGCGGCTCGGACTCGGCCCACGCCGCGATCCCGGCGCTGATGCTCACCGGCGCCGTGCACCACCACCTGATCCGGGAGAAGACCCGCACCCGGGTCGGCCTGGTGATCGAGACCGCCGAGGCGCGCGAGTGCCACCACATGGCGCTGCTCATCGGGTACGGCGCGTCCGCGATCAACCCCTACCTGGCGATCGAGACCGTCGAGGACCTGGCCCGCGGCGGCGACATCGCCGGCGTCGACCCGGCCAAGGGCGCCCGCAACCTGGTGAAGGCGTACGGCAAGGGCGTCCTCAAGGTCATGTCGAAGATGGGCGTGTCGACCGTCGCGTCCTACACCGGCGCGCAGATCTTCGAGGCGATCGGGCTCGGCGAGGAGGTCATCGCCCGCTGCTTCACCGGCACCACCTCCCGGCTCGGCGGCGTCGGCTTCGAGGTCCTCGCGCGCGAGGTCGCCGAACGGCACGAGCGCGGCTACCCGGCCGGCGGCAACGAGGCGCCGCACCGCACGCTGGAGATCGGCGGCGAGTACCAGTGGCGCCGCGAGGGCGAGCCGCACCTGTTCAACCCCGACACGGTGTTCAAGCTCCAGCACGCCACCCGCACCCGCCGCTACGAGATCTTCAAGGAGTACACCGCCAAGGTCGACTCACAGGCCGAGAAGCTGATGACGCTGCGCGGCCTGTTCCGGCTGGACGGGTCGGACCGCACCCCGGTGCCGATCGACGAGGTCGAGCCGGCCGCCGAGATCGTCAAGCGGTTCTCCACCGGCGCGATGTCCTACGGGTCGATCTCCGCCGAGGCGCACGAGACCCTCGCGATCGCGATGAACCGGATCGGCGGCAAGTCCAACACCGGCGAGGGCGGCGAGGACCCGATCCGGTTCGTCCCGGACGAGAACGGCGACCTGCGGCGCAGCGCGATCAAGCAGGTGGCCTCCGGCCGGTTCGGGGTGACCTCGGAGTACCTCACCAACGCCGACGACATCCAGATCAAGATGGCGCAGGGCGCCAAGCCCGGCGAGGGCGGCCAGCTCCCCGGTCACAAGGTCTACCCGTGGATCGCCAAGACCCGGCACTCCACCCCGGGCGTCGGGCTGATCTCGCCGCCGCCGCACCACGACATCTACTCCATCGAGGACCTCGCCCAGCTCATCCACGACCTGAAGAACGCCAACCCCGCGGCGCGCGTGCACGTCAAGCTCGTCGCCGAGGTCGGGGTCGGCACGGTCGCGGCCGGGGTGTCCAAGGCGCACGCCGACGTGGTGCTGATCTCCGGGCACGACGGCGGCACCGGCGCCTCGCCGCTCACCTCCCTCAAGCACGCCGGCGCGCCCTGGGAGCTCGGCCTCGCCGAGACCCAGCAGACGCTGCTGCTGAACGGGCTGCGCGACCGGATCGTGGTGCAGGCCGACGGGCAGATGAAGACCGGCCGCGACGTGATCGTCGCCGCGCTGCTCGGCGCCGAGGAGTTCGGCTTCGCGACCGCGCCGCTGGTGGTGTCGGGCTGCATCATGATGCGGGTCTGCCACCTGGACACCTGCCCGGTCGGCGTCGCCACCCAGAACCCGGTGCTGCGGCAGCGGTTCGCCGGCAAGCCCGAGTTCGTGGTCAACTTCTTCGAGTTCATCGCCGAGGAGGTCCGCGAGTACCTGGCCGCGCTCGGATTCCGGTCGCTGGACGAGGCGATCGGGCACGTCGAGCTGATCGACGCGCACCGCGCGGTCGACCACTGGAAGGCGTCCGGGCTGGACCTCGCCCCGATCCTGCACGCCCCGGACGGGACCCGCGACGCGGCCCTGCACCGGGTCGCGGCCCAGGACCACGGGCTGGAGAAGGCACTGGACAACACGCTGATCCAGCTCGCCGAGGGCGCCCTGGCGTTCGGCGACAAGGTCCGGCTCGACCTGCCGATCCGCAACGTCAACCGCACGGTCGGCACGATGCTCGGCCACGAGGTGACCCGCAAGTGGGGCGGCGGCGGGCTGCCCGACGACACCGTCGACGTCACCTTCACCGGCTCGGCGGGCAACTCGTTCGGCGCGTTCCTGCCGAGCGGGGTGACGCTGCGGCTGGTCGGCGACGCCAACGACTACGTCGGCAAGGGCCTGTCCGGCGGGCGGCTGATGCTGCGTCCCCCGGCCGAGGCGTCGTTCGCGGCCGAGGAGCAGATCATCGGCGGCAACGTGATCCTCTACGGCGCCACCTCGGGCGAGCTGTTCGCCCGCGGCGTGGTCGGCGAGCGGTTCTGCGTCCGCAACTCCGGCGCCGTCGCCGTCGTCGAGGGCGTCGGCGACCACGCCTGCGAGTACATGACCGGCGGCCGGGCGCTGATCCTCGGCGGCACCGGCCGCAACCTGGCGGCCGGGATGTCGGGCGGTATCGCTTACGTGCTCGACCTGATCCCCGAGCGGGTCAACCCCGACATGGTCGACCTCGAGCCGCTGGACGGCGACGACCTGGCGTTTGTCGCGACGCTGACCGAGCGGCACCTGGCCGAGACCGGCTCGGTCGTCGCGGCCGGTCTGCTGGCCGGCTGGGACGCCGCCGGCACCCGATTCACCAAGATCATGCCGCGGGACTACCGCCGCGTGCTGGAGGCCATGGCACGGGCCGAGGCCGAGGGACGCGACGTCGACGAGGCCATCATGGCCGCCGCGCAGAGCTGAGAGGGGGACCCACCCATGGCCGACCCGAAGGGCTTCCTGAACGTGGCGCGGGAGCTCCCCGAGCGCCGCCCGGTGGACGTGCGGATCAAGAGCTGGTCGGAGGTGTACGAGGACTTCGGCGCAGACCGGCTGGAGAAGCAGGCCAGCCGCTGCATGGACTGCGGCATCCCGTTCTGCCACGAGGGCTGCCCGCTCGGCAACCTGATCCCCGAGTGGAACGACCTGGTGTACCGCGGCGACTGGCGCGAGTCGATCGAGCGGCTGCACGCGACCAACAACTTCCCCGAGTTCACCGGCCGGCTGTGCCCGGCCCCGTGCGAGAGCGCCTGCGTCCTCGGCATCAACCAGGACCCGGTGACGATCAAGCGGGTCGAGGTCGAGATCATCGACCGGGCCTGGGCGGAGGGCTGGGTGCGCCCGCAGCCGCCCGCGGTCCGCACCGGCAAGCGGGTCGCGGTGGTCGGCTCGGGGCCCGCGGGCCTCGCCGCCGCGCAGCAGCTCACCCGCGCCGGGCACGAGGTGAAGGTGTACGAGCGGGCCGACCGCGTCGGCGGCCTGCTCCGCTACGGCATCCCCGAGTTCAAGATGGAGAAGCGGCACCTCGACCGGCGCGTCTCCCAGATGCGCGCCGAGGGCACCGACTTCAAGGCCGGCGTCAACGTGGGCGTCGACATCACCGGCGACGAGCTGCGCGCGGCCAACGACGCGGTCGTCCTGGCCGGCGGCGCCACCGTCTGGCGCGACCTGCCCGTCCCCGGCCGCGAGCTGAACGGCGTCCACCAGGCGATGGAGTACCTCCCGCCGTCCAACAAGGTGCAGGAGGGCGACCTGGAGGTCTCGCCGATCTCCGCCGCGGGCAAGGACGTGGTGGTCATCGGCGGCGGCGACACCGGCGCCGACTGCGTCGGCACCGCCCTCCGGCAGGGCGCCGCGTCGGTCACCCAGCTCGAGATCATGCCGATGCCGCCGTCGTCGCGGCCGGGCTCGCAGCCCTGGCCGACGTACCCGATGCTGTTCAAGATGGAGAGCGCCCACGAGGAGCTCGCCAGCCGGGGCGGCGACCGGGTCTACGCGGTGTCCACCACCGAGTTCGTCGGCGACGCCGACGGGAACCTGCGCGCGATCAGGCTGGTGGAGGTCGGCGGCCCCGAGACCGGCTTCGCGCCGGTCGAGGGCAGTGAGCGGGAGATCCCCGCGCAGCTCGTCACTCTCGCGATGGGCTTCCTCGGCCCGCAGCGCGAGGGCCTGCTGGAGCAGCTCGGCGTCGAGCTCGACCAGCGCGGCAACGTGGTCCGCGACGACGCCTACGCCACCACCGTCGGCGGCGTGTTCGCGGCCGGCGACATGGGCCGCGGCCAGTCGCTGATCGTGTGGGCTATCGCCGAGGGCCGCGCCGCCGCCAGCGGCGTCGACGCGTTCCTGACCGGGCGGACGACGCTGCCCTACCCGATCCCGCCGACCGCCCGTCCGATGGCCTGACGGCCCGTCCGATCCGCTAGCCTGATCGGCGATCAGACACCTTCCCGCCGCGTCCCGCCGCCCGTTCACCCGGGCGCCGGGCGCGGCGGTTCGTATGTGGGGGGACCACATGCCCGTCCGGCAGACCGACGTGACCACCTGGTACCTGGAACAGCGGGATCCGGCCGAGCTGCGCCCGGCCCGGCCGCCCGCCGACCCCGCGGGCGTCGTCCGCGCCGAGGTGCCGAGCCCCGAGCTGAGCCGCTTCCTCTACACCGCGGTCGGCGGCGACTGGTATTGGACCGACCGCCTCTGCTGGTCGTACGAGCAGTGGCACAACTGGCTCGACCGGCCCGGCGTCGAGACCTGGATCGCCTACCTGAAGGGGACGCCCGCCGGGTTCGCCGAGCTGGACCCGCAGCCGGACGGGCAGGTCGAGATCGCCTGCTTCGGCCTGCTGGGCGCCTTCACCGGACGGGGGCTCGGCGGGCAGCTCCTCACCGCCGGGACGGCCCGCGCCTGGGACCTGGCCGATCGCTGGCCCGGCCGCAAGCCCACCGAACGAGTGTGGCTGCACACCTGTTCGAACGACGCCCCCGCCGCGCTGCGCAACTACCAGGCGCGCGGCTTCCGGGTGCACGACGTCCAGACCAGGTCCGAGGCCCTCGACCACCGCCCGCCCGGCCCCTGGCCCGGCGCGCGCTGACGGTCCCGCCGGCGCCCGCCCCGGCGCCCTCCCGGGGCCCGGCGGGATTTCCCGGAGCGGGGTACGGCTGCGTGTTCATTCGCGTACCGTCCGTCATATGCCGAAGTCACACGGTCGCAAACAGTACAGGAGCAGCCGTCCGCGGGGCCGGTCGGGCGATCCGCGCAAGCAGCCCGCCGCGCACCTGACCGCCCGCTGTGAGCGGATCTTCGCGCGGATCTCCGGCATCGCCGGGCCCGGCACCGCCGCCGAGGAGCAGTCGGTGCCCCGGCTGCTGCCCTCGGTGCTGGAGCTGACCGCGGCGCAGCGCGGCGAGCCGTTCGACGACTGCCTCGCCGCCTGCGAGACGCTGCGGCACGCCTACACCCTGGTCGGCATCGCCGCCGAGACGCGCGCCGTCGACCTGTACGTGCGCGACCGCACGACCGGCTCGGGCGTGCTGCACGGCACGCCCGACCCGTCCTGGACCGGTCCGAGACACGACGGGCACTGCGCGGTGTGGCTGCCCGGGGCCCGGATGTTCGTCGACCCGACCGTCGAGCGGTTCCCCGAGGTGGCCCGGCTCGGCGTCGGCCCCGTCTTCGGCCGCTCCCTGGCCGTGCTGGGCGAGCCCGCCGCGCTGGCGCGGGCCGAGGAGGGCGCGCTCCCCGCCGGCGCCGAGCTGAACATGGACCGCGAGCACCTGCTGCTCATGTACAACGTCGCCGACGAGCGGGCCACCCGGGTCCTGCTCGGCCACCCGCGCGTCGCGAGCCGCGCCGACGACCTGCGCCGGGCCGGCGCCAACCTGGCCGGGCTGTCGCTGGAGGCGCTGCGCGTGCTCGGCTCGTGGGACGAGGCCCGCACGGGCACGCCCTACCCCAAGGTCCGCGCCTACCTGGAGGCCCTGGACGGCAGCCCCTGCCTCACCGGCGACCCCGACGTCCGCTTCCTGGTCCGGGGCCTCGGCGGCATCGAGAGGCGGCTCCGCCTCGACGAGGTCCCGCTCTGACCCGCCCCCGGAACGCCGGAGGAGTCCCGCGGGCGCCGGAGCGGAGCCCGGGGCGCCCGGGGGACGGGCCGGGAGCGGGCGGCGGTGCCGCGGCCGGTCAGAGGGCCGCGCGGACGCCGTGGGCGGCCGGTCAGAGGGCCGCGCGGACGGCGGGGCCCAGCTCGCGCACGACCTCGACCAGCAGCTCCACGTCGCCGGGCGTGGTGCGCCAGTTGAGCGACGCGGGCCGGAACACCGTCATGCCCCGGAACACCGACGTCCCCGCATACACCCGGCCGTCGGCGAGGAGTGCCTCGCCGAGCCGCGCGTTCAGCTCGTCCAGCCGGTCCTCGGGCACGCCCGGCGGCCGGTAGCGGAAGCACACCACGCACAGCCGCACCGGCGCGAGCAGCTCCAGGTCGGGGGACCGCTCGACCAGCGCGCCCAGGTGGGCCGCCACGTCCAGGTGCCGCTCCACCATCTCCCGGTGGCCCTCGCGGCCGTAGGCGCGCAGCGTCGCCCAGATCGGCAGCGCCCGCGCCCGCCGCGACGACTCCGGGCCCAGCATGTTGTAGCTGATCCTCTCGTCGTCGGCCTCCGGCAGGTACGCCGCGGGCATCGCGCCGAACGCCGCGCTCATCAGCGCGGGATCGCGGACGAACGAGAACCCGCTCTCGTAGGGCACGTTCAGCCACTTGTGCCCGTCGGAGGTCACCGAGTCGGCCAGCTCGACGCCCCGCGCCAGGTGCGCCGTACGCGGCGACAGCGCCGCGAACAGGCCGAACGCGCCGTCGACGTGCAGCCAGGCCCGGTACCGCCGGGCGAGACCCGCCATCTCGGCGATCGGGTCGGAGTCGCCGCCGTTCACCTCGCCGAGGTTGGCGACGATCACCGCTGGGGCGCCGTCCAGCGCGGCCAGCGCCGCCTCCATCGCGGGCAGGTCGATCCGTCCCGCGTCGTCGCGCGCGAACGTGCGCAGGGTGTCGCGCCCGCAGCCGATGATCTGGAGCGCCTTGCGCGTGCTGACGTGCACCAGCCCGCTGCTGAACACCGGCATCCGCGGCAGCCCGGCCAGCCCGTGTGCGCTCACGTCCGCCCCGTGCCGCTCCGCCCACCAGTACCGCGCGCAGGACAGCCCGGTCACGTGCGCGAGCGTCGCGCTCGGCGTCAGGACCGCGCCGTACGAGGAGGGTAGGCCGAACAGGTCCTTGAGCCACCGCAGCACGATCGTCTCGGTGCGGGCCGCGAACGGCGAGGCGGGCCACAGCCCCGACGCCTGGTCCAGCAGCGAGGTGATCCAGTCGCCGGCCATCGCCGCGGGCGTCGAACCGCCCACCACGTAGTGGAAGAACCGGGGGCCGGTCGAGTGGGTGCCGGTCTCCGTGCCCACCCGCAGCAGCCGCTCCACGCTCGCCAGCGTGCCGTCCCCGCGTTCTGGCAGAGGCCCGTCGAGCTCGTCCATCAGCGCGTCCCGGTCCCGGTCGTGGACGCGCCGTTCCGCCAGGGAGTCCAGGTAGGGCCCGGCCGCCCGTGCCACCACGTTGAGTGCCGCCGCGGCCAGGGGCTGTTCGTCGAGTGGATCGCTCATCCGGCCAGTGAAGATCACGAATCGGGCGGGGCCTATACCCTCAGGGGTATGGTTCCCGTATGGAGATGAAGCCGGAAATGGTCGGAGATGCGGTGGTCCGGCTGCGCCGGGCCCAGGGCCAGCTCGCCGGAGTGATCAACATGATCGAGGCCGGCGAGGACTGCCGGGCGGCGCTCACCCAGCTCGCCGCGGTCTCCCGCGCACTGGACCGCGCCGGATACCGCCTCGTCGCCGGCGGCATGCGGCACTGCCAGACGGTGCGCGCGCAAGGCGGCGAGCCCCCGATGACCGACGCGGAGCTGGAGAAGCTCTTCCTGTCCCTGGCCTGACCGGCCGGCCCCGCCCCGTCCTCCGTCACCGGGACGGGGGCGATCGACGCGGCCCGCTGCTCACAGCAGCGCGCGGATCGGCTCCCCGGCCAGAGCACGGACCTCATGCGCCAGATGCGGCTGATCGGCGTAGCCCGCCGCGTACGCCACGTCCGCCAGAGGCCGCCCCGCCCGCGCCATGCCGAGGGCACGCTGGAAGCGCAGCACCCGCTGCAACGTCTTCGGCCCGTACCCGAACGCCGCGAGCGCCCTGCGCCGCAACTGCCGCTCTCCCAGGCCGAGATCATCGGCGACGGCCCGCACCGGGCTCCGCGCCAGCCCCGCCACCATCGCCGGGACCAGAGGATCACCGGCCCCGCCCGCCGCCGCCCGTGCCGCCGCCGCCCGCGCGAGCACCGCCCCCGGATCGGCGGCCCCGGCCATGGCCGCCCCCAGCCGATCGGCCTCGGCGCCCCACAACTCGCGCAACGGCACCCGCCCGTCCCGCACCGCGTCGGCGGGCACGCCCAGAGCCGGCGGCGCCAGCCCCGGCCCGAACCGCACCCCGACCAGCGCGTCACCCGGCTCGATCACCGCCGGCACCGGGCCGGTGTCGGGACCCGCCACCCGCACCTGCGCGTCCCGCCGCCACCAGACCAGGTCGACGCAGCCGTCGGGCACCACCCGCTGGACGAACGGCGCCGCCGCGTCCGCCCGCAGCTCCGCCGTCCACACGCACACCAGGCCCGGCCACTGCGGCGCCGGAACCTCCCGATAGCCGCTGGGGTTCACGCCCCCTGCATACCACCCCCGCAACAGGGCAGGTCCAGGGAGGACCGACCGAGATAGAGGGGGCACCCGATGGCAACGGAGCTGAAGGACAGGACGATCGCCTTCCTGTGCGCGCCCGAGGGCACCGAGCAGGTCGAGCTCACCGAACCGTGGAAGGCCGTCGAGCGGGCCGGGGGAGCCCCGCGCCTGGTCTCCACCCAGTCCGGCCGCATCCAGGGGTACGACCACCTCGACCGGGCCGACACCTTCTCGGTCGACACCACCGTCGACGTCTCCGGCCACACCGAGTTCGACGCGCTCGTCCTGCCCGGCGGCGTCGCCAACCCCGACTACCTGCGGATGAAGCCCGAGGCCGTCGCGTTCGTCAAGGCGTTCTTCGACGCCGGCAAGCCCGTCGCGGCCATCTGCCACGCGCCCTGGACCCTGATCGAGGCGGGCGTCGTCCGCGGCCGGACGCTCACCTCCTGGCCGAGCCTGCGCACCGACCTGAGGAACGCCGGGGCCACCTGGGTCGACGAGGCGGTCCAGATCTGCGAGAGCGGCCCCAACACCCTCCTCACCAGCCGCCGCCCGGACGATCTCGACGCCTTCGGCGAGGCCGCCGTCCGGGTCTTCGCGGACTGACCGCGCACCGGTGGTCTAGACCGTTGAGCTAGACCAATCGGTGAACCTTGGACGACCGCATCCTGCACGAATATCAGTACTGGCAGGTAACTAAGTACCGTTGTGCACGTGACCCGTCGAGCGAAAATTGTCAGCACCATCGGTCCCGCCTGCTCCGGCAGCGAGCAGATCGCCGCCCTCGTCGACGCCGGCGTCGACGTCGCCCGGCTCAACATGAGCCACGGCGAGCACGCCGGCCACGAGGAGGTCTACCACCGCATCCGCGCGGCCGCGGACGCCGCCGGCCGCGGCGTCGGCATCCTCGCCGACCTCCAGGGACCCAAGATCCGCATCGGCCGCTTCCCGGACGGCCCCGTACGGCTCACCCTCGGCGACGAGTTCACCGTCACCACCGAGGACGTCCCGGGCACCCGCAAGGAGGTCTCCACCACCTACCAGGGCCTCCCCGGCGACGTCGGCCCCGGCGACAGCGTGCTCATCGACGACGGCCGCGTCGCCCTCCAGGTCGTCGAGGTCGACGGCCCCCGCGTGCGCACCAGGGTGACGGTCGGCGGCATGGTCTCCGACAACAAGGGCCTCAACCTCCCCGGCGTCCCCGTCAGCGTGCCCGCCCTCACCGCCAAGGACGAGGAGGACCTGCGCTGGTCGCTCCGCCTCGGCGTCGACATGGTCGCCCTGTCCTTCGTTCGCACCCCCGCCGACGCCGATATCTGCTATCAGATCATGGAGGAGGAGGGCGTCCGCGTCCCGCTCATCGCCAAGATCGAGAAGCCGCAGGCCGTCGACCTCCTGCCCGAGATCGTCGCCGCCTTCGACGGCATCATGGTCGCCCGCGGCGACCTCGGCGTCGAGCTCCCCCTCGAGCAGGTCCCGATCGTGCAGAAGCGCGCCATCGAACTGTGCCGCGAGAAGGCCCGCCCGGTCATCGTCGCCACCCAGATGCTCGAATCGATGATCTCCGCCCCGCGCCCCACCCGCGCCGAGACCTCCGACGTCGCCAACGCCGTCTTCGAGGGCGCCGACGCCGTCATGCTCTCCGGCGAGACCAGCGTCGGCCAGTACCCCATCGAATCCGTCCGCACGATGAGCCGCATCGTCGAGACCGCCGAGCAGGCCGCGCTGCACGCCACCCACACCCTCGAGCGGATGCCCGAGACGGTCGGCGGCGCCATCGCCCGCGCCGCGGCCGAGGTCGGCGCCATCGTCGGCGCCGAGGGCCTGGTCGCCTTCACCATGTCGGGTGAGACTGCGCGCCGGCTGTCCCGCTACCGCTCGCCCATCCCGCTGCTGGCCTTCACCTCGGTGCCCGCCGTCCGCGGCCGGCTGGCCCACGTGTGGGGCGTCGAGACCTTCATCGTCCCCCAGGTCGACCACACCGACGACATGGTCCGCCAGGTCGAGCAGGCCCTCCTGGAGATCGGCCGCTGCCAGAAGGGCGACCGCGTCGTGGTGGTCGCCGGCTCGCCCCCCGGCACCCCCGGCTCCACCAACGCCCTGCGCGTCCACCGCATCGGCGAGGCCATCACGATGAACCAGCACTGACCCACCGCGGCCCCGGCGCCGATCCGGCGCCGATCCGGACGGGGCGACCCTCCACGCCCCGTCCCGCGCCGGGCCCCGCTCCATCACCGGATGATCTCAATTCGAGATCACTCCGGACACCGGGGGCGCCGCTCAGTACTTCGGCCCGACGAACTCGTCCAACCGGGCCACCGCCGCCCTCCGTGCGACGCTGACGTTCATCGCGTTCATCTGCCTCCAGGGCACGTCCAGCCGATCCAGCGCAGCCGTGAAGATCCGCTGGATGTCCGGCGACCTGTTGGTGAAGGTGTAGCGCGGATAGGTGTAGAAGCGATCGCCGCCCTTGAGCGGCCGCCTGACCCGGTTCAGGCTGCGGCAGCCGTCCGAGTGGATCAGCCCGCGGACGAGTTCCTCGGTGAACTCGTCGACGATCTCCTGCTGCCACGCCTCCAGCGCGATGCGACGCGCGTGCTTCTTCCCAGGCCCGTGCTGGGGGAAGAGGCACGGCCAGTGCTTGGACTGGCTGTTCACGTCGACGGCGCCGGAGACGTGGCGACGGTGGACCTTGGACCGCGGCAGGACCGCGGCCATCGAACAGGCGGCGGCTTCGACGAGTCCCGGCCAGCCGGCGCAGCAGCTCAGGGAGAGTCGGAAGCAGCCCTTGGCCGTGGCGACGATGTGACCGTCGCCCAGGTAGACGCCGAGCAGATACGCGTATTTCCGGCGGTCGAGCGGGCGCCCGAAGCAGCGCGGGCAGTCGCGTTTGACGCGTCCGTCCCACCGCTCCGGGAATGCGGGATCACGGCTGCCCCGCCTCGTCCCGTAGCGCCATTTGCGCACCGCCGCGACGGAGACGCCGCAGATCTGAGCGATCGTGCGGTCGGAGAGCCCGTCTCTGGACAGCCGCAGAGCCTCATTGACGATCGCCGCGTCGTACATGCCCGCATCGTCGCGCCGACCACTGACAGTTTCGGGGACGCTGCGGAGAGTTCCGCTCCGGCGTGCGCGAGCCGGTGGCCGGGGGTGGTGGGGGTCGTGAGATGGAGGGTGCCCCGAGTGGGACTCGAACCCACACTGAACGGTGTTTGAGACCGCATCCTCTACCGATTGGGATATCGGGGCTTTCTGTCCACAAAGTGGACATTTGTGGTGTTAGGGCAGCCCTCGTGATGTTGCCGACCTGCCGGAGACCAGGATAGCCCGTCCCGGTAGTCTCGTGCTCGTGACGGAGAGCGCTCGGCGAGTTGTGATCGCAGAAGATGAGGCCCTGATCCGCCTCGACCTCAAGGAGATGCTTCAGGAGGACGGCTACGAGGTGGTCGGCGAGGCCGGGGACGGCGAGACGGCCGTCCGGCTGGCCGCCGAGCTCAAGCCCGATCTGGTGATCCTCGACGTCAAGATGCCGGTGCTCGACGGGATCTCCGCGGCCGAGCGCATCTCGGCCGACCGGATCGCGCCGGTGGTCATCCTCACCGCGTTCTCCCAGCGCGAGCTGGTGCAGCGGGCCACCGACGCGGGCGCGATGGCCTACCTGGTCAAGCCGTTCACCAAGACCGACCTCGCGCCCGCGATCGAGATGGCGGTCAGCCGCTACACCGAGATGCGGGCGCTGGAGGCCGAGGTCGCCGGGCTCCAGGACCGGCTGGAGACGCGCAAGGTGGTCGAGCGGGCCAAGGGGCTGCTCCAGCAGGCGAACGGCTGGAGCGAGCCGGACGCGTTCCGCTGGATCCAGAAGACCTCGATGGACCGCCGGCTCTCCATGCGCGCGGTCGCCGAGGCGGTCGTCGCGGGTGCCACCGGTGGCGGAGCCGGGCAGGACGAGCCCGCCGCGGGCTGACGCACAGGCGTGGAGCGGGGCCTCAGGGCCGGGGCGCGGGACCGGCGGACCGAAAATATCACCGATCGTGACGATCGGGTCGCGCACGGGCGCCGGCGTGCGCCGGAATCGGTCACCGTGGGTCATTGTGCCTGGCGGCACGGGGGACCGGATGGGCACGGAGCCGTAACGAACGAGTAACCCTTCTATCCGGGGGTGCTGATCTGGGCTAGGCAGTCGGTGTACGACATACCTGGTCCCCGGCTGACCGTTTCCTCCTTCCGAGATTCGGTGTCGGGCAAAACTCGTACCCGATCCTCTCCCGGATCCGGATGGAAAGGTTGGGCACCTTGCGGCGCAACAAGATGAGGGTCACCGTCGCGGCGGCGGCGAGCGCGGTGCTCGCGCTCGGCCTGGTGGCGTGCAGTGACGACGGCGGCTCCGGCGGGGGTGGCGGCGACGAGGTCACCATCGGGTTCATGGGGGACCTGACCGGGGAGAACTCGGGCCTGGTCATCCCGCCCAAGCAGGGCGCCGAGCTGGCCTTCGAGCAGTACAACGCGACCAACCCCAAGGTCAAGATCAAGTTCAAGACCTACGACAGCCAGGGCAAGCCGGAGCAGGCGACCACGCTGGTCCAGGGCGCGATCAAGCAGGACAAGATCGCCGGCCTGATCGGCCCGGCGTTCTCCGGCGAGTCGCAGAGCGCCAACCCGATCCTGGACGAGGCGAAGGTCCCGAGCGTCACGCCCTCGGCGACGCAGATCACGCTGGCCGAGAAGGGCTGGAAGTACTGGCACCGGGTGGTGGCCGACGATGCGGTGCAGAGCGCGGGCGTGGGCGAGTTCGCCCTCCGGGCGCTGAAGGCCAAGAAGGTCTTCACCGTGTCCGACAACCAGGAGTACGGCAAGGGCCTGGCCGACAACGTCGGCAACGCGGTCAAGCCGAAGGGCGTGCAGGTCCAGTCCGACGCGGTGGACGACAAGGCGACCGACTACTCCTCCACCGTCAACAAGATCGTCCAGTTCAAGCCCGAGCTGGTCTACTTCGGCGGGTACTACGCGGTCGCGGGCCGGCTGTTCAAGCAGCTCAAGGAGGCCGGCTACACCGGCAAGATGATGTCGGGCGACGGTTCGCTGGCCACCGGCCTGATCGAGGGCGCGGGCGAGAAGAACGCGCAGGGCGCGCTGCTGAGCTGCGGCTGCCTGATCGACGCCGAGGGCAAGACCAACGAGAAGGCCAAGAAGTTCGCCACCGACTACAAGACCAAGTTCGGCTCCGAGGTCGCGATCTACTCGACCGAGGGCTTCGACGCGGCGACGGCGTTCATCGAGGCGGTCAAGGCCGGCAAGACCTCCACCGAGGACATCAACACCTTCCTCAAGACCCTGAGCTTCCAGGGTGTCGGCAAGCCGATCAAGTTCGACGACAAGGGCGAGCTGGCGGCGCAGGACATCTTCGTCTACGAGGTGAAGGGCAACAAGCTGCCCCTGCTCGGCAGCAGTAAGGACGCGCAGGTCTCGTAGCGAAGCGGCGGTCCGGCGCGGTGTATCGGCCGCCCGGTCCGGTGCCCCCCGGTTCCGGGGCCCCTGACGGCGCGGGAGCGGGAGCGCCACGAGCGCTCCCGCTCCTTTTTTCAAAGGCGACCAATGGCGTTCGACGACTTCATTAACCAATTCTGGCCGTCCACCGTCGACGGCTTGGCGCTCGGCGCGATCTACGCGCTGGTCGCGCTGGGCTACACGATGGTCTACGGCGTCCTCCGGCTGATCAACTTCGCGCACGCCGACATCTTCATGGTGGGCACGTTCGCCGCCCTGTGGACGGTGCAGACCCTGGGCGTCAACAGCGCCGGCGGGCTCGGCCTGATCGGCCTTGCGGTCCTCATGTCCGTGGTCGCGGGCCTGGTGTCCGGCGGCGGGGCGATGCTGCTGGAAGTGCTGGCCTACCGGCCGCTGCGCAAGAAGGGCGCGTCCCGGCTGGCGGCGCTGATCTCCGCGATCGGCGCGTCGATCCTGATCCAGCAGCTGTTCGGCACGGTCATCATCCGGTGGGTGTTCGGCACCTCCAAGGAGGGCGGCAAGCTGCCGCTGAACGAGCACTTCGTGGACCGGAGCACGGTGATCGACCTCGGCCCGATCGAGGTCAGCAACGACAAGCTGATCGTGTTCGTCGGCGCGGTGCTGATGATGGTCGCGCTGGACCAGTTCGTGAACCGGACCAAGCTCGGCCGGGGCATCCGCTCGACGGCGCAGGATCCCGAGACCGCGGTGCTGATGGGCGTGAACATCGACCGGGTGGTGTCGGTGACGTTCCTGGTCGGCGGTGTGATGGCGGGGGTGGCGGCGGCGCTGTACTTCCTGCGGTTCGAGCAGGCCTGGTACCTCACCGGGTTCCTGCTCGGCATCAAGGCGTTCACGGCGGCGGTGCTCGGCGGTATCGGCAACCTCCGCGGAGCGCTGGTCGGCGGGTTCTCGCTCGGCCTGTTCGAGATGTACGGGGCGAGCCTCTTCGGCTCACAGTGGCGGGACGTGGTCGCGTTCTCCGTGCTGATCCTGGTCCTGATGTTCCGTCCCACCGGCATCCTCGGTGAGTCTCTCCAGCGGGCGCGCGCATGAACCTGACGAAGAAGGACGACGGCGGCGCCCGGTCCGCCCGATGGTCGTTCGACGAGATCCGGGACCGGTGGGCGTCGGCGTCCGGCATTGTGCGCTGGCCGGTGTACCTGCTGCTGGTGGTGGGCGCGCTGTTCCTGCCGAGCGAGGCGATCGGCTCGTTCATGGCGCCGGGCGGCAGCGACTGGCCGACGATGCTCAGCGACCAGATCGCGATCTATGTGCTGCTGGCGCTCGGCCTGAACGTGGTGGTCGGCATGGCCGGCCTGCTGGACCTCGGGTATGTGGCGTTCTACGCGGTGGGCGGCTACACGATCGCCTCGTTCTCCACCAAGTACGGGTGGAGCTTCTGGGAGACGCTGGTCCTGGCGATCCTGTTCTCGGCGCTCGCCGGTGTGATCCTCGGGGCGCCGACGCTGCGGCTCCGGGGCGACTACCTGGCGATCGTGACGCTCGGGTTCGGTGAGATCGTCAAGCGGACGGCCGCCAACAGCTCCTACGTCAACGGGCCGCGGGGCATCCAGGACATCCCGCACCCGCCGACGCTGTCGGAGTTCGAGATCCTGGGCGTCCAGCCGCTGAAGTACGGGCTGCTGGACTCGCGGCCGTACTACTACCTGCTGCTGCTGTTCATCATCGTGACGATCGTGTTCGTCAAGCGGATGGAGGGGAGCCGGGTAGGACGGGCGTGGGCCTCGATCCGCGAGGACGAGGACGCGGCGGAGCTGATGGGCGTCCCGACGTTCAAGTTCAAGCTGGCGGCGTTCGCGATCGGCGCGGCGATCGGCGGCAGCGGCGGCGTGGTGTTCGCCGCGAAGCAGAGCTCGATCAATCCGAACAACTTCGAGTTCCTGGTGTCGGCGCTGATCCTGGCCGCGGTGGTGCTCGGCGGCTCGGGCAACATCCCGGGGGTGATCCTCGGGGCGTTCGTGGTGGCATGGCTGCCGGAGCGGTTCCGGGAGCTCAAGGACTACCGGATGCTGATCTTCGGGTTCGTGCTGGTGCTGATGATGGTCTTCCGTCCCGAGGGGCTGTGGCCGTCGCGCCGGCGCAAGGCCGAGCTGGCCGAGGGGACCGGCGGGATGGGCAGTATGGGCGCCGAGGTGGCCGGTCCGGAGTCCGCCGGGACGAGCGCGGAGGTGGGCAAGTGAGCGAGGCGAAGAGTCCGCCGCCGGTGCTGGAGCTGCGCGATGTGGTGATGCGCTTCGGCGGCGTGGTGGCGCTCAACAAGGTCGACGTCCGGATCGGGCGGGGCGAGATCTTCGCGCTGATCGGGCCGAACGGCGCCGGCAAGACCACGGTGTTCAACGTGACCACGGGCGTCTACCGTCCGACCACGGGCGAAGTGGTGTTCGACGGCAGGCGGATCGATGGCATGAAGCGCTATGCCGTCACGAAGCTGGGGGTGGCGCGCACGTTCCAGAACGTGCGGCTGTTCCACAACATGACCGCGCTGGAGAACGTGATGGTGGGCGCCGACGCGCACCATCGGACCGGGTTCGTGGGGGCGTCGCTGGGGATGCCGTGGCATCGCCGGGAGGAGCGCCAGGGCCGCGAGCGGGCGCGGGAGCTGCTGGAGCTGGTCGGCATCCCGCATCGGGGCGGCGAGGCGGCGAAGAACCTGCCGTACGGCGACCAGCGGCGGCTGGAGATCGCGCGTGCGCTGGCGACGGAGCCGAAGCTGCTGCTGCTGGACGAGCCCGCGGCGGGGATGAACCCGGCCGAGAAGGTGGCGTTGCAGGGGCTGATCCGCACGATCCGCGACACGGGCGTCACCGTGCTGCTGATCGAGCACGACATGAGCCTGGTGATGGGGATCAGCGACCGGGTCGCGGTGCTCGACTTCGGGCAGAAGATCGCGGACGGGCTGCCGGCCGAGGTGCAGAACGACCCGCGTGTGATCGAGGCGTACCTGGGGGCTCCGGCCGATGCTTCTTGAGATCCGGGACATTCACGTCCACTACGGAAAGATCGCGGCGCTCAAGGGCATCACCGCGGCCGTCGACGAGGGTGAGATCGTCACGCTGATCGGCGCCAACGGCGCGGGGAAGACCACGACGCTGAAGACGGTGTCGGGGCTGCGTCCGCTGTCGGCGGGCTCGGTCGTGTTCGACGGCGAGGACATCAGCCGGATGCCGGGGCACCGGCGGGTGGTCGCGGGCATCGGGCAGGCGCCGGAGGGCCGGGGCATCTTCCCCGGCATGACGGTGGAGGAGAACCTCCTCATGGGCGCCTACGCCCGCAAGGACAGTCCCGCGAAGGAGCTGGCGGAGGCGTACGAGCTGTTCCCGCGGCTGGCCGAGCGCAAGGGCCAGGCGGGCGGGACGATGTCGGGCGGCGAGCAGCAGATGCTCGCGATCGGGCGGGCGCTGGTGGCCAAGCCGAAGGTGCTGCTGCTGGACGAGCCGTCGATGGGGCTCGCGCCGATGCTGGTGCAGCAGATCTTCACCATCATCCAGGAGATCAACCGGCGCGGGGTGACGGTGCTGCTGGTGGAGCAGAACGCCCAGCAGGCGTTGCAGATCGCGCATCGGGCGTACGTGCTCGAGACGGGCCGGGTCGTGAAGTCCGCCCCGGCGTCGGAGCTGCTGGACGACCCGGAGGTGCGCGCGGCGTATCTGGGCGGGGGATCGGACGTCCGGGAGGACACGCCGTCGCCTGAGGGCGCTCCGCCGTTTGAGGAGGGCGCTCCGGACCTTCAGAAGAAGGACGGTCCGCCGGAGGCCGCCGGGTAGGCGGGCCTCCGGGGCCTTGGCTGCGCCGGTCCCGAAGCCGCCCTCACTGCGGTCTTCGGGGCCGGCGCGACGTTCAGGGGAGCGTGATCTCGGCGGCCGGCGGGTCGGAGACGGCGCCGACGGTGGGGGAGCCGTAGAGCCGCACGCCGCGGGTCTTGACGCCGCGGGGGACGTCGAACCAGAGGTCGAACTCGGCCCGCATCGCGGCGCCGACCGACAGCCGCTCGGGTTGCCGCTTGACCATGGTGGCGTTCACGTCGGGGGTGACGGTCTTGCCGTCGCCGGTCAGCAGCCGCTGCTTCCAGGTGTCGAAGACCTGGATGTCGCGCCCCTCGTTGACGGCCAGGACGCGCACGCGCGTGAAGGCGCCCTTGGACTCCATCGCGGTGTGGGTGCCCATGACCTCGGTCATGCCCTCGCGGAAGCCGATGACGGTGAAGCGCATGTCGGCACTGCGGCCGGTCTTGCCCCGTAGGGCGGTCTCGCTCTCGCGGACCTTCTCGGACGGCAGGACGTAGCCGGAGGAGCCGGGGCCCGAGTCGGAGTGGGACTCGGAGCAGCCCGGCAGCGCGGTCAGCAGGAGCGCGGCGCCGGTGACGGCGGCACGTAGACGCATGGGCCGAACGTACGTGGGCGTCGCGCGCGGGGTGAACGGGGTGATCGGTTTCGCAATCCAACCGCAACCGTCGACGGCGCGTGACCGGTGCCGTGCGCGGTGCCGGGCCCGGGGCGGAGCATTGGCCCGGGACCACCTTTGGGGCCGTGCGGACCCTCTCGGGTCCGTACGTTGTCTACTCGGTGGTCCCGGGCCGCTGGCGCCCACGCTACCCACCCCGTGCCGTCGCCCGCAAAGAGAAAGTGGATCAGGCGGGGGGCTGGTCGCGGAGCATGCAGGTCAGGCGGGCGGTGCAGACCCGCCGGTCGGCCTCGTCGGTGATCACGATGTCGTAGCTGGCGAGGGTGCGGCCGCCGTGCGCGCGGGTGGCGACGCCGGTGACCCAGCCCTCGGTGGCCGACCGGTGGTGGGTGGCGTTGATCTCGATGCCGACCGCGATGCGGCCGGGGCCGGCGTGCAGCGCGGAGCCGACCGAGCCGAGCGATTCGGCCAGGACGCACGAGGCGCCGCCGTGGAGGAGCCCGTACGGCTGGGTGTTGCCCTTGACCGGCATGCGGCCGACCACCCGTTCCGGCGCCGCCTCCAGGTATTCGATCCCCATCGCCTTCGCGAGATCACCGTGGACGTCGCCGAAGCGGCCGGCGTGATCCGGCTGCTCCTGTGTCATTGAGCCTCCCTCGAACTGTCGTACGCGCAGACTAGAGTCCTCGTGTGGTGACCAAAGCAGCGACCCCTGACCAGCAAGACCGGCTTCTCCTGCTCGACGGGCATTCCCTGGCCTACCGGGCGTTCTTCGCGCTGCCGGTGGAGAACTTCTCGACGAGCGACGGGCAGCCCACCAACGCGGTGTACGGCTTCACCTCGATGCTCATCAACGTGCTGCGCGACGAGCGCCCGACGCACATCGCGGTGGCGTTCGACCGGTCCGAGCCGACGTTCCGGCACGAGCAGTACGTGGAGTACAAGGCGGGCCGGGCCAAGACCCCCGACGAGTTCCGCAGCCAGGTCAGCCTGATCTTCGAGGTGCTGGACGCGCTGCGCATCCCGCGGCTGTCGGTCGCCGGGTTCGAGGCCGACGACATCATCGCCACGCTGTCGGTCCAGGCCACCGCCGCCGGTCTCGACACGCTGATCGTCACCGGTGACCGCGACGCGTTCCAGCTGGTCGACGAGCACGTCACCATCCTCTATCCGATCCGCGGGGTGTCCGAGCTGGCCCGGATGGACCCGGCCGCGGTCGAGGCCAAGTACGGCGTGCCGCCCGCGCGGTACCGCGAGCTGGCCGCGCTGGTGGGCGAGTCCAGCGACAACCTGCCGGGGGTGCCCGGCGTGGGGCCGAAGACGGCGGCGAAGTGGCTGGCCAAGTACGACGGTCTCGACCGGCTCGTCGAGCGGGTCGACGAGATCAAGGGCAAGGCGGGCGAGAACCTGCGCGAGCACCTCGGCGCGGTGCTGCGCAACCAGCAGCTCAACAAGCTCGACTGCGAGGTCGGCCTCGAGCTGGCGCCGCCGCAGCTCGTCATGGGGCAGTGGGAGCGGGAGGAGGTCCACACCCTGTTCGACTCGCTCCAGTTCAAGGTGCTGCGCGAGCGGCTGTACGCCTCGCTGCCGACCGCCGAGCCCGAGGCCGACGAGGGTTTCGACGTCGAGTTCGACACCCTGGAGCCGGGCGCGCTGGGCGGCTGGCTGGAGGCCAACGGCACCGCCGCGTCCAGGATCGGCGTCGCGGTGACCGGCGCCTGGGGGCGCGGCACCGGCGAGATCACCGCGCTGGCGCTGGCGTCCCGGCAGGGCCCGGCGGTCACGCTCGACCCGTCCGCGCTGAACGAGGCCGACGAGCGGGCCCTGGCGGCGTGGCTGGCCGATCCCGGGCGGCCCAAGGCGCTGCACGAGGCCAAGGGGCCGATGCTGGCGCTGGCGGCCCGCGGGCTCGAGCTCGACGGCCTCACCAGCGACACCGCGCTGGCCGCCTATCTGGCGCTGCCCGGCCAGCGCACCTTCGACCTGGCCGACCTGGTACTGCGCTACCTGCACCGCGAGCTGCGCAACGAGACCGAGGACACTGGCCAGCTCACCCTCGACGGCTCCGGCGAGGAGGAGGCCGCGCAGGACCTGGCGGTCCGGGCCCGCGCCGTCGCCGAGCTCGCCGACGTGCTCGACGCCGACCTGGAGCAGCGCGGCGCGACCGCGCTGCTGCACGAGGTCGAGCTGCCGCTGGTGCGCGTGCTGGCCGGGATGGAGCGGGCCGGCATCGCCGTCGACGCCGACCACCTCGCGGGGCTGTCGGCCTCGCTCGGCGGCCAGGTCAAGGAGATGGAGCAGGCCGCGCACGACGCCGTCGGGCACGAGTTCAACCTCGGCTCGCCCAAGCAGGTGCAGGGGGTGCTGTTCGACGAGCTCGGGCTGCCCAAGACCAAGCGCACCAAGACCGGCTACACCACCGACTCCGAGGCGCTGACCAACCTGCTGGCCAAGGACGGGCACCCGGTGCTCGAGCACATCCTGCGCTGGCGCGAGGTGGCCAAGCTCAAGAGCATCGTCGACTCGCTGATCCCGATGGCCGACGACGCCGGGCGCATCCACACCACCTTCAACCAGATGGTCGCCGCGACCGGCCGGTTGTCGTCGACCGACCCGAACCTCCAGAACATCCCGATCCGCACCGCCGAGGGTCGGCAGATCCGCGAGGCGTTCGTCGTCGGCGACGGCTTCGAGTCGCTGCTCACCGCCGACTACAGCCAGATCGAGCTGCGCATCATGGCGCACCTGTCCGAGGACGAGGCGCTGCTGGAGGCGTTCGGGTCCGGCGCCGACTTCCACACCATCACCGCGTCCCGGGTGTTCGGCCTGCCGCCCGAGCAGATCGACTCGGAGCTGCGGGCCCGGATCAAGGCGATGAACTACGGGCTGGCGTACGGGCTGTCGGCGTACGGGCTGTCCCAGCAGCTGCGGATCTCGCCGGACGAGGCGCGCGGCCTCATGGAGGAGTACTTCCAGCAGTTCGGCGGCGTCCGCGACTACCTCCAGGACGTGGTCGTCAGGGCCCGGCAGGACGGCTACACCGAGACCATCCTCGGCCGCCGCCGCTACCTGCCCGACCTCAACTCCGACAACCGGCAGCGCCGCGAGATGGCCGAGCGGATGGCGCTCAACGCTCCCATCCAGGGGTCGGCCGCCGACATCGTCAAGGTCGCGGGCCTGAACGTCGACCGGGCGCTGCGGGAGGCCGGCCTGAAGTCGCGGATGCTGCTCCAGGTCCACGACGAGCTGGTCTTCGAGGTCGCGGCGGGCGAGCTGGAGGAGCTCCAGGCGCTCGTCCGCGACCAGATGGCGGGCGCCTACGCGCTCCGCGCGCCGCTGGGCGTCTCCATGGGCACCGGCCGCACCTGGCAGGACGCCGCCCACTAGCGCGACGGCCCGGTCGGCGAGCCTCGTGCGCGCATCCGGCTCCGTCCGGCCCAGGCGGCCGGGACGGAGCCGGTCGAGCCGGGGAGCCGGTCGGGCCGGGGAGACGGGCAGGACGGGGGAGCCGGGCAGGACCGGCGGGCCGGGAGGCGGGCAGGGCGGCGCCGATAGGGCCGCGGAGGCTCTGCGACGCGCGGAACGACAGCGGGGGAGCGTTCGCTCCCCGAAGCCGCGCACACGCCCTCTCAGGGCGCGAGAGCCGTGAATCGGCGGCCCGCGCCCTTTTGGCGCTCCCGGGGACCGGGCCGGGCGGTTCCGGAGATCAGGCATCCATCACGGTCTCGGACATGTGCCCTCAAGTCGGTGCGTCGTACGCTGTCCCTGCCGTTTCGCTTGAAGATCGACGGGAGGATCGTGCCACTCCTGCACAAGATCGCCGGGATCGTCGTGGTGTGCGCCGTGATCATCGGCCTGACCCTGCCCGGCACCCGCCGCGGGCGGGACGCGGGCGCGTCGGCGGCGCGTTCCGGGGCCACCTCGCCCAGCACGCCGGCCCCGAGCGCGACGAGAGCGCCCGCGCCCGCGATGTCCACGGCGTCCGCGCCGCCCTCCTCCAGCGCCCCGCCGCAGCCCTCGCCCTCCGCCTCGGCGGAGGCGTCCGCGCCGATCCCGCCCGCCGCGCCCGGGGCGGTGGCGGTCAAGGCCGACGAGCTCGGCGAGGTCCCGGTCCTCATGTACCACCGGATCATGAAGAAGCCCGAGCTGTCGCTGGACCGCTCGACCAAGGAGCTGCGCGACGAGCTGACCCGGCTGGCCGAGGAGGGCTACGTGCCCGTCACCGCGGCCGAGTTCGTCGCCGGGCGGTTCGACGCGGTCCCGGCCGGGCGGCACCCGGTGGTCCTGACGTTCGACGACAGCACCCCGGGGCAGTTCGGGCTGGACGCGCAGGGCGGGCCCGCGCCGGACACCGCCGTGGCGATCATCCAGGACGTGGCCCGGCGGTACCCGGGGTTCCGGCCGGTGGCGACGTTCTACCTGAACGAGGACCTGTTCCTGCTCGGCGACCGGGCCGCCGCCGGGCTGGCGTGGCTCACGCGGCACGGGTACGAGATCGGTAACCACACGGTCACCCATCCGGACCTGTCGACGATGTCCAGGAAGCGGGTCCAGGACGAGATCGGCGGGATCGAGGACAAGATCGTCTCGCTGACCGGGGCGCACGCCACCACGTTCGCCTATCCGTTCGGCGCCATCCCGCACAAGCGGGCGTGGGCGCAGCGCCAGGACGGCCGGTACGACTTCCAGGGCGTCCTCCTGGCCGGCTGGAAGCCGTCGGAGTCGCCGTTCGACAAGGACTTCGACCGGTTCGCGATCACCCGGGTGCGGTCCGAGGGGAAGATCAAGGAGAACGACTGCCGGACGTTCTGCTCGACCGCCTGGCTGGACGAGCTCGACGCGCATCCGGAGCGGCGCTACACCTCCGACGGCGACCCGCGCGCCGTGACCTTCCCCAAGAGCCGGGAACGGCGGCTGGGCAAGGGCTACCGGGCTCAGGCGCGGTCCTATTGACCGGTCCCGGCGTGGCCCGGATTGACCAGGGGCTCCTGGTCCCATATCCTGATCGCTGCGTTGTGGGTCTGCGTGTGCTTCGGACGGAGCAGGCTCGCGCTCGGTCAGGTCGTCGACATGGTTCGGTTCATTATGACGCGGCGGTTTCGTGTCCCCTTCCGGTCCTCGACAGGGCGGACCCGGCCCTCCGCGCATTGACCAGACACCTTCTATGTCCGTATCCGGAGCCAGCCGACACATGACGAGTAGCACCGAGGCCACCTCGACCACCCCGCAGGTAGCGGTCAACGACATCGGTTCAGAGGAAGCATTCCTCGCCGCGATCGACGAGACCATCAAGTACTTCAACGACGGCGACATCGTCGAAGGCACCGTTGTCAAGGTCGATCGAGACGAGGTCCTCCTCGACATCGGCTACAAGACGGAAGGTGTCATCCCCTCCCGTGAGCTCTCCATCAAGCACGATGTCGACCCCAACGAGGTCGTCACCGTCGGAGACCACGTCGAGGCCCTTGTCCTCCAGAAGGAGGACAAGGAGGGCCGGCTGATCCTGTCCAAGAAGCGCGCGCAGTACGAGCGCGCCTGGGGCACGATCGAGAAGATCAAGGACGAGGACGGGATCGTCACCGGCACCGTCATCGAGGTCGTCAAGGGCGGCCTCATCCTCGACATCGGCCTGCGCGGCTTCCTGCCCGCGTCGCTGGTCGAGATGCGACGGGTCCGGGATCTCCAGCCGTACGTCGGCCGCGAACTCGAAGCCAAGATCATCGAGCTCGACAAGAACCGCAACAACGTGGTGCTCTCCCGCCGCGCGTGGCTGGAGCAGACCCAGAGCGAGGTCCGCCAGACCTTCCTCAACACGCTCCAGAAGGGCCAGGTCCGCAAGGGCGTCGTGTCCTCGATCGTCAACTTCGGTGCGTTCGTGGACCTCGGCGGCGTCGACGGCCTGGTGCACGTCTCCGAGCTGTCCTGGAAGCACATCGACCACCCGTCCGAGGTGGTCGAGGTCGGCCAGGAGGTCACGGTCGAGGTCCTGGACGTCGACATGGAGCGCGAGCGCGTCTCCCTGTCGCTCAAGGCGACCCAGGAAGACCCGTGGCAGCAGTTCGCCCGCACCCACCAGATCGGCCAGGTCGTGCCCGGCCGCGTCACCAAGCTGGTGCCGTTCGGCGCGTTCGTCCGGGTCGAGGAGGGCATCGAGGGCCTGGTGCACATCTCCGAGCTGGCCGAGCGCCACGTGGAGATCCCCGAGCAGGTCGTCCAGGTCGGCGATGAGATCTTCGTGAAGATCATCGACATCGACCTCGACCGGCGCCGGATCAGCCTGTCGCTCAAGCAGGCCAACGAGTCCGCCGCGGGCGTCGAGGAAGAGGACTTCGACCCGACGCTGTACGGCATGCCGGCCGAGTACGACGACCAGGGGAACTACAAGTACCCCGAGGGCTTCGACTCCGACACCGGCGAGTGGCTCGAGGGCTTCGACGAGCAGCGGGAGACCTGGGAGCGGCAGTACGCCGAGGCGCGTACCCGCTTCGACGCGCACCGCAAGCAGATCGAAGAGGCCCGCAAGGCCGAGGCGGAGGCCGAGTCGGCTCCCGCCGCCAGCACCGGTGGCGGTGGCGGCGGTGGCGGCGGCGAGACCTCCTACTCCGGCGGCGGGGAGAGCGAGACCACCGGTGGCGCCCTGGCCACCGACGAGGCCCTCGCCGCGCTGCGGGAGAAGCTCTCCGGCGGTCAGTGATCTCCCACTGACCACACGCGCGCGCCGTCCGCGCGGGGACTCGGCGAAGTTCCCCGCGCGCGGCGGCCGGTGACTCTATGATCACGGCCGGAGGCCGATCCCCTGGATCGTCCTCCGGCCGTGATCTGTTTTTCGTCCTCAGCTCGTCCCCCTGGAGCATTCGTTCAATTGGCCAGCACAGACGCCACGACAGACGCGGGCACCAGGACCGGCGGCTCCGCGCCGGCCGGTGCCTCCATCGTCCCGCAGGGTCCCGCGCGGCTCGCGCTGATCGCGATCACGGTGGCGGTGCTCGCGCAGACCCTGCGCTTCTCCCTCTCCCAGCTCGACCACCTGGCCGGTGACGCCGGGATCGGCGCCGCCGGCGCGGCCGTGCTGGTCATCTACCTCGCCGGGTTCGCCGCCCCGCTGATCCGCCGCACGGCCGGGCCGCGCGGCCTGCTGCTGATCGGGGTCGGCGGGCTGTTCCTGGTGCGGCTGCTCGCCCAGGCGCTCACCCCGCAGACCTGGCTGGCGCTCGTCGGCACCGCCATCGGGATGATCGCGGTGGCGGGTCTGTACGAGGGCGCCCGCGGCCTGTCGGGGGTGGGCTTCGCCACCGCGACCGTCGCGGGCCTCGCCGCCGACGGCGCGGTGCGGATGGCCTTCGCCACCTGGGACCCGGTCTGGCGGTCCGGGATCGGGCCGTGGGCGGTGTGCCTGGCCTTCGTCGGCCTCGGCGCCGCCGCCCTCTACCGCGAGCTGGTCTCCGGGCCGGTGACCGCGCCGGGCGTCTCCTGGCGGGACGCGTTCGGCGCCGCCGCGTTCGGGCCGTTCCTGGCCCTTCAGGTGCTGGTGCTGTCGAGCCCGGCGTTCGTGGCCTCGTCCGGCTGGCAGTCGCTGACGGCCGCGCACATCATCGTGGTCGTCGGGCAGGGGCTGGCGCTGGCGTTCCTGGCGTCCGGGCTCGCCGTGCGGGCCGTCCCCGGCGGAGTGTGCGTGCTCGGCGGCACCGTGCTCGGCGTGGGCGCCGGTGCGATCGCCGGGACCTATGCGGTCTCCGGCGTCGAGGTCGTCCCGGTGGTGATCGTCGGCCAGGTGCTGTCGGCCTGGCTGCTGGCGGTGGCCTGCCGGGCGCCGCTGCGCCGCGCCGGAGCCGGCGGCCCGGTCTGGCGGGTCGACGTCGCCGCCGCGACCGGCGGGCTGCTGGTCGCGCTGATCCTGATTCCGTACCAGGTCAGCGCGATCGAGCCGCTGCCGCTGCCCAACAACGTGCTGCCCGGCCTGGCCGGGATCCTGCTCGGCGCGCTGGCGGCCATCGCCGCCGCCCGCGGCGGGCCGCTGCCCGCCCGAGCGCCGCTGCGGGCGCTCACCGCCGGCGCCGCCGCGCTGGTGCTGCTGCTCGGCACGCTGGTCTTCACCGTCGCGGCGCCGAGCGGGTCGGCCAAGGCGGGTCCGGCCCCCGGCCACGTGCGGCTGCTCAGCTACAACATCCACGACGCGGTGAACCAGAAGGGCCGGCTCGACCCCGAGGACATCGCCCGGACGATCGAGGGGCAGCGCGCCCAGGTCGTCCTGCTCCAGGAGGCCGGGCGCGGGTCGCTGCTGTCGGGGACGACCGACGTGGCGGTGTGGCTGTCGCGGCGGCTCGGCATGAAGCTGCTGTGGGGCCCGGCCGCCGACGGCCAGTTCGGCAACGCGATCCTCACCTCGCTGCCGGTCCGCCGGTCCGGGACGGGCCGGATGCCCAAGGGCGACTGGTCGCAGATCCGCGGCTACGTGTGGGCCCGGCTCGCCGTCGGCTCCACCACGATGGACGTCTGGTCGACCAACCTGGAGGGCGGCTCCGACCACGGCGACGAGCGGAGCCGCGAGGTCGCCGCGCTGCTGCGCGCCTGGGGCGGCGCCCCCCGCACGATCATCGGCGGCGACTTCAACGCCTCCTCGGACAGCCCGGAGATCGGCCGGATGCTCGACTCGGAGATGCGCAGTGCCGCGCTCGGCGGCGACGCGTCCCCGACGAGGGCCGACGGCACCCGCAACGACTGGATCTTCGGGACCGACGACCTGCTGTTCGCCGACTACGAGGTGCCGCGGTCGCAGGCGTCCGACCACTATCCGGTCGCGGTGACGGTCCGGATCGGGCAGTGACGCGCCGGCCGGGCGGTCCCCGGCCGGCGCCACCGCGATGAGCGAGAGGGCGCGAGTGACGACATCCGAGCCGGGAACGGCGGGAGCGGCGGGAGCGGAGCCGGCGGTCGCGGTCGGGCGGGCGGCCCCGGAGGACGCGGGCGAGATCCTCACCGTGCAGCGCGCGGCGTACCTGGCCGAGGCGCAGCTCTACGGGGACCCGTTCATCCCGCCGCTGGTCGAGTCGCACGAGCAGCTCCGCACGGTGCTGACGGGCGACGCGGTCACGCTGAAGGCGGTGCGCGGGAGCCGGCTGGTCGGCGCGATCCGCGCCCAGTTCAGCGAGCGCACCTGCCTGGTCGGGCGGCTGGTCGTCGTGCCCGACATGCAGGGGCGGGGGATCGGCGGGCGGCTGCTGCGCGCGCTCGAGGACGAGGTGGCCGGACGCGCCGACGCGTGCGTGCTGTTCACCGGGCACCTCAGCGAGGGCAACCTGCGGCTGTACCGGCGGCTCGGGTACGCCGAGACGCACCGTGAGCGGGTCGCCGCGCACCTGACGCTGGTGCACATGCGCAAGGCCCTGGTTCCCGCGAGGCCGCCGGTCTGAGTACGGTGGGCCCGTGCTGAAAGTGGGACTCACCGGTGGAATCGGCTCGGGCAAGAGCGAGGTGTCGGCGCGGCTGCGCGAGCGCGGTGCGCTGGTCATCGACGCCGACCAGATCGCGCGGGAGGTGGTCGAGCCCGGCACGCCGGGGCTGGCCGCCGTCGCCGCCGAGTTCGGCGCGGAGGTGCTGCTCCCCGGCGGCGGGCTCGACCGGGAGCGGGTCGGCGCGATCGTGTTCTCCGACCCCGCGCGGCTGGCGGCGCTGAACGCGATCGTCCACCCCCTGGTGGGGGAGCGGATGCAGGAGCTGATGGACGCCGCGTCCGGCGAGGCGATCGTGGTGTACGACGTGCCGCTGCTGGCCGAGAACGGGCTGGCGGAGATGTACGACGTGGTGGTGGTCGTCGACGCCCCGGTGGAGGTCCAGCTCGACCGGCTCACCACTCGGCGCGGGATGACGGAGGAGGCCGCGCGGGCCCGGATCGCCGCGCAGGCCACTCGGGAGGGGCGCCGCGCCGTCGCCGATGTGGTGATCGACAACTCCGGCACGCTGGACGAGCTGAAGGCGCGGATCGACGCGCTGTGGGAGGACCTGGCGGGCCGGGCCGCCGCCGGCTGACCGCGCCGCGATCCTGGGCCGTGCGCCGCGCCGCCGCGCCGCCGCGCCGCCGTGGGGCGCGGCGCCGTGGGGTCAGAGGTCGGCCTCCAGGGGGAGCTGGCGCACTTCGGGGAGGTACGGGTCGAGTTCGCCCGGCTCGAACCGGCACATCCCGATCGAGTACCAGAACTCGGCGGTCGCGGCGCCCTCCCACTTGTAGCGTCCGCCGGGGGTGAGCGCGGCCCAGCCCTCGGCCAGCCCGAGGAGGGTGGCGCGGCGGGCGGGGGCGTCCCGGTCCGCGACGTCCCACAGGATGACCGCGCCGTCGTCGCCGGCGGTGGCCAGCAGCGCCCCGTCCGGGCTGAACGCCGACGACCAGACGCGGCGCGTGTGCCCTTCGAGGGTGTGCAGGTGGCGGCCGGTGCGCGGGTCCCACAGCCGGACGGCCAGGTCGTCGCCGGCGGTGGCCAGGAGGGTGCCGGACGGGTCGAACGCGGTGGTCCACAGGCGCCCGGTGTGCCGGGTCAGGGTGTGCAGGGTCTGGCCGGTCGCGGTGTCCCACAGCCGGGCGGTGCCGTCGTTGCTGGCGCTGGCGAGGACGCCGCCCGCGGGGTCGAACGTCACCGTGTAGACGCGGTCGGTGTGGCCGCTGAGGGTCGCCTCCAGGGCGCCGCTGCGGGCGTTCCAGAGCCGGACCAGGCCGTCGTCGCAGCCGGTCGCGACGCGGTCGCCGCCGGGGCCGAAGTCGATCGAGCGGACCCGGCCGTGGTGGTCGGAGAGGTTGACGATCTCGCGTCCGGTCGTCCAGTACCAGAGCCGGACGCTGTCGTCGTCGTTGGCGGTGGCCAGCACGTCGCCGGTGGGGTCGAACGCCTGCGTCCACACGTGGTCGGTCTCCACGTTCAGCTCGCGCTCGAAGGTGCCGGTGCCGGGCTGCCACAGGTGCACGCCGCCGTCGTTGGTGGCGGTGGCGAGCTGCGCGCCCCTGGGGTTGAACGCGGCGGAGGTGAGGTTGTCGGCGACGCCGCGCAGCTCGCGGACCATCCGCCCGGTGCGGGGCTCCCAGAGCCGCACCAGGCCGTCGTTGCCGGCGGCGGCGAGCAGGCCGCCGTCGGGACTGAAGCAGACGCCGGTGACGCGGCGGCCGTGGCCGCGCAGCACGACCCGGCTCTGGCCGGTCTCGGCGTCCCACACCCGGGCGGTGCCGTCGTTGCTGGTGGTGGCGAGCTGCGCGCCGTCGGGGCGGAACGCGAACGGCCAGACCGCGCCGCGGTGCCCGGCGAGTTCGAGCCGCTGCCGGCCCGTCGCGGGGTCCCACAGCCGGACCGACCCGGCGCTGTCGGCGGTGGCGAGGCGGCCCCCGTCGGGGCTGAAGGTGGCCTGGTAGATGGCGCCGCGGTGGCCCGAGAGCGAGGCTCGGGGACGATCGCCGTCCCAGAGCCGGACCGAGCCGTCGGTGTCGCCGGTGACCAGGAGGTCGCCGTCCGGGTGGAACGCGATGGCGTAGACGCGGCCGGTGTGGCCGAGCAGCTCCTTGCGGATCTCGCCGGTGCCGATGTCCCAGAGCCGGACGACGCCCGCCTCGTCGCCCGCCGCCAGCAGCGTCCCGTCGGGGTGGAACACCGCGCGGAACACCGCGCCGCGGTGCCCGGTGAGGGTGCGGTGCAGCTCGCCGGTGGCCAGGTCCCAGACGCGCAGGACGCCTCCGGCGTCGCCGGTCACCAGCGACGTGCCGGACGGGTCGAAGACGGCGGTGTAGACGGGCGCGGTGTGGCCGGGCAGCTCGTGCCGCAGGGCGCCGGTCGCCGCGTCCCACACGCGGACCGTCCCGTCGGACGCGCCCGCGGCGATGAGCGTGCCGTGCCCGCCGGGGCCCCGGTCGCGCGCGCCCGGGCTGACGACGAGGGGCCAGACCCCGTCGGGGTGGACGGGGAGGGTGTGCGCGCAGCGTCCGGTGGCGAGGTCCCAGATGCGGACGGCGCCGTCGGCCGAGCCGGTGGCCAGGAGGGTGCCGGTGGCGTCGAAGACGACCGCGTAGGTGCGGTCGCGGTGGCCCTGGAGGGTGCGCAGCGGCACCCCGGTCACGGCGTCGCAGACCAGGACGCCGCCGTCCTCGCTGCCGACCGCCAGGACCGACCCGCCGGGGCTGTAGGCGAGCGGCTGGGGGAGCCGGCTGGTCTGAAAGTGGAACCCGTACGGGACGCCCACGGCGGCGGGGGCGACCTGGATGTCGACGGGCCGTCCGGGCGCGATGGCGGCCTCGCGCAGCTCGGGCGCCGCGGCGATGCGGTCGGGGAGGAGCGCGTCGATGAGCGCGGCCCGCGTCCAGCGGCTGCCCTCCACGGCGACGTCGCGCAGGTCGGCGCGGGCCAGGCGGGCGCGGGACAGGTCGGCGCCGCGCAGGTCGGCGCCGTTGAGGCGGGCCTCGTCGAGGCGCGCGCCGGCCAGGGACGCGTCGCGGAGCACGGCGCGGGACAGGTTGGCCCCGACGAGCTGGGCGTCGGTCAGGTCGGCGCCGGTGAGGTCGACCTCCTGGAGGTCGCGGTAGGACAGGTCCTCGCCCGCGAGCTTGGCGCCGCGCAGGTCGGTGCGGGCGGGGGTGCGCAGCCGGGTGGTGACGCGGATGGCGTTGGCGCGGGCGACGTCGTCGGCCTCGGGGCCGGCGAGGACCGCCGCGGCCCACTCCTGGAGCGCGCGGGTGTCGGCGAGGTCGCACAGGAAGTCGACGGTGAGCTGGGACAGGGCGCGGCGGGCCAGCGCGGCGGGCGCGGTGGCGCCGTTCGCGAACTCGGCGGCGACGTGCCGGGCGACCAGCCACTCCACCACCGACCCGTGGATGAACCCGAACAGGCCCTCGGCGGTGCGCACCAGCAGGCTGCCGGCGCCGACCGCGTGCGTCACCTGGTGCGGCGACAGCCGTCCGTCGGCGAGGCCGGTGAGGGTGTCGGCGACGTCGGCGAGCTCGGCGAGCCGCAGGAACTGCTCGTTGCTCTCCCACAGCCGCAGCGCGAGCGTGCCGACCGCCTGCCACAAGTCGTCGGCGGTCAGCCCGGAGGGACCGCCGGCGTGCCGGACGCGGCCCGCCTCGTGCGCCAGCCAGGACGAGAGGATCTCGCGGTAGAGGTCGGCGGGGCTGACCGTCGTGCGGGCCTGCGCGACGGCGCGGAGCCGCTCCTCGGGCAGGTCGGCGATGAAGCTCAGCATCCGCGGGTTGGCGGTCAGCCCGAGCAGCTCCTGGATGCCCGCCAGGGTGTGCAGCCGCGCGTCGGCGGCGTCCTCGTCGCCGTACCGGTTGACCAGGTACGAGCGGACCTGGCCGGGGGTGAACTCCTCCAGCCCGAGGACCCGGCGGTGCGGCAGCACGCCGACCCGCTCGCCGAGCGCGGTGAGCACCTGCGCCTGCGACTTGAAGTGCTGGGTCCGGCCGGCCACGACGATCTTGGCCTTGTCCTGCGCGGCGCGCAGCAGCGTGTCGAGGTGGTCGGTGGCCTGGTCGTAGGTGACCCGGGTGACCAGCTCGTCGAACCCGTCGAACAGCAGCACGATGCGGCCCTGCCGCAGCATGTAGTGGAACGCCTTGAGGTCGATCAGCTCCTCGCCGTGGTTGGCCAGGTGC
Source organism: Spirillospora sp. NBC_01491 (assembly GCF_036227065.1). Classification (GTDB taxonomy): domain Bacteria; phylum Actinomycetota; class Actinomycetes; order Streptosporangiales; family Streptosporangiaceae; genus Spirillospora; species Spirillospora xylanilytica. The sequence goes on from NZ_CP109432.1 coordinate 7,913,186, forward strand.
GCGGCGACCAGCCCGTCGACCGAGTGCGCCTTGTCGAGGGCGCGCAGCTCGATCAGGATCGGGATGATGTGCGGCAGCTCGGCGGGGATGCGGCGGGCCAGCTCGCGCAGCGCGAACGTCTTGCCGCGCCCGAAGTCGCCGAGCAGCAGCAGGAACCGGCCGTGGTCGGCGGCCAGCATCCGGAGCATCTCGCCGACGGCGTCGTCCCGGACGTCGGCGTCCTGGCCCGCGCGGTCGAGCTCGCGGTAGCGCTGCCGGACGTACAGCGCCGGCGGGTACAGGCCGCCCGCGGCGAGCCGCCCGGTCTGCGCGGTCACGTACTCCGACAGGTCGAGCAGCCCCTGGAACTCGGTGAGGCTGCGCACCCGGATGCCGCGGCGCAGCGCGTCCTCGCGCAGCGACCGGGCCGGCGCCGGGCCGAGGTAGACCAGCTCGGAGCCGTGGTCGGCGCCGTCGGCGTGGACGTGCCGGACGAACGCGTCGACGTCGGGCTCGGTCACCCGCCCGACGTGCGCGCCGATCCGGTACTGCCGGACGAACCCGTCCTCCAGGTGGGTGAGGAGCAGGTGCGGAGGGTCGGTCCGGCCGCCGGCGAGCGGGGCCGGGACGATGCGGCGGATGTTCGCGCGCTCGAACCGGGTCTCGCACGCCTCGGTGAGCCGGTCGAGGAGCTGCCCGGTCGCGTCGGTCATCGGGTCGGCCGGGTCGGGGCCGCCGGGGGCGTCTCCGGGGCCGCCCGCGCCGGGGCCGATCTCGGGCGCCCGGCCGGGCGGGCCGGCCGGGGACCGGACGGGCGGCGGGAACGTCCCGGTGACCCGGGCCCAGTCGCGGCCGAGGTGCTCGGGGCCGCGGCGGGTCGCCTCCTCGGGGATCCAGCGGTCCAGGCCGTCGCGGCGCACCACCACGACCTGGTGGCGGCCCGGCCCGAGCGCGGGCACCGACGGCGCGCCGGACGGCAGCAGCGGCACCGCGCCGAGCTCCGACCCGGTGCCCTGGAGGAACACGTTGACGTGCCCGCCGAGCAGCGTGTCGACGGTGTCGGGGTCGCGCAGCGCGCCGGGCTCCCCGGCGACCGGGGTGTGCTCCACGGCGGCGAGCCGGAGCCAGCCCTCGCCCTCGTAGTGCCGGAGCCGCTCGGTGAACCACGCGGCCTGCGCCTGGCCGACCCGCCCGTACCGGTCCTCCTCGCGGTGGCTCTGCGGCAGCGTGGAGTTGAGCCCGGCGACGACGACCTTCAGGTCGTTGACGGGGAACAGCGTCCACGGCTGCGCGCTGTCGAAGATCAGCGCGTCCAGGCCCTGGTACAGCTCCTTGAACAGCCCCGCGTAGTGCCGCCACTTCGGCCAGTAGGGCGGCTGCGGGTCGATGTCGTCGGCCTCGCAGCTGGAGAAGTACGCCTGGCACGCCGCCCGGGTCACGTCGTGGGTGCCCGGCACGATCACCACCCGCTGCGCCTCCAGCCCGAGCAGCGCGCGCAGGCTGGTGAGGAACGACAGGGCCTCGGCGAACTCCTTGCGGCTGCCCGAGTGGGTGAGGTTGCCGGTGACCACCAGCAGGTCGGGCCGCGGCACGCCCGAATCGGCCAGCCGCGTCACGTCGCTCCAGATGCGGTCCTGGAGCTCGGACGCGGTGGTCGGCTCGCCCGGCTCGGCGAGCGTGCGGCCGAACCGGGGCCCCGAGATGTGCAGCACGCTCACGTGCTCGCGGGGCTCGCGCCGCTCGGCGTCGTCCGCGGGGAACGCGGGCGCCGCCACCGGCGCGCGCCGGACGGGCCGTTCGCCGGTGGCCTCGGGAAGCCGCGTCCCCCGCCCCGGACCTCCGCCCGCGCCGTGCCCGCCCGGCCCCTGACCGCCGCCGGGACGGGTGCTGCCTTCGACGCGTCCGACCAGCGGGGCCGGGCCGGACCCGCCGGGCGGCACGGGACCGGGACCGCCGCCGGGGAACCCCGGGCCGTCCAGCGGGCGGGCGTGCCCGGCCAGGGCCTCCTGGACGCGGCGCATCAGCAGCGTCCGCGCGTCGCCCGGATCGTCGATCCCGACCAGGTCGACGTAGGTGATGGTGGACAGCAGCCCGTCGATCGGGCAGTCCTCGATCCGCACCGTGACCAGCTTGCGGGCCGGGTCGTCGGGGTCGGCGCGCAGCGCCGCCATCCACTCCATCCGGCCGTACCGCGAGCGCAGGTAGTTGCTCGACAGCACCGCCACCACGACCTTGGCCTCGGACAGCCCGCGGTCCATGAAGTCGATGAAGTTGGTGCCCGGGACGAAGTCCCACGCCTGCATCATCGTGCGATGCCCGGCGGCCTCCAGCTGCCACGCGATCCACGACGCCCAGCGCTCGTCGGCGGGGGAGTAGCTGATGAACAGATCGGTCGGGCGTTCCTGCCCGGACTGGCCGCCGGAGGGTGTCATGCGGTCAGTATCGCGCGCCCGCGCGGCCTCGCGTAGCCCGTGCGGCGGAGCCGGGGGAGCGGCCGGGGCGCTTATGGGATCATGACGCGGTGGCTCTCCCCGGCGACCTCCTCAGACGCGCGGCGCGCGCCCTGAGCGTCCTCGACCGAATCCGCCTCGGGCTGCTGGCCCTCGGCCTGGTCTTCGTCGCCACCGGGATGCTGCCCGCCGCGACCGCCCGCGCGAGCCTCGGCCGGATCGCGCCGCTGCTGCTGTTCCTGTTCGCCGTCATCGTGCTCGCCGAGCTGACCAAGGAGGCCGGCGTCTTCGACGCGATCGCGCAGCGGATGGCGCGAGCCGGGCGCGGCCGCTACGCCGCGCTGTTCCTGCTGTGCGTGGCGTTCGCGACGGTCAACACCGTCTTCCTCAACCTCGACACGACCGCGGTGCTGCTGACCCCGGTGATGCTGGCGCTGGCGGCGTCCGCGCGGATCGCCGCGCTGCCGCTGGCCATGACGACGGTGTGGCTGGCCAACACCGCGAGCCTGCTGCTGCCGGTGTCGAACCTGACCAACCTGCTCGCCGCCGACCAGGTGGCCCTGGAGACCCCGGCGTTCGCCGCCCGGATGTGGGCGCCGCAGCTCGCGGTGCTAGCCGTCACGATGGCGCTGCTGTGGGTCTTCTTCTGGCGGCGCCGGATGCGCGGCGCCGACACCTACGATCCGCCGGTCCCGGCGCCGGTGCGCGACCGGGTGCTGTTCTCGGCGACCGGCCTGGCGTGCCTGCTGTTCGTCGGCGCGATCCTGGCGGGCGTGCACACCGGCGTCCAGCTCGGGGTCGCCGCGTCCGCCGCCGCGCTCGTCGCCGTCGCCGCGTTCGCGGTGCGCGACCGGTCGGCGCTGCGGCCCGCGCTCGTCCCGTGGCAGCTCATGGTGTTCGTGACCGCGCTGTTCCTGGTCGTCCCGACGCTGGAGCGGTACGGGCTCGACGATCTGATGGTGGCGCTGGTCGGCACCGACGACGGCCTCGGCGGGGCGCTGCGTGCGGCGTTCGCGGGCGGCGGCCTGGCGAACGTGCTGAACAACCTGCCCGCCTACGTCGCGGGCGAGTCGGCGGTCCCGGCGGGCAACCGCGACCAGCTCCTGTCGCTGCTGATCGGGACGAACGTGGGCCCCGTCATCACCCCGTGGGGGTCGCTCGCGACGCTGCTGTGGTTCGAGTGGTGCCGCCGCTGGGACGTGCGGGTGCCGATGCGCAAGTTCGTCCTCACCGGGACGGCCCTGGCCGTGCTCGGCTGCGCCGCGGCCGTCGCGGCGCTGCTCCTCACCGGGTGAGCCGGACCCGCCCGCCCTGAGCGGCGCCGCCTGAGCCGCCCGCGCCCGCCGAGCCGCCCGTGCCCTCGGTGCCTCCGGTGCTCCCGGTGCCCGCGGCGGCCGGACGGCACGCCTGGGCGGTGGTCTCCAGCAGCCGCTCGAGCAGTGCCGGACGCGCCGCGACGAACCCGCGCTCGGCCGGGGGCAGGTCGATGCTCGGCTCGTACGGGCCGCCGTCCAGCGCGCGGAACTCGGCGCCCGCCTCCTTCGCCAGCAGCGCCCCGGCGGGCAGGTCGACCAGTTCGGGCCGGTAGCCGACGATGCCGTCGATGTCGCCGCGGGCCAGCATCACCCACGCCACCAGCGGCGCCCAGAGCTGGAGCAGGCGCCCGCAGCGCGCCTCCACCGCCGTCCGCAGCGGCAGGACGACCGGATCGCCGCGCCCGACCTCGTGCCCCTGCGTCCAGGCGAGGACGGGATTGTCGGCGCGGCCCGCGCGGGCCGCCGCGGCCAGGCGCAGCGGCGCGCCGTCCGGGCCCCGCGCGCCCTCGCCCCGCACCGCCGACCACGTCCGCCGGGTGACCGGGTCGTGGACGACGCCGAGCACCGGCACCGGGCCCGCGCACAGTGCCAGCCCGACCGCGTAGACGGGCATCCCGATCGCGACGTTGTTGGTGCCGTCGAGCGGATCGACCAGCCAGACCAGTCCCGCGTCCGCGCCGGCGGCGGTGCCCGTCCCCTCGTTCACCCCCGACTCCTCGGCGATGACGCGGTGCCCCGGGTACACCGCGCGGAGCCGCCGCAGGATCAGCGCCTCGGCGGCCAGGTCCAGCTCGGTCACCACGTCCCCGGCGGTCCCCTTGGGCCGGATCTCCAGGGGGCGGGCCATCCCGGCGCGGAGCAGGTCGCCGGCGGCCTCGGCGGCCTCGACCGCGACCCGGCGGGCCTTGGCGAGGTCGACCGGCGGGGCGGGCGAGGGGGAGCTGGATCTCATCGGGACTCTCCAGTCGCGCTCTGTCGGTGGGACGGGGCCGGGCCGTGCTCGGCGGTGATCAGCCGGGCCGCGCGCAGGGCGGCGCGCGCCGTGTCGCCGGGGTCGCACCGCGAGCGCCGCACGCGGTGCCCCGGGGTGCCGAGGGGCCCGAGCGACAGGTCGCCGCCGCCGGGCGTGCGGCGGCCGAGCGCCACGGTCGCGGCGTCCCGGCCCCCCTCGATGAGCGTGCTGTGGAAGATCCCGGCGGGCAGGGCGTAGGACTCGCCGGTGCGGTGCGCCGCCGAACCGCAGGAGGTGTAGCGGACGCCCCGCCCGGTGGCGCGCAGCTCGTCGACGTCGTCGCGGCTGACCACCTCGAACACCCGGTGCGTCGGGTCGCCGCCCGGCCCGGCGTCGTCGACCCGCACCCGCACGTTGCGCACCGTCCCGTACAGGACGAAGCTCAGCAGCTCCCAGCTGTGGCAGTGCAGCTCGGACGTCGTCGGCGGGGCGGGCCGCACCTCCGGGGACCACAGGTGCAGGCACACCCCGAACTCGCCGCTGCGCTCCACCGGCAGGCACAGGAACCCGAGCGGGTGCCGCACCGCGGCGATGCGGGACCGGCCCGCGGCGACGTCGGCGAGCACCCGGCGGGCCCAGCCCGGCAGCGTCCCGGCCGCGGTGCCCGCCGCGATCTCGCCCCGGATCTCCTCGTACCGCATCACTCGTACGGGTCCCGGGCCCGCAGCGCCTTGCGGATGATCTCGATGATGTCCCGGTCGGTGCAGCCCTGCGGCAGGTCGATCCCGATCACCTCGAAGAGCTTGCGCACCTCCTCGACGGTCGGCTCGTCGTCGAGCGGCGCCAGCCGGGCCTGCTCGATCGGGACGCGGCGCGCCTGGTCGAGGCTGGTCTGGAGCTCGGCGCTGACCCATCCGTAGTAGAACTTGCCGCTGTCGACCACCAGCGCCTCGCCGCGCGGGTCGTCGCGGGTCACCACCACCTTGGACGCGGCCAGGTCGTAGCGCAGCGTGGTCATCGTCCTGGACAGGCCGATGTCGATGTCGAGCATCCCGAACCGCTGCTTGTGCCAGCACGCGGCCAGGATCGTCGCGTACGCCTCCTTGCGGGTGCGCTCCAGCGTCCACGGCTCGCCGGTGGCGTCCGGCCCGTCGGCGACCGAGCGGCGGTGCCGCGCGTACGCCTCGCAGACCTCCGGGTGGGTCGGGTCGATGATCTCCAGCCGGAACAGCAGCGTGCGCCGCTCGCGGCGGGCCGTCGCCACGCACTCGGGCAGCGTCTTGGCGCGGATGTAGGTGCCGGTGCCGCCCTTGAACAACCACCGGTCGGTCTCGCGCCGCGCGTCGGCCAGGACCCGCGCCACCTCGGCGCCGCTGATCACCCGCACCACCGCGGTCTCGTCCAGCGCCCGCTTGGTGTCGGAGACCACGCCCTCCAGCCGGTCGAGATCGCCCAGGCGGTCGCTCAGCCCCTCCAGCGTCGCCGACGACGCGCGCAGGGTGTCGCGCACCTCGGCCTCGACAGGGATGCGGCGGCCCCGGTCGCGCAGCACCGAGGTGGCCAGCAGGCCGATCACCGCGAGGATGGCGCTGTTGGTGATCTCCGCCTCGTTCGGCAGGTCCACGCCGAGGCCGATCACCGCGACGACCACGGCGAGGACCAGAGCGATGACGGCGTCGGCGTTCTTCCCGAACCAGGTGGCGAATCGGGTCATGGTGAGCGTTGTCCCCGTCCTTGTCGGCGCCGTCATCGTAACCACAGGGCCCGTTCCAGACCACCGTTCGCGCACGGGCGCGGACGATCCGGAGCCGGAGGGCCCGATGCCCCGACGATGACGCGGTGCGCCGCCGTGTCCGCCCGTCGCGGTGGACCGGATGCCGGGGCGCCGGACCGCTATAGGCTCCTGGCATGCCCCTGCGTGCCTGGTGGTCGGCGGCTTGGCCGACGAGACGATCCCGCGCGCTGGACGTCTCCCTCGCCCTCGGCCTGGCCGCCCTCGACGGGGCCTGGCTGGCGCTCGCCGACGGGAGGTTCTGGCTCCCCACCGCGGCGGTCTCCGCGGCCAGCGTGGTGCTCGGCCTCGCGCTGGTGGTGCGGCGCGCCCACCCGGTCGCGCTCATGGTGTTCCTGCTGATCTGGGGCACGGCCACCGGCGGCGGCGCGTTCGCCGCGCTGGTCGTCCTCTACTCGCTGGGCGCCTACACCGCGTCCCGCCGGACGGTGTGGGCGCTCGCCGTCCTCGGCTACCTGTTCTTCCTGATCTTCCCCGGGCCGACGTCCGACGACGTCTCGTTCCTCGCCCAGGCCCTCTTCGGCGTGACCTTCGTCACTGTTCCGCTCCTCCTCGGCCTCTACATGGGCGCCCGCAAGCAGCTCGTGGCCACCCTCCAGGAGCGCGCGGCGCGGCTGGAGCGCGAGCAGCACCTGCTGGCCGAGCGGGCCCGGGGCGAGGAGCGCACCCGCATCGCGCGGGAGATGCACGACGTGGTCGCCAACCGGGTCAGCGTCATGGTCGTCCACGCGGGCGCGCTCAAGGCGATCGCCGCCCGCGATCCCGAGCGGGCCGCCGAGACGGCCGGGGTGATCGGCGACATGGGGCGGCAGGCGCTGGAGGAGCTCCGCCAGGTGATCGGGGTCCTGCGGCAGGGCGAGGAGGCCCTCCCGCAGGACGCCCCGACGCTGCTGCACGTCCGCGAGCTGATCGGCCAGTCCGGCGCCGCCGGGCTCCGCGTCGACCTGTCGGTCCGCGGCGAGGACCGCCCGATGCCCGCCACGGTGGGCCGCACCGTGTACCGGCTGGTCCAGGAGGCCCTGACCAACGTGCACAAGCACGCCGCCGCCGCCGACACCCGGATCGACCTGCGCGTCCTGCCCGAGGCCGTCGAGGTCGAGGTGACCAACGGCGCCTCCGGCGGCGCCCCCCAGCACGGGCTGCCGAGCGGCGGGAACGGCCTGGTCGGGCTCCGCGAGCGGGTCAACGGGCTGGGCGGCTTCTTCGAGGCCGGGCCGAGCGCCGAGGGCGGGTACGCGCTGCGCGCCCGGATCCCGCTGCCGGCGCCCTCCGACGGGACCGCTCCGGCGCTGTGACCTCGGGGAATGCCCTCCCCGTCAGGATTGTCGTACCCGCTGAATAGAGTGGTGAGGCGGGCCGCTGCGGTCCGCGGGGGAGCGGCAGGGAAGGGGCGAGGATGCGGCCGATCACCGATCTGCGGCGCAGGGTGGCGCCGTTCGAGGTCGTCACCGAGATGACGCCCGCGGGCGACCAGCCCCAGGCGATCGCCGAGCTGACCGACCGGGTCGGGCGTGACGTCAAGGACTCGGTGCTGCTGGGCGCCACCGGCACCGGCAAGACCGCCACCATCGCCTGGCTGGTCGAGAAGCTCCAGCGGCCGGTGCTGGTCATGCAGCCCAACAAGACGCTGGCCGCGCAGTTCGCCAACGAGCTGCGCGAGATGATGCCGGGCAACGCCGTCGAGTACTTCGTCTCGTACTACGACTACTACCAGCCCGAGGCCTACATCCCGCAGACCGACACCTATATCGAGAAGGACTCCTCGATCAACGACGAGGTCGACCGGCTGCGGCACTCGGCGACCAACTCGCTGCTGACCCGCCGCGACACCGTCGTGGTGGCGTCGGTGTCGTGCATCTACGGCCTCGGCACCCCGCAGGAGTACGTCGACCGGATGGTGCGGCTGCGCGTCGGCCAGACGATCGAGCGCGACGACCTGCTCCGGCAGCTCGTCGGCATGCAGTACTCGCGCAACGACCTGGCGTTCACCCGGGGCACCTTCCGGGTCCGCGGCGACACCGTCGAGATCATCCCGCAGTACGAGGAGCTCGCCGTCCGGATCGAGATGTTCGGCGACGAGATCGAGAAGCTGGCCACCCTGCACCCGCTCACCGGCGAGGTGATCACCGAGGACGAGGAGCTGTACGTCTTCCCCGCCTCGCACTACGTCGCCGGCCCCGAGCGGATGGAGCGGGCGATCGGCGGCATCGAGGCCGAGCTCACGGACACGCTCGCCACGATGGAGCGGCAGGGTCGGCTGCTGGAGGCGCAGCGGCTGCGGATGCGCACCACCTACGACATCGAGATGATGCGCCAGATCGGCACCTGCTCGGGCATCGAGAACTACTCCCGGCACATCGACGGCCGCGACGCCGGCACCGCGCCCAACACGCTGATCGACTACTTCCCCGAGGACTTCCTGCTGGTCGTCGACGAGTCGCACCAGACCGTCCCGCAGATCGGTGCGATGTACGAGGGCGACGCCTCCCGCAAGCGGATGCTCGTGGAGCACGGCTTCCGGCTGCCGTCGGCGATGGACAACCGCCCGCTGAAGTGGGAGGAGTTCCTCGACCGCATCGGGCAGACCGTCTACCTGTCGGCCACGCCCGGCTCGTACGAGATGAACCGGGTCAAGGGCGACGTGGTCGAGCAGGTCATCCGCCCGACCGGGCTGATCGACCCCGAGATCGTGGTCAAGCCCACCAAGGGCCAGATCGACGACCTCATCCACGAGATCCGGCTGCGCACCGAGCGCGACGAGCGGATCCTGGTGACCACGCTCACCAAGAAGATGTCCGAGGACCTCACCGACTACCTCCTCGAACTCGGCATCCAGGTCCGCTACCTGCACAGCGAGGTCGACACGCTGCGCCGCATCGAGCTGCTGCGCGAGCTGCGCGCGGGCGAGTTCGACGTCCTGGTCGGCATCAACCTGCTGCGCGAGGGCCTCGACCTGCCCGAGGTGTCGCTGGTGGCGATCCTGGACGCCGACAAGGAGGGCTTCCTCCGCTCGGAGACCTCGCTGATCCAGACCATCGGCCGCGCCGCCCGCAACGTGTCCGGCCAGGTGCACATGTACGCCGACACCGTCACCCCGTCGATGGAGCGGGCGATCGACGAGACCAACCGGCGCCGCGCCAAGCAGCAGGCCTACAACACCGAGCACGGCATCGAGCCCACCGCGCTCCGCAAGCGCATCGCCGACATCCTCGACTCGCTCGTCCGCGAGGACGCCGACACCGAGACCCTGATCGGCGGCGGCGGGCGGCAGCAGAGCCGCGGCAAGGCCCCCGTCCCCGGCCTCGGCTCCCGCGCCCGCGAGGCCGGCCGGCACGCCGCTGATCTGGTCGGCGAGCGCCCCCGCGAGGAGCTGGAGGCGCTGATCGAGTCGATGAGCGAGCAGATGCACCAGGCCGCCGTCGACCTCCAGTTCGAGCTGGCCGCCCGGCTCCGCGACGAGATCAAGGAGCTCAAGCGCGAGCTCCGCGACATGAAGGAGGCCGGCGTCAGGTGACCGGCGCCGCCTCCCGGAATACGGTCGTGGGCGGACGCGGCGCGGCGTACCATCGCGCCATGGACCTGGAGCCGCGGCCGGCGGCGGTCGGCGACCTTCCCCTCCTGCCGGCGATCGAGGAGTCCGCTGACGGGCTGTTCGCCCCCCTCGGCATCGTGTTCCCGCCCGGCCCGACCGTGGTGGAGCAGATGGCGGAGCGGGGCGCCGAGATCCTCGTCGCCGGCGATCCCCCGCTGGCCTACACCGTCGTCGACGAGCTCGACGGGGCCGTCCACCTGGAGCAGATCTCCGTGCACGCCGACCACGTGCGCCGGGGGATCGGCGGCCGGCTGCTCGGCGCGGTGCGGGCGCGGGCGGCCGAGGCCGGGTCGCCCGGGGTCAGCCTGCTGACCTTCCGGGACGTCCCGTGGAACGCCCCCTGGTACGCCCGGCGCGGTTTCGCCGAGCTGCCCCGCGAGCGCTGGGGCCCCGGGCTGCGGGCGCTGTGGGCGGCCGAGATCGACGCGGGCCTGCACGACCTCGGCCCGCGCCTGGTCATGTGGGCCCCCACCGCCCGCTGACACCGTTCCGGACGCCCCGCGGCGCTCTTCCGGCGGCGGCCACGAACCCGTCCGCAGGGCGCGGCGTCGTACGGGCATGGGACGACGGGCGTGGAGCAGGGTGACGGCGGCGGCGCTGCTGCTGGGCGGCGCGGGGGCAGTGACGGCGTGCAGCCCTCTTGTCTACGGCGACGCCGGGATGACGCTGGACGGCGCCGGGCGGCCCCTCATCGTGGCCGCATGGTGCGACGGGCACCCTCCGCTGAGGTTCATCCTCCACTCCCGCGAGGACGGCTCAGAGGTCGCGTTCGTCATGGACGCGCCGCAGGTGCGGGGGAACTACGCCGAGATCCTGGTCGGGCCGCTGCTGAAGAACCGGCCCCCCGGCCGGTCGATGGCGGTGTTCCGCCCAGATCAGAGCTACCAGCTCCACACGGCGTTCAAAGGCAGTGGAAGCGACATTGGGCCGCCGTTCAGGCCCGGGCTCCTCAAAGGGAACGGTCAGGTCTACCTGGGCCATGAGCGCATGCCGGACCCGCAGTCCACCGCCCGGGGGAGCAGCGCGCAGGACGGGCCCAGCGCCTCTGCCTCACCGGATCCGCGCCGTGTGTACTCCAGCGTTCCGCAGCTCCGGAGCAGGGTGAAGCGCACGCTCTGCTAGGCGTCGTGCGGTCGTGGCCCGCCAGTATCGTGGTCCTTTCGGACGACGGCTCCCCGGCCCGTCCCGCCCCCGAGTTTGTGATCTACAATGTAAAGGCGGGAACCCGGGACGCTCCGGAGACGTCCGTCGTCAGGGGACGAACGAGGGGGAGGGGCGATGGCGAGCCCGCGGTCATGGCCGGGACGGGTGCGCGCGCGTCTCGGTGAACGGGGGTCGGCCCTCGCGGTGCTCGTGCTCCTGCTGGTCCTGGTGGTCGGGACGCTGGTGGCGATGCCCGCGACGCGTTGCGAGGTGTTCGGCGGCGGCTGCCGGAAGCCGGCCCGCGAGCCGCACGCCGACCCGGCCGAGCCCGCCGGGCGGCCGGTCGACCCGGTCGCGGCGGCCACGCGCGGTGCGTACGTGGCGCTCGGCGACTCCTACTCCTCGGGGGTCGGCGCCGAGGCCGGCGCCGCCGACCAGAACCCGCTGGACCGCTGCCACCGCACGTCCAAGGCGTACTACCACCAGGTGTCCACGGCGTTCGGGTTCGCGGGCGGCGGGTCGTTCTGGGCCTGCTCGGGCGCGACCACCGGCGACGTCCTGAAGGGCAAGGGCGGCGAGCCGCCGCAGCTCGGCCGGCTGGGCGCCGGGACCAGCCTGGTGACGATCAGCATCGGCGGCAACGACATCGGGTTCTCCAAGATCCTGGCCGGCTGCGTGGTGAAGCTGCCGTGGAGCAAGGGCTGCCAGGGCCAGGGCCCCGACATCGCGACCCGGATGGCGACGCTTCGCCAGACGCTGCCCGACCTGGTCACCGAGATCACCCGGCGCGCCCCCCGTGCCCGGGTGATCATGATGGCGTACCCGCGCGCGTTCTCCGAGGTCTCCGGCGTGGACGGCGACAACATCACCGTGGCCGATCAGCGCTGGCTGAACGCGCGGACGCACGACCTGGGGGAGCTGGTCCGGGAGACCGCCGCCGAGGCGGACGAGCGGATCGCCGCCGCCCACGGCGCGGGCAGCGTGGAGTTCGTCGACGCCTACAGCGCGTTCGCCGGGCACGAGGTCGGCAGCATTGACCCGTACATGAACGGGCTGGCGGTGAGCCTGTCGGCGCTGGCGGCCGAGCCGCGCAGCTTCCACCCGACCGTCAAGGGCCACGAGGCGCTCGCGGGCCTGTTCATCGCGCAGATCAAGAAGGGCCCCGGCCGCCCCCTCGCCGAGCCCCGCTGACCCCGGCGACGACCAATTCGATGGTCCATGACGGGGCGGCCAGGTCTGGATCCACGACCCCCCACCGGCAAGGAGGCGCATTGATGCGAACTTGTCGTAGTTGCGAACTTCTTGCAATAATCCGGCCATGTCGAATCGACCATTGACCGGCCCGTCCGCCCCGAGCCCGCGTCCGCCGGAGGGTTCCCATGCCTGGCGGGTGCGGCAGGCGGCGGAGGACGACGTCCCGGAGCTCGTCCGGCTGCGGGCGATGCTGTTCGAGACCCTCGGCGGCGAGTTCTTCAACCCCTCCTCGGCAGGCGCCGACTGGCGGGACGCCCTCGGCCGGGTTCTGAAGCAGAAGCTGACCGACGACGACGCGCAGATCCTCGTCGTGGACGGCGACGACGGCCTCGCCGCCTGCGGCATCGGCACCATCGAGCAGTGGTTCCCCGGCCCGCACTCGCGGAACGGCCGGATCGGGCACGTGATCGGCGTCGTCACCGCCCCGGAGTACCGGCGGCGCGGATACAGCCGCGCCGTCATGCAGGGCCTGCTCGACTGGTTTCGCGGACGCGACGTCGTCCGGGTGGACCTGTACGCCTCCACCGGCGGCGAACCGCTCTACCGCGAACTCGGCTTCGACGACCACCCCGACCCCGCGCTGTACTGGCGCCCGTGACGGACGTCCGGCCCGGCCAGGAGGTCGGCCGCGTCACCCCTGAGCGGTACCGGTGGGTCATCCTCGGCATCGCCACCTTCACCCAGGCCGCCTCCGGCTTCTTCGTGCAGGGCATCGGGGCGATGGGCGTCCACCTTCAGCGCGACCTGGACCTGAGCACGGCCCAGCTCGGGCTGCTGCTCTCGGCGGCCCAGACGGTCCCCTTGGCCGGGCTGCTGGTGGCCGGGGAACTGCTGGACCGCCACAGCGAACGCTGGGTCGTCGGGACGGGCGCCTGCGTGGTCGCCGCCGCCCTGCTCCTGGGAAGCGCGGCGCCGGGGTACGCGGCCCTGCTCCTCGTCCTGCTGATCGTCGGCGCCGGATACAGCACCGTCCAGCCCGGCGGGAGCAAGTCGGTGGCGTCCTGGTTCGACGCGTCCCAGCGGGGGCTGGCGATGGGCATCCGCCAGGCGGGCCTGCCGCTGGGCGGCGTGCTGGCCGCCGCCGCGCTGCCCTTCCTCGCCGACGCCTTCGGCTGGCGGGCGACGCTCGTGGTGGGCGGGCTCGTCGCGCTCGCGGGAGCGGCCGTCTTCATCACCTTCTACCGCCGTCCGCCCGCCCCTGGCGCTCCGCACGGGACCGAGCCGCACGCCTCGCCGGCGGCGCGGCTCGGCACCTGGGCGCGGATGCTCCGGGAACCGTCCATGGTGAAGATCCTGCTGTCCGGGACGAGCCTGGTCTCGGTGCACAGCGGCGTGGGCGTGCTGACCGTGCTGTACCTCCACGACACCACGTCCCTGGGCGCCGGGCCCGCGGCTCTCGTCCTCGTGGCGGTCCAGGGGGCGGGCGCCGCCGGCCGCGTCTGCCTGGCCGCCTGGAGCGACCGCCGCGGGTCCGGGCGCTACACCTGCGTCATGGCCTGCATGGCCGCCGTGATCGCAGGGATGATCGCACTGATGACGCCCCTCGGGCATTCGCCCGCGGTGGCCTGCCTGCTGTTCATCTGGCTCGGGTTCTTCGGGATCGGCTGGTACGGGCCCTGGGTCGCCTACGTGGCCGAGTCGGCGCCACCGGGCAGGACCGGGGCCACCCTCGGTCTGGCCATGGCCGTCACCCAGATCGCCGTCATCCTGGCGCCGCCCGTCCTCGGCCTGCTCAAGGACCTCACCCACAGCTTCACCCCGGCCTGGGCCCTCCTGTCGGTGATGACCGCCGTCACCCTCACGGTCACGGCACGAAGCGGCCGACAGCGCCGACCAGCAGGGGCCCGGTGAGGGACTACGCCTGGATGTGGCCGAGCTGCCGTAGCTGCGAGTAGAGGTCGACGACTCCCCAGAAGTCGGTGATCCGGCCATCGGCGAAGCGGGCGATGAAGATCTCGTTGTAGGTGACGGACGTGCCGGTCGGGGGCATGCCCCGGTACTCACCGGAGTTGGTCCCGGTGACCGTCTGCCGGGCGACGATCTTGTCTCCCTCGGCGATCAGGTCCTCGACCGTGACGTGGATGTCGGGGAACGCGCGCAGGAGGGTCTCCCAGATGCGCTTCTGCGCCGGCACCGCGGCCACGCCGGTCCGCTCCGCCGTGTGGAACCGTCCGTCCGGGTGGATGAACTCGTCGATCGCCTTCGAGATGACCTCCAGATCGCCGCTGTTCACGGCGCTGTGGAAGTGGTGGTACGTCTCCTTGTTGCGTGCTTCCTGGGCTGTGGACATGGCGCCTCTCCCTAGGTCGAGCCGGTGCGGTCATGGACGCCCACAACGGGACGCCTGGCAAGGGGAACCGGCGTCTCGGTAGTGATGACGAGGCAGCCCCTCGGATCGTGACGCCGGCGCGTCGCCGGGCCTCGCGGCAGGCTAGATGCTCTGCGCCTTGACGCCGCTCACGAACTCCCGCCAAGCCCGCGGGCCGAAGGAGAGGACGGGGCCGTCCGGATCCTTGGAATCGCGCACGGCCACCATGTGGTGAGGCCGCGCCACCTCGACGCAGTCGTTGCCCTGAGAACCGGTTCGACTGCTCTTGCGCCATACGACATCGACCCGCTCCACATCCTTCATAGCTCTGACACTATTCGGTGGATCAGGTCTTGTGAGGCTGACTCGGGTAGCGTTGATGAACGAATCTGCTCGAATACTTCCCGGTACTGAGTGGTCGCTGCATCATCCTCTTCGGTCCATTGGCTGGTCAGGTGATCGGCGTGCACCACACTGAGGATCGGAGGTGATCCTATGTCCGTAAGCTGGAACTCCCCAGCGTAGTCCGGGCCGGCCTCGGCCGTCAGTGGCGAGACGTGGATCGACACATGGTCTTGCTCCGAATCGTTGAGCAGCCTTCTGAGTTGGGCGCGCATGACGTGACGTCCGCCCCGCACCCGGCGGAGGGCCGCCTCGTCGATGATGACGTTGAAGGTCGCCGGTTCAGCCCGTCGCAGAATTCCTTGCCTTGCCAGGCGAAATTCCACATAGCGGTTCAGGGTGCTCGGTGAATGCGAAGTCCTGATGCCGCGAATCACCGCCGATGCGTATTCTTCGGTTTGAAGGAGGCCCGGGATGAAGGTGGTCTCGGTCGAGACGATGAGTGAGGCGCAATCCTCTAGGGTCGCGCGGTCCCGACCTCCGTGGGTGACCACGTCCTTGAACGTGTCCCACCAGCCGCTTTGGTGTTCTTGTTCGGCGAGGGTCAGCAGGGCGGCGCGGAGGTCGGTGGGGACGGCGTAGCGGTCGAGGATGAAGGCCAGGTCGCGGAGGCGGAGGGGCTGGTTGCCGTTCTCGATCAGGCTCAGGGAGGAGCTGGACCGTTCGAGGAGGCGGCCCGCGGTCTTGAGGGTGTGGTCCGATTCCTCCCTGATCGTTCGGAGCGTTCTGCCGATCTTGCGGAGGCGGACGGTGGAGGGGGATGCTTCCGGCATGTGGTCAGACTGTCACGCCCCGCAGTCGGGTGAGCGGGTGAAAGGCCAACGCTGAAATTCCAGTTTCTGGAACTCGCGCAGGCCACGGAACGTGTTGTCCCGCTCGCGCGCTGCGATGAACCTGGGTCCCTCGGCGAAGGGACACTGATGGCATCCAGTGAGGTGATCGCGTCGCTCACGCTTCCGGGGGTGGAGCGGTCTGCGGCGCAGGTCCGGATGTTCGCGCGGGACGCGCTCGGTGCGGGGCATCCCTCGCTCGACGACGTCCAGACGTGCGTGAACGAGGCGTTCACCAACGGCATCGAGCACACGGCGTCGGGGCGCGGCGGGAAGGTCACGGTGACGTTCGCGACGGCGGGCGGCGACGTTCTCGCGGAGGTGACCGACGACGGCGCGGGCGGGGCGCGGCCGTGCCCGCGCGACGATCCGATGTCCGAGGACGGCCGGGGCCTGCGGATCATCGAGGCGCTCACGCTGGGCTGGGGGATACGGCCGGACGGGCAGCGGACGACGGTGTGGATGCGGTTCCCCGGTCCGCCGCCGTGCTGAGCACGGAAAAGGAGTTGCGTCCGGCACGGGCACGCAGCAGGGTGACGGCGGTCTCTGGTAGAGAGATCACAGACCCGACGTCCGAGAGGCACTTCCCATGCAGCGCACCGGCCAGCCGTCCGTCCAAGAGTTCTCGGTGGGAGGCGAGCCGTACGGCATCGCGGCCGGGGCCGACGGGGCGCTGTGGCTCACCTTGCACAAGAGCGGCGAGATCGTGCGTCTCGCCGTCAACGGCGGGCTCGACCGCTATCCGGCGGGCCCGCCCGGATGCTCGCCGACCGTCATCACGCCCGGCCCTGACGGGGCGCTGTGGTTCGCGCGCACCGGCGACCACCACCTCGGCCGGATCAGCACGGGCGGCGACGTCACCGGGTTCGCGGTTCCGACGCCCGGCAGCGGACCGTACGGCATCGCGGCGGGCCCGGACGGCGCACTGTGGTTCACCGAGATGAACACCGACCGGATCGGCCGCGTCACGACCGGCGGCGAGTTCACCGAGTTCCCGTTGCCGGTCGCGGGCGGCTACCCCTCGATGATCGCGGCGGGCGCGGACGGGGCGCTGTGGTTCACCCTCAACCAGGCGAACGCGATCGGCCGCATCAGCGTGGGCGGCGACGTCGTGCTGCACCCGCTGCCGACCGGCGGCGCCGCCCCGGTGGGTATCGCCCGCGGCGCCGACGACGCCCTGTGGTTCGTCGAGATCGGGGCGGGGCAGGTCGGCCGGATCACCGTGGACGGCGAGATCCGGGAGTTCCCGCTTCCCGACCGTGGCGCCAAGCCCCATGCGATCGCGGCGGGTCCGGACGGCGCCTGCTGGTTCACCGAGTGGGGCGGGAACCGGATCGGCCGCGTCACCCTGAGCGGCGAGGTCACCGGCTATGACCTCCCGACGCCGTCCTCGGAGCCGCACGGCATCGCGGCGGGTCCGGACGGCGCGGTCTGGACGGCCCTGGAGATCGGGACGGCGGCCCGCCTCACTTCATGACCTCGGCCCAGGTCGGGCACGGCTTCAGGCCGGGGATGCGCCGATCGCCGTTGATCTTGCCGCAGACCAGGGTGCGTTCCGGCGTCCCCTTCTTGTCGGGCGCGACCTTGAGGAGCGTCAGCCCCTGGTGGCCGGGGTCGGGGTAGCCGTTGAAGTCGATGTCGCCGGTGGCGGCCAGGGGCACGCGCAGGCGGCGCAGCTCCAGCAGTACCGAGCCGGAGGTGACGCGGCTGCTGCCGGGGATCGGGTCGCCCCCGCCCTTGCCGGGACGCAGCGCGCTGAAGGCGTTCTGCGCGGCCTGGCTCAGGGCGACGACCGCGTCGTATCCGAGGGCCATCTGGCCGTCCGCCAGGAGCGGCTCGTCCTCCCTCACCTTGCTGCCGCCGATGCCCAGCAGCGAGTCGGTCAGCTTGAAGAACGCGTTCACGCGGCTCGTCTTCGCGGTGAGCAGCGTGGGCAGGTACACGAACGCGGTGTGGTACACGGTGACGTTTGGGGGCAGTTCTACCTGGTTGTCGTCGGTGCTGTTGCCGAACCTGATCTTGGTCACGTCGTCGCCCGCCAGGATGCTCAGCTTCTTCTTCCCGCCGGCGCATTCGCCGAGGACGAGGCCGTTCATCAGGCCGGGGAGGTCCTCGGCCCGGCCGGCGAAGTACACCAGGCCGTACGGTGCGGTGCGGGCGCCGGTGCACTTGCCCTGGACGATGTTGCCGATGTCGCTGTCGTCGGTGTAGTCGACCACGTCGTCGTCGCGCTGGGGATCGAGCTTGAGCGCCTCGATGGCGTCGTCGGCGATCTGTTTGCTGTAGAGGTCCCCCGACGGGCCGGGCTTGCGGCGGACGATGAGGGCGCGTCCGGCCCGGTCGCCTTTCGGTACCCGGGTGGTCGCGGCGGCCTCGTCCTGGTTGGTGGCGGCGAGGCCGTAGAAGGGGAGCCCCTGCCGGGGGAGCGCGTCGGAGGAGTTGACGGTGTTGACGACGGGCAGGCCCTTGCCGACGAGATCGTTGATCGCAGTCTCGGAGTTCCTGGTGTTGCGGCCGATCCCGACGACGCCGACGACGGTCGGGTCGTTGCGGGCCAGGCGGAGGATGAGGTCGGCCATCGGGACGGCGTACTTCATGTCCTGGCCGGTGTTGGCGGGCAGGAGCCGCACCTTCAGGGGGTTGTCGATCTTGTTGGCGCCTTGGTCGTTGTTGCGCATCTGCGACAGGTAGGCGCCCGCGAGTTCCTCGATGCTGCTGACGGTCCGGTCGTCCTGTCCTTCCGGCGCGGCCAGCACGCCCGCATAGATCAGCGTCACGTACGGGTCCGGCCGCTTCAGGATCCTCTCGTTCTCCTCGTGGATCTTGCGTTGCAGGTCGGCGAGGGTGAGGTCGGCGCCCTTGTTGTTCGGGTTCGGGAGCCGGCGCTCGCCTGCCAGCGTGACACTGTCGTGCGTCCGCTCGAACCGGGTGCCGTCGGTGGAGACGCCGATGCATTCGCGGTCGGTGCCGGTGCCGCGCAGGCGGGTGTCGGTATTGCGGTTGAAGGCGAGGTCGACGTGGCAGTAGGTCGAGCGCAGATGCACCTGGGCGTAGGTCGCGGCGACGGCGCCGAGGGCGGCTGCGGCGACGAGGCTGCGCCAGGACCACAGCCACGTCCAGCGGGGACGGCGCCGGACGAGGAAGGCGGGGGCGTCGTCGCCGGACCGCTCCGCCCGGGGGTCCCCACCGACGGGGATGCGCAGCAGCCACGGGAGGGGGACCGCCTCGCTGGGGCTCTGCGCGGTGCCGAGCGACGAGCGCCACTGCTCGTAGCGGTCCTTGGGAGGGTCGCCGGCGCCGGCGGGGCCGCCGAGCGCGCCGCCGTGCCCGGGGGCCATGGTGGCGATGACGACCAGGGGCGGGAACTCGCTGCGCCGGGCGCGGATGTCGCTCATGGACGACAGCACGTGGACGCCGCCGTTGCGGCTGCCGACGCCGGACAGGAACACCACCGGCGGCGCGGGCCGCTTGAAGCCGCGCAGGCTGGGCGCGAAGCGGCGGTGGTTGTGCCGCATGTCCTCCAGCAGCGCGAAGGTCTTCATCTGGAGGAGGAACCGGGCCGCGTCCGGCTTGGTCAGCCGGTCGAACACGCGGTGCATGCGGCCCTCGAAGCCGAGGTCGTCGCCGTCCTCGTCGCCGTCGCCGAGGACGGCGAAGAATGAGGTGCTGGCGAACCAGCGGTACCGGCCGCCCCAGCCGAGGCGGGACAGCACCGGCAGCCAGAGGCGGCGGGTGGTAAGTCCGACCAGCAGCAGGAGCAGCGCGATGACCAGTGCCGCGGCCGTGATCAGCGGCTTGCGGTTGGTCTGGTCGGCGATGCCGCCGGCGAGGACGGCGACGACCGCGAGGAGGGAGCCGCCGACGGTGGACCACCAGGCGGGGGCGCGCAGGGTGTCGCCGGGCCAGCGGAAGAGCCCGGCGCGCTCGTTCCAGACGGCCACCGCGGAGACGGGGGAGCGGCGGTAGGGCGGGTCGTTCTCGCCGTCCTGGCGGGCGGCGGCCTGGAAGGACTGGACGAGGTCGGCGCGGGGGAACCGGAACCGGCCGAACTGCGATCGGGTGTTGCTCCAGGTCAGCGGCTGGGACAGGCGGTCGATGAGCGCGATCGCCGCGGTGAGCTCGGCGGCGTCGCCGTCGCCCTCGCTGTCGGTGAGCACGGGGGACACCACGGGCAGCGCCATCTCGGCCGCGGCGTGCTTGAGCTCCTCGACGAACGCCTCGGGGACCGCGGGCCCGGCGCCGGCCTCGGCGTCCAGGACGATCACCGGGAACGGGCGGGCGTTCAGGCGCCAGGGCATCCGGCTGGTGAGCCAGTCGAAGAGCGCGAAGAGGCCGCGTCCGGGGTCGTCGGGGCTGGGATTGCTCACTGCTGGGGTACCTGTCGCCGGGGACGGGTCGGGTGTCGCTATCCGGGAGCCTAGGACCCGATCGGCGGTCCGAACATGTCAAGTTCCACAGCCGCGGGCGCGGGATCAGCCCTCGGTGAGGGCGTTCAGGCGGCCGATGGCCTCGGCGAACTCCGTCATGATGTCGTAGACGACCTGGCGGGCGGGCTTGACGGTGTTCATCTGCCCGACGATCTGGCCGACGAAGTAGTTGGCCAGCTCACGGGCTCCCGGGTTGCCGGAATCGGCCATTTTGTCGATCTGCATCATTGCACCCTGCGAGATGATCATCTGGAGCGGCATGCCGAGCGCGCCGGGGCTGCCGGGCCCCTCCCACTCCTGCGTCCACTTCGAGACGAGCTGCCGGGCCGGTTTGCCGGTGCGCGACCGCGACCGGATCGTGTCGCGGGAGGTGGCGGCCAGGAGCTTCTCCTTGACCGCGGGCGCGGTCTCGGCCTCCTCGGTGGTGAGCCAGACCGAGCCGCACCAGACGCCGGACGCGCCGAGCGCCATCGCGGCGGCCATCTGCCGGCCGGTGCCGATGCCGCCGGCGGCGAGCACCGGCACGGGCGCGACGGTGTCGACGACCTCGGGGACCAGGACCATGGTGGAGATCTCGCCGGTGTGCCCGCCGGCCTCGCCGCCCTGCGCGACGATCAGGTCGACGCCCGCGGCGACCTGGCGGTGGGCGTGCTCGGCGGTGCCGACCAGCGCGGCGACCGGGACGCCGGCGTTCTTGGCCTTCTCCACCATGAGCGGCGGCGGCGTGCCGAGCGCGCTGGCGATGAGCCCGATCGGGTGCGCGAGGGACACCTCGATCAGCTCGGCGGCGCCCTCCCTGGTCACCTGGGTGCCGCCGCGGCCGGATCCGGCCCGCTTGGCCTTCTCGAAGTCGGGCAGCGGCACCCCGTACTTCTCGAACAGGCCGAACAGGAACCGCCAGTGCTCCTCGGGGACGGCGGCGAGCATCGTGTCGAGGCCGCCCTCGCCGCGGCCGGCCCGCTCGGCCGACTCGTCGATCTTGGCGGGAACCAGGACGTCGACCCCGTACGGGCGCCCGCCCACGTGGTCGTCGATCCAGCGCAGCTCCTCCTCGAGCCGGTCCGGGGTGTAGGCGACGGCGCCGAGCACGCCGAGGCCGCCGGCGTTGGTGACGGCGGCGACCACGTCGCGGCAGTGGCTGAAGGCGAAGAGCGGGAACTCGATCCCGAGGGTGTCGCAGATGTCGGTGCGCATGGTCAGTCCCCTTGCTCGGGCCGGAAGAGAAGGTGCGCCTCGCCCTGCTCGGCGGGCACGAACACCGCCGTCAGCGGCAGGCCCTCGCGCAGCCGCCCGCGCAGGGCCGCCGGGTCGGCGGCGTCCAGGCGGGCGTGCAGCCAGGGCCCCTCGGCCAGCTCCACCAGCGCGAGCACGGCCGGGGGCGGGACGGTGCCGTCCCCGGCGGGGCGGCCGTGCGTGACCGTCCAGGTGACCAGGGTCGCCGCGCCGGACGCCTCAGCCCAGCCCGGGTCCTCGTCGCCGCAGCCGGGGCAGCCCCCGGCGTCCGGCGCGAGCCAGCGGTCGCACGCCGCGCACCGCCGGACGACCAGCCGCCCGGCGGCGGTGCCGTCGAAGAACGGGTCGGTGCGGCCGTCGCGGCGCAGCACGCCGATGTCCATCACGCGGTGCCCCTCTCGTGCGGGCTGACGATCAGCGTGGCGTGGTGGTCCAGGATGCCGCCGTTCCCGCTGACCAGGATGACGTCGTTGGCGGCGGCCTGACGCTCCCCGCCGTCCCCGCGCGCCTGGACCACCGCCTCCGACAGCGGCGTCATGCCCCACATGTAGTAGCCCGAGAGCTGCCCGCCGCCGGTGTTGGTGGGCAGCGTCCCGCCGGGCCCGAGCGCGCCGGACGCGGCGAACGCGCCGCCCTCGCCCTTGGCGCAGAAGCCGTAGTCCTCCAGCGACACCAGGACCGTGTAGGTGTAGCAGTCGTAGAGCTCGCACACGTCGACGTCGGCCGCGGTCACCCCGGCCATCGTCATCGCGCTCCGCCCGGACGAGACCGCGCCGGTGGTGAGGCCGAACTCGCTGCCGCGCTCCTTGCGGTGCCCGGGATGGCCCTGCCCCCAGCCCCACAGGTGCACCGGGGGGCGGGCGAGGTCGCGGGCGCGGGCGGCGCCGGTCACCACGACCGCGACGGCGCCGTTGGAGACCAGGCAGCAGTCGAGCAGGTGCAGCGGCTCGGCGACCCAGCGGGACGCCTGGTGGTCGGCGAGGCTGATCGGATCGCGCATCTGGGCCAGCGGGTTGCGCGCCGCCCACTCCCGGGTGCTGACCGCGATCGCGCCGAGCTGCTCGCTGGTGGTGCCGTAGCGGGCCATGTGCCGCTGCGCGGCCAGCGCGTAGAAGGCGTTGACGCTGCGGAACCCGAGCGCGGCCGTCATGCCGCCGAACCCATACCACTCGGGCGCGTCCCGCTGGTAGGCCGATCCGGCCGACTGCCTCGGCTTGAGCGGCGCGTCGGAGAACACGCACCCGACCGTGGACGCGGCGCCGCTGAGCACCGACATCGCCGCGTAGGAGACCATCGCGCCCGCGGTGGCGCCGAACGCGTTCATGTGGGTGAGCAGCCGCAGGTCGCGCAGGCCGAGGGTGTCGGCCAGTTCGATCCCGGGGGAGCCGCCGAGGCCGTGGCTGACCAGCAGGCCGTCCAGGTCGCCGAGCGCGAGGCCGGCGTCGGCGACCGCGAGCCGTACGGCGTCGGCCGCCAGCCGGCGCGGGCTGCGCCCGTACACCTTGCCGAGCTCGGTCATGCCGAGGCCGGCGATGGCCGCCCCGTCACCCATGGATCAACCTCACGTGCGCGTCCCTCCCGCGGTGCCGTCCCCGCCACGCTACCGAGCGCCGTTCGGTTTCTCTAGGGCTGGCCCGGTGCCGGTGATCACGCCGGAAGCGGCGGGGACGGCGTTCAGAGCGGGTCCGGAGCGGAGTCCGGAGGGGTGTCCGGAGCAGAGTCCGGACGCGCCCGGAACGCGGCCCGGTACGCCTGCGGGGAGACACCGACCGTGCGGGCGAAGTGCGCCCGCAGCGTCACCGGCGAGCCGAACCCGGCCTCGGCGGCGACCCGCTCGACCGGCAGGCCGGTGGTCTCCAGCAGGTGCTGGGCGCGGTGGACGCGCGCCCGCGACAGCCACCGCAGCGGCGTGGTACCCGCCTGGTCGTGGAACCGGCGGGTCAGCGTGCGGACGCTCGTGGCCGCCTGCCCGGCGATGTCGCCGAGCGTCAGCGGCCGGTGCAGGTTGGCCTCCAGCCAGGCCAGCGTCGGCTGGAGCGCCGCCCCGACGTCGCGCGGGTCCTCGTGCCGGATGAACTGCGCCTGCCCGCCGTCGCGCTGCGGCGGCATCACGATGTACCGGGCCGTCCGCGCGGCCGTCGCCGAACCGTGGTCGCGGCGCACCAGGTGCAGGCACAGGTCGATCCCGGCCGCGACGCCCGCCGAGGTGAGCAGCGGCCCGTCGTCCAGGAACAGCACCGCCGGATCGACCTCGACGGCCGGATGGCGGCGGGCGAGCGCCGCCGCGTGTATCCAGTGCGTGGTGGCGCGGCGCCCGTCCAGCAGGCCCGCCGCGGCGAGCACGAACGCGCCGACGCAGATCGAGGCAATCCGGGCGCCGCGGGCGGACGCCGCGCGCAGCGCGTCCAGGACCTCGGGGGGCGGATCGGGCAGGAACGGGTCGTGCCCGGGGACCACGATCGTGTCGGCCGCGCGCAGCTCGTCCAGGCCCCAGCGGGACTCCACCCGCATCGCCCCGAACATCGCCGCTGTCGCCGCGCCGGACGGCCCGCAGCACACCCGCGTCTCGTAGAGCGGGGCGCCCCCGGGGGTGACGGCCGACCCGAAGACCTGGCCGGGCACCGCCAGATCGAACGGCACCACCCCGTCGAGGGCGAGGACGGCGACGACGTGCATGGCCAGAACATAGCGGACATCGGCGTCCCGGCCACTGGCCGGACGGTCCGCGCCCGCCGGAGGATCGAGGCGAGCCCGCCAGTCCCGACCAGAAGGAGGCCCGCCGTGGCCGACCACTTCGCCGAGTTCGGCATTCCCGACACCGACGCCGCCAGGCAGGCGGACGCGCTCGTCTTCGAGATCGAGTCGCCCACGCTGGCCAACCACAGCGTGCGCACGTACCTGTTCGGGCGCGCCGTGGGCGAGGGACTCGGGCTGCGCCCCGGCACCGACTACGACGACGAACTGCTCTACCTCGCCTGCATCCTGCACGACGTCGGGCTGACCGGCCGCGGCGACCGCGAGCAGCGCTTCGAGGTGGACGGCGCCGACGCCGCCGGGGAGTTCCTCACCGAGCTCGGACTGCCCGCCGACCGGGTGCGGACCGTCTGGGAGGCCATCGCCCTGCACACCAGCAACGGGATCGCGTCCCGGATGCGGCCGGAGATCGCCCTCACCCACGCCGGAGCCGGGGCCGACGTCACCGGCCTCGGCGCCCGCCACCTGCCGGAGGGGTTCGCCGAACGGGTGCACGCGGCGTTCCCCCGGCTGGGCTGCGGTGAGCTGCTCACTGAGGCGATCGTCGACCAGGCCGTCCGGAACCCGGCCAAGGCGCCGCTGTTCACCTTCCCGTCCGGACTGCTGGGCCAGGCCCACCCGGGCACCCCGGTGCCGGAGTGGCGGCGGGTGATCGCCGCCGCGTGGCCCGGCGTGGCCTGACCGACGACGACGCGCCGCCTCCCCGAGGTGACGGGGAGGCGGCGCGGCGCGCACCGTGCGGTCAGGAGGCCAGGACCGCCTGGAGGAAGTCGCGGGTGCGCTGCTCGGACGGCTCGCCGAAGATCTGTTCCGGCGGGCCCTCCTCGACGATCTGGCCCTGGTCGAACATCAGGACCCGGTTGGAGATGTCCCTGGCGAAGTTCATCTCGTGGGTGACGCACAGCAGCGTGATGTCGCTGGCGTTGGCGATGTCGCGCAGCAGGTCCTGCACGCCGACGACGAGCTCGGGGTCGAGCGCCGAGGTGACCTCGTCCAGCAGCAGGACCTTGGGCTGCATCGCCAGCGCCCGCGCGACCGCGACCCGCTGCTGCTGCCCGCCCGACAGCTGGGTCGGATGGGCGTTGAGCTTGTCGGCGAGGCCGACCAGCTCCAGCAGTTCGCGGGCCCGCTCGACCGCCTCGTCCTGCGAGACCCCGAGCACCCGCCGCGGTCCCTCGGTGAGGTTGCGCAGCACGTTCATGTTGGGGAACAGGTTGAACTGCTGGAACACCATGCCGACCTGCTTGCGCATCTCGTGCAGGTGCTTCTGGTTGGCCGCGACGCGCTTCCCGCCGCGGTCCATGTGCCACAGCGTCTGGTCGCCGATCCAGATGACACCCTCGTTCAGCGTCTCCAACGTCATCAGCAGGCGGAGGATCGTGGTCTTGCCCGACCCGCTCGGCCCGATGAGCGTGACCCGCTCGCCGGGCGCCACGGTGAAGTCGAGCTCGCGGAGCACCACGTTGCTGCCGAACCGCTTCACCACCTTCTCGAAGGTGATGCCCGGCGCACCGCCCTTGGGCAGCGGCGCCGCGTCGATCGGCTTGGGGTCCTTGCCGGCCGGGACGCCGTCGGCGCCGGTGCGGCCGGTGGCCTTCTCCAGGGACGGGGCGGGGGCCTCGTCCTTGGGCTCGGAGGATTCGGGGGCGGTGTCAGACTGTGGCATAGCGCCTCTCCAGGCGACGGACGAGAATCGAGGAAATGACGCTGACGATCACGAACAGCACGCCGACGATGGTGATCGGCTCCAGGTACTTCAGGCTCTTGGCGCCGACCTGGAAGGAGGCGTTGAGCAGTTCGACCACCTGGATCGCCAGCAGCATCGGCGAGTCCTTGAACATCGCGATGAGATAGTTCCCGAGCGTCGGGATGACCTTGCGGATCGCCTGCGGCAGGATCACGTCCGTCCACACCCGGGAGCGGGGCAGGTTCAGCGCGGTGCACGCCTCCCATTGCCCGCGCGGGACGTCGGCGATGCCCGCCCGGTACACCTCGGCGGTGTAGGTCGAGTAGTGCACGCCGAGGGCGATCACACCCGCCGCGATCGGCTCCTGGAAGTCGATGAACGGCAGCACCGTGTGCAGTGCCGGCGCCACCTGCGGCAGGATCACGAAGTAGAAGAAGAACAGCTGCGGGATCAGCGGGGTGCAGCGGATGAACTCGGTGACCCACCGCACCGTCTGGCGGACGACCGGGTTGGGCGCCCGCCGCAGCAGCGTCCAGACCAGCCCGAGCACCAGCGCGATGACGTAGCCGAGCAGGGTCGCGATGATCGTGTACTTCAGCCCGTCCAGCAGGTCGGGCATGATGTCGCCGGAGTACTGCCAGTCCCACTCCATCAGCCACCCACCCCCGTCCCGGCGGCGCTGGCCGAGACCGTGGCCAGCGAGGTGTCACGCGAAGGCCGGCGGCCCAGCATCCGGTCGACCCGGCGTTCGGCGAAGCGGACGAACAACTGAAGCACCTGCGCGATCACGAAGTAGAACACCAGGATCCAGAAGAAGGTCCACGCGGTCTCGCCGGTGCTCTGCTGGATCTCCTTGCCGCGGAAGGTCAGGTCGCCGATGGTGATCAGCGACACCACCGCCGTTCCCTTCATCAGCTCGATGAGCAGGTTCCCGAACGGCGGCAGCATCAGCGACACGGCCTGCGGGAGGATCACCCGGATCATCCGCTGCGTCGGGGTGAGGTTGAGCGCGATCGTCGCCTCGTACTGCGCCTTCGGCACCGAGATGATCGCCCCGCGCACGACCTCGGCGCCGTAGGCGCCGACGTTGAGCCCGAGGGCCATGATCGCGGTGAACATCGGCGCGAACTTGAATCCGACCAGGGGCAGCGCGTAGAAGAACCAGTACAGCAGCACCAGCGTGGCGGTGCCGCGGAAGAACTCCACGTACACCCGGTTGAGCCCACGGACCCAGCGGCTGGACGAGACGCCCGCCATCCCGAACAGCACCGCCAGCACCAAGGCCAGCAGGCTGCCGCCGACCGTCAGCTGGATGGTGATCCACGCGCCCTTCAGCAGCTCCTCATGGCTGTCGAGGACATCGAACACCGCGGATCAGCCCGCGCAGAACTTGGCCGAGGTGTCGCCCGGTCCGGGGATCTCGGCCTGGCTGAACCCGAACGGCTGGATGATCGGCAGCAGGCCGTTGGCCTGCTTGAGCTTGGTGAGCTGATCATTGAACGCCTTGAGCAGGTCCGCGTCGCCCTTGCGGAACGCGAACGCGCCGGCGCCGAACTGCTCCTTGCCGCCGATCACCGGGACGAACGGCTCGGTGACCTCGTAGGCCTCGCCCTGGTGCTTGGACATCAGGTCGGCCAGCGAGATGCGGGTCAGCCAGATGGCGTCGATCCGCTTGGCCTTCAGGCCCTCGAACGCGTTGGCCGGGCTGTCGAAGGTCTTGATGTCGTCCTTCTTGACCCCGAGCTTCTCGGCGTAGCCGCCCTCGACCGCGCCGGTGAGGACGCCGACCTTGGCCCCCTTCTTCCCCGGGTCCTCCGCCTTGAGCAGGCCCTTCGGGTTGCCCTTGGGCACCAGGAAGGCGCTCTTGGCCACGTACTCGGGGTCGGCGAACGCCACTTCCGCGCAGCGCTCGGGCGTGATGAACATGCCGGCCGCGATCACGTCGAACCGCTTGGCCTTCAGCCCCCCGACCAGGCCGCCGAAGTCGACCTGGACTCCCTCGACGTTGTCGATGCCGAGTTCCTTGAAGACCGCACGGGCCAGCTCGGGCGCCTCGCCGGTGAGCTTGCCGGACTTGTCCTTGAAGCCGTACGGCGGCTCCGGGGCGAAGCCGACGACGATCTTCTTGTCCTTGGTGGCCCGGGCCAGGGTCCCGCCGCCCGCCTTCTCCGTATCGGGATCCGTCGTGGAGCAGCCGGCCGCGACGAGCGGCACGGCGGCGGACAGCAGGACGGTGGTGCGGAGGAAGTCACGTCTCGAGGAAGTCATCGTTGAACTCCTGTGGAGGGTGCCGCCGCGCCCGCGGGGGCCGGGAGCCCCCCGCGGGCGCGGGGTCGAGATGGTCGATTACGGGTGGTCGGTAAGTATGGCCAGAAACCTCAGGGCCGAACAGGGTCTCAGGGGCTAATCGGGGTGAAATCGCGGGCGCCGATGAACGAGGGCCGCGGAGCCGGCGCCGAGAACGGCTCGATGCAGGCGTTCTCCACGCTGTTGAACACGATGAAGATGTTGGACCGGGGGAACGGGGTGATGTTCCCGTTGGATCCGTGCATGCAGTTGCAGTCGAACATGGTCGCCGAGCCGGCGGTGCCGGTGAAGAGCTCGATGCCGTGCTTGTCGGCCAGGATCGACAGGCTGTTGGGATCGGGCGTGCCGATCTCCTGACCCCGCAGCGAGTCCTTGTAGTGATCGGAGGGAGTCTCGCCGACGCACGCCACGAACGTCTTGTGCGACCCGGGCATGATCATGAGCCCGCCATTGTGGACGAAGTTCTCGGTGAGGGCGATCGAGATGCTCACCGCGCGCATCCGCGGCATGCCGTCCTCGGCGTGCCAGGTCTCGAAGTCGGAGTGCCAGTAGAAGTCCTTGCCGGTGAAGCCCGGCTTGTAATTCACCCGGCTCTGGTGGACGTAGACGTCCGAGCCGAGGATCTGCCGGGCCCGGCCGACCACGCGGGGGTCCCGGACCAGCTCGGCGAAGACCTCGCTGAGCGCGTGCACCTCGAAGATGGACCGGACCTCGTCCGAGCCCCGCTCGGTCACCGTGCGCTCGTCGGCCAGGACGTCCGGGTCGCAGGACAGCCGGCGCAGCTCGGCGCGGTAGTCCTCGACCTCCTCCGGCGCGAGCAGCTGGTCGACCGACAGGAAGCCGTTGGACTCGAACGCCTCGAGCGTGGCGCCGTCGATCGGGCCGTCCTGCGGGCCGCCGACCACGACCGGGTCCTGGCGGTACAGCAGTGCGGCCTCGGCCGACTTGCGGGTGGGATAGGCGTCTCCGAGAGTCGGGTGCGACTCGATGATGCTCATGCGTCCTCCTCGGTGAGCAGCGGATAGACCCCGTTCTCGTCATGGACCTCCCTGCCGGTGCAGGGCGGGTTGAAGACGCAGACCGTGCGCACGTCGGTGTGCGCGTGCAGGGTGTGGTGCTCGTGCCCGTTCAGCAGGTACATGACGCCCGGCTCGATCCGGTGCTTCTCGCCGGTGTCCCGGTCGACCAGCTCGCCCTCGCCCTCGATGCAGTACACGGCCTCGATGTGGTTGGCGTACCACATCTCGGTGGAGGTCCCCGCGTACAGCACCGTGTCGTGCAGCGAGAAACCGACTCCCTCCTTGGCCAGCACCAGCCGGCGGCTGCACCACGTCTCGGCCTGCACGTCGCGCTCGGTGCCGACGATCTCGTTGAGGGAACGAACGATCATGGAACTCCTCTTTCGCTGCTTTCCGTACTGGTCGCGGGGCCGGTCAGACGGTGACGGACTCGCGGACCGTGTCCACCGACTCGGCGATGATCTCCAGGCCCCGGTTCAGGTCGGCCTCGGAGGTGGTCAGCGGCGGCAGCAGCTTGACCACCTCGCTCTCGGGGCCGGAGGTCTCCATGAGCAGGCCGCGGGAGAACGCCTCGGCGCACACCAGGGGCGCCGTCTCCGCGTCCTTCATCACCAGGCCCCAGGCCATGCCCCGGCCGCGGACCCCCTCGACGGCGCCGGCGTGGGCGACCGCGATCTCGTTCAGCCCGCGCTCGATCTGCTCGCCCTTGGCCAGGGTCTGCTTCTCCATGCCCTCGCCCGTCCAGTAGTCGTCCAGGGCGGCGACGGAGGTGACGAACGCGGGGTTGAAGCCGCGGAAGGTGCCGTTGTGCTCGCCGGGCTCCCACACGTCCAGCTCGCGCTTCATCAGCGTGACCGCGAGCGGCAGGCCGTACCCGCTCAGCGACTTGGACAGGCACACGATGTCCGGCGTGATCCCGGCGTCCTCGAAGCTGAAGAACGCGCCGGTGCGCCCGCAGCCCATCTGCACGTCGTCGACGATGAGCAGGATGTCGTGCCGGCGGCACAGGTCGGCCAGGCCGCGCAGCCACTCGGGGGTGGCCACGTTGATGCCGCCCTCGCCCTGCACCGTCTCGACGATCACCGCGGCGGGCTTGTCCAGGCCGCTGCCGCTGTCGTCCAGCATGGTGTCCAGCAGCAGGAAGTCCGGGGTGCGGCCGTCGAGGTAGTCGTCGTAGGGCATCGCCACGCCGTGCCCGAGCGGGACTCCGGCGCCGTTCCGCTTCATCGAGTTCCCGGTCACCGCGAGGGCGCCGAGCGTCATGCCGTGGAAGGCGTTGGTGAAGCTGACCACGCTCTCCCGGCCGGTGTACTTGCGGGCCAGCTTGAGTGCGGCCTCCACCGAGTTGTTGCCCGCCGGGCCCGGGAACTGGATCTTGTAGTCCAGGTCGCGCGGGGCCAGCACCGTCTCGTTGAAGCGGTCCAGGAACTCGCGCTTGGCCGTGGTGTACATGTCCAGGCCGTGGACGATCGCGTCGCGCTCCAGGTACTCCATCAGCCGGCGTTTCAGCTGCGGGTTGTTGTGCCCGTAGTTGAGGGTGCCGGCCCCGGCGAAGAAGTCGAGGTAGGTGCGGCCGTCCTCATCGGTGATGTGGCTGCCGCGCGCGGTGCTGAACACGGTGGGCCAGCCCCTACAGTAGCCGCGGACTTCCGATTCCAGGCGAGCGAAAACGTCCATGGTCTGCCTCCGGCAGGTTGGGGTGGGAACGAGGTGGATGGCGGTGGAGCGGTGCGCTCTCTAGTCCCCGGCTGGCGCGGGCAGTGGCCCGATGCGGAACAGCACCTCGGGCTCGTGCCCGTCGAGCAGCTCGGAGCCGAACAGGGGGGAGCGTGCGAGCTCGCACCCCCGGTCGCGGGCGAACGAGGCGAACATGGCGGTGGACGCGGCGTTGCCGGGCGTCACTGTCGCCTCCATGAACCGGTGGCCGCGGGCGGCCAGCCGGTCGCCGAGCCGGTCCAGCATCCGGCGGGCCAGGCCCTGGCCGCGATGCTCGACGTCCACCGCGACCTGCCACACGAAGAACGTGTCAGGGCTGGCCGGGCGGACGTAGCCGGTGATGAACCCGCAGGGCCTGCCGCCGTCGCGTGCGACCACCGAGGTGTCGGCGAAGTCGCGGCACCACAGCGTGTAGCTGTACGGCGAATTGACGTCCAGCACCTGTGAGTCGCGGGCGAGCCGCCAGAGCTCGGGGCCGTCCTTGAGGCTCGGCTCCTGGAGTTGCACGCCGGTCGTCGGTTCGTCCCGCCGGGTCTTGGATTCCAGGGGTTGCGTGGCCATGTCCAGGCAACTTAGCGAACTTGCCTGAGAGTCCGGTATCGATTGTTATCTGCGGAATGTTTGAGGGCCCGGGCAGCGGGTATGACAGTTCGCTTACTAAATCCGGGTTCATGTCCGCACCCTGGAAGGGGCCGCCGATGCCGCCGTTCCGGCGGATACGCAGGGGTGATTGCCGGAATAATCCGCAAGTGTCCTGCGGCCCAGTTTGGGGGTCACTTTAGTGATTTGTCATCGATTGGCGAGACTTTTTGTGTCTCGTTTGTGTGATGTGAATCACACAATTTAACGGACAACGACTCGAGGGCGACGGGCGTCACGCTGTGTCCGACGAGGTCGCGGGGTATGGCGGGGGTCGGACGGGCGGCGGAGCGGCCCGGCGGGCACCGGTCTGATTTGCAGCGGCGCCGTCGCGCAAGGGGTGAATGGACCCGCCTACAGGTAAGTGTCAGCTATCCCTTAGGAAAGGTTCAGCGGGTTTTCGGTCAGACCCTTGGGCCCCCCGGTCCCCCGGACCCCAGGACCCGGCGGCGCCGGGCCCCGGGGGCGGAGGACGTCTCAGGACCGCCGGCGGCCGGCGAACCGGTCGGTGGCCTCGATCAGGTGGTGCAGCGTCCCCGGCTCGTCGAAGGCGTGCCCCGCGTCGTCGACGATGTGGAACTCCGCCTCGGGCCAGGCCCGGTGCAGGTCCCAGGCCGTGGCGGCCGGAGTGCACATGTCGTAGCGGCCCTGCACGATGACCGCGGGGATGTGCCGGATCGCGTCCACGTCCCGCAGGAGCTGGTCCTCCTCGAAGAACCCGCCGTGGACGAAGTAGTGGTTCTCGATCCGGGCGAACGCCACCGCGTAGTCGGGCTCGCCGAACCCGTCCGCCAGCTCGGCATTCGGCCGCAGCGTGATCGTCGACCCCTCCCAGGTCGACCAGGCACGGGCCGCCGCGACCCGGACCTCGCGGTCGGGGGAGTTCAGCCGCTCGTGGAACGCCTCGATGAGGTTCTCGCGCTCGTCCTCGGGGATCGGCTCCACGTACCGCTCCCACAGGTCGGGGAAGACCAGCGAGGCGCCCTCCTGGTAGAACCAGTACAGCTCGAACGGCCGCAGCATGAAGATGCCGCGCAGCACCAGCTCGCTCACCCGGTCCGGATGCGCCTGCGCGTACGCCAGCGACAGCGTGCTGCCCCACGAGCCCCCGTACACCAGCCATCGCTCGATGCCGAGATGCTCGCGCAGCCGCTCCATGTCGGCGACCAGGTGCCAGGTGGTGTTGTCCTCCAGCGACACGCCCGGGTCCTTCGCGTGCGGAATACTCCGCCCGCAGTTGCGCTGGTCGAACAGTACGATCCGGTAGGCCTCCGGATCGAACTGCCTGCGATGTTCGGGACTGCTG